>JADHQF010000003.1 GCA_016778085.1 Luminiphilus sp. | reverse complement strand
GCGGTGTACGACGGATCTTGGGCCGAGTGGGGTGCTAGACCCGATTGTCCCGTTGAGAGGGGGTGAGAAGCATGGCGCTCTCTGTTATCGTGCGCCGCGTTAAATATCACGGTTAGCCCATGACCAACCTTTATCTCATTGGCAACTGGAAGCAGCACGGCAGCCGCGCCGCGATTCAGGCCTTCTCGGAACAGTGGTCCTTCGATCCTAATCCGCAGCTGCGCATTGCCATCGCGCCTCCATTTCCGTATTTGCAGGCCCTGCGTGAGGCGTTACCTGATTGTCAGGTGGCGGCACAGGATTGCTCGGTTCACGCGCAGGGCGCACACACCGGTGAGGTGTCTGCCGATATGTTGGTCGATCTCGGCTGCCAGTATGTGCTCGTCGGTCATTCTGAGCGGCGGCAGTATCACGGCGAGACAGATGCACTGATCGCCGAGAAGTTGGCGGCGGCCCAGTCGGCGGGGGTGACCCCCATACTCTGCGTGGGCGAGCAGCAGGCTGCGCGGGAGGCTGGGAAGCAGGATGAGGTGGTGCGAGCGCAACTAATATCGGCTCTGGCGACATCTCAACCGAATCTGCTGATTGCTTATGAGCCCGTGTGGGCGATCGGTACCGGTCTCACGGCAACGCCGGCTCAAGCGAATGACATGCACGACATGATCAGGCAAGAAGTCAGCTCGCTGCTCGGATCGTCGCACGCTACACCGATCCTTTACGGCGGCAGTGTGAATGCAGAGAATGCCGATGCGCTGTTTGCCTGCCCGCACGTTGATGGTGCGTTGGTGGGCGGCGCTTCTCTGGAAGCCGCCTCTTTTATGGCGATTGCACAATCCGCGTCAAATAACCTGAGTCACTGAGATGCCTATCGATCCCAATACGCCAGTTTTGCTGGGCGCAGGTCAGTTTACCGAGCGTCTCGATGACAACTTTGAGGGATTGATGCCAGAGGATCTGGCGGCCCGGGCCTGCGAGGCCGCCCTGGCCGATACCGGCGCAGCGGCGTCGCTAAGCACGCTAATCGATCGTCTCGCCTGCGTGCGAATGTTCGCCCACTCCGTACCGGATCCAATCGTTCCTGCTATCGCCCCTTTTGGACGGAGCAGCAGTCCCCCCCTGTCGATTCTTCGCCGGCTTGCTTTGCCCAATGCCACGGCGATCTATTCGCGGGCTTGTGGTGACGAGCCCCAGCGGTTGGTCTTTGAGCTGGGCAACGCGCTGGCGCGAGGTGAAATTAACGGCGCGATCATCTGCGGTGCTGAGGCGCTGGCCACTTCACGCCAGCTACAGCGACAGGGTCTGTCGGCGGACTGGAGTGACGAGCCGGAGGGAGAAACCGACGATCGCGGCGCGTGTATTGATCTGTTGTTCGATGCTGAGCTCAATCGGCACGGTGCGTGGAATCCTGTCGATATCTATCCGATACAAGAGCAGGTGCGGCGGAGTGAGCTGGGCCTCAGTAAATCGGCTTATCGGGCGCGGCTGGCAGAACTGATGGCGCGCTTTAACAGTGTGGCGGCGGCGAATCCATATGCCATGTTTAGTGAGATGATGACGGCTGCCGAAATAGGCGAGGAGTCGAGTAAAAACCGCCTGATGGGTGACCCGCACCTGAAATCGATGGTGGCCAAAGATGGCGTGAATCAGGCCTCGGCATTGGTGCTTACCCGTTGGGAGACGGCGCAGTCTCTCGGTGTCGCGGATCGCGCTATTTTTCTCCACGGCCACGCTACGGGGTCTGAGCCTCAGGTACTCAACCGAAACTCTCTGGGGCAGTCAGAGTCTATGGCGGTGGCGTACCGCAACGCTTTGGCGGGTGCCGGTATTGAAGCTGAGCAGATTGGCGCGGCCGACCTCTATTCCTGCTTCCCTATTGCTGTTTGGGTAGCGATGGATGTGTTGGGTATGACGCTTGATGACCCGCGGCCCTTGACCCTGACCGGAGGGCTGCCGTTTTTTGGCGGGCCGGGTAACAACTACTCGACCCATGGCATTGCCGAGATGGTGCATTGGTTGAGGGCACAGCCCGAGCCTTCATATGGTGTGGTCGGTGCCAATGGCGGTTATCTTTCTAAGCATGCGGTGGGCGTTTATGCCAACATTCCCGCCGAATTTCCTGAAGCGGTCCCGGAGTTCAAGGCCTCTGAGGTTGTCGAGGTTGTCTCTGACCCGGAACCGGATGGAGTGATAGAGAGCTATACCTTTCAGCCGCAGAAAGGGTCCGCAAGGGCGGTCGTTGTCGGCCGGCAAATGTCCGACGGGCGCCGTTGGGTAGGGGTAGCTGACCCGGAGGATGCCGAATTGCTTGCGTGGTTCGAAAAGGCAGACCCACTCGGTGAACAGGTTGTGGTGTCCGCAGGCGAGCGCAACATTGTGCGCCGACGGGCTCAATGAAAAGAACTTAATTTAAGAGCGTAATGTAAGAGAGTAATAGGAGTTAACACATGGATATCAACGGAAAAGTAGCAGTGGTTACCGGTGGTGCCTCAGGCATTGGGCAGGCGGTGACACGCCGAATCGCCGCGGCCGGCGGCAAGGTGGTCATTTTTGACCTTAACGAGGATGCGGGGCAGGCCATGGTCGCTGAGCTTGGTGCCGACAATTGCGTCTTCGCCAAGGTAAACGTGGTGGACGAGGACTCCGCCAAAGCGGGTATCGAGGCTGCTGTGAGTGCCTTTGGCACCATCCACATCAACGTGAACTGTGCCGGTATTGGTAACGCAGCAAAAACCCTCGGCCGGGACGGGCCGTTTCCCATGGATGTCTGGAGCAAAGTCATTGCGGTAAACCTGACAGGGACCTTCAACGTGCTGCGGTTATGCGCAGAAGTCATGGCGAAGCATGATCCCGTCAACGATGACGGTTCGCGCGGGGTGATCATCAACACCGCCTCAGTAGCTGCCTATGAAGGGCAGATGGGCCAGGCCGCCTATAGCGCCAGTAAGGGCGGTATTGTTGGCATGACGGTGCCAATAGCCCGGGATCTCTCAACCGTAGGTATCCGGGTGAATACGATTGTTCCCGGTCTGATCAACACGCCGTTGTTCAATGGTCTGACTCCAGAGTTCGTCGAGTCACTGTCGCAGTCAGTGTTGTATCCGAAGCGCCTGGGTCGCCCAGAAGAAATCGCGCAGCTGGCGACGTCTATCATCGACAACGATTACATTAACGGTGAGTGCATCCGTATGGATGGTGGCATTCGCATGCAGCCCCGATAACAGGAGCAAAGAACATGAGTGAAGAAGCAACGGTACTGACTGACGAGGCGGACGGCGTCCTCGTCATCACCATCAACCGTCCAGAGGCGAAAAATGCGGTCAACCTGTCGGTCGCGCAGGGTGTCGCAGCGGCGCTTGAGCGATTGGACAGTGATGATTCATTGCGGGTCGGCGTGCTGACCGGTGCTGGCGGCACTTTCTGTGCCGGTATGGATCTGAAGGCCTTTGTCTCGGGAGAGTTCCCGCAGATTGAGGGTCGCGGATTCGGCGGCATGACCGAGCGTTCAGCTGATAAGCCTCTGATTGCGGCGGTAGAGGGCTACGCCCTGGCTGGTGGCTGTGAGCTCGCGATTGCCTGCGATCTGATCGTGGCCGCAGAGAACGCCAAGTTTGGTATCCCGGAGGTCAAGCGGGGTTTGGTTGCCGCAGCCGGTGGTCTGGTCAGGCTGCCCTCTCAAATCCCTTACCGGGTGGCGATGGAGCTCGCGTTGACCGGTGAATTCATGGGCGCGGATCGCGCCATGGCAATGGGGCTGATCAATGAATTGACCGAGCCCGGCGCTGCCCTGGACACGGCGAAGGCACTGGCTCAACGGATCGCCGAGAACGGCCCGCTGGCCGTCAAGGTCAGTAAAGCCATTATCAAGGCCTCTCGAGACTGGAGCGACGATGAAGCGTGGACCAGCCAGAACGCGCTGACGCAGCCGGTGTTCACCAGTGAGGACGCGATTGAGGGTGCCACCGCCTTTGCCGAGAAGCGCAAGCCGGAGTGGAAGGGACGCTAGTGGTTGCATTCAACCACTGATCTCGTCACTCTGAGTGAGACGAGGCGTCACACTGAACGCACAGGGGGCGGCGGTATGAGTAGCGAAGACCTCAATGTCATCCGCAAGATGCTGGCGCACGACCTGATGCAGGTTTATGTGCGCCTGTTCTTGTTGCTGACTGTCGTATGGTTCTCGGTGGAGGTCTTTGCGCCGTTTCTGGCGCTGGCGTTGTGGTCGCTGATTCTTGCTGTTTCCCTCTACCCTTTGAACCATTGGCTGGCAGTGCGGTTGCATCTTTCTGAGGGCAAGGCAGCCGTCATCTTCATCTGCATCGCTTTTCTCCTTATCGGGATCCCCGCAGGGTTGTTGGGCGCGTCCATGGCGCAGCATATGGGTGAGTGGGTGATGGTGCTCAGTGAGCAAGGTTTTACTGTCCCCGAGGCGGATCCCGCCGTCGCCGAATGGCCGGTCATCGGGGCGCCGCTGTATGATTTGTGGCATCGGGCCCACGAAGATTTGGTCTCGGCTGCGCAGATGATTCAGCCGCAGCTGATCGCGGGTGGGCGCTTCCTGCTCGCTGCCGCCGGCAATACGTTACTGGCGTTGGTGCTGTTTTTCATTGCGCTGCTGATTGCCGGCTTCATGATGGCCAATGCGACGTCGGGCGGCCAGCAAATGCGTCGGTTGCTCATGACGTTTAGTGACCCGGCGCGCGGCGAAGAGATCCATGAACTCGTGGTTGCCACGATTCGCTCGGTATCCAACGGCGTCGTCGGCGTAGCCGTTCTGCAGGCTTTGGCGTTGGGAGTGGGTTTTCTCGTGCTGGATGTGCCGGCGGCGGGTGTACTGGCGCTGCTCGTGCTGTTTTTAGGCGTGCTTCAATTGCCATCCTCGCTAGTGGTGTTGCCCGTATTGGCATGGTTATGGCTGTTGGCCGACGGATCCACGGTGACTCATGTGCTGGGAACCATCTATCTGTTTGCCGCGGGCGTGGCTGACGGGCTGCTGAAGCCAATATTGCTCGGTCGAGGTGTCGAAACCCCGATGCCGGTCGTGCTTGTGGGTGCATTAGGCGGAATGGCGGCAGAAGGGCTGATTGGTTTATTTGTCGGCGCGGTCATGCTCTCGGTGAGCTACAAGCTGCTGATGGTGTGGGTTGATCACAGCGTCGCCGACTTCGAGGTGGACGAGGCGCCCCCCGCGAGTCCGGATCCCTAATGCCACGCTGGTCGCAGTACTGCTGTGGTCCGCGCCTTTTTGCAGCTCGTATCTGATCACACATGATTGAGTTCACCGCCACACCATGAAAAATGATGTCTTAAGCCGCCTATTGGCCCTCTTCGGGGTGCTTTGCTGTGCCGCGTGCACGATGCCCGACCCGGAATCCGGGAGCGGCATGTCAGTGAGTACTTCGAGCGGTGTGGTGTCCGCTGAATCGGGGCCGGAGGGATCGTTGGTCTTCCGCGATATTCCCTTTGCCCAACCACCCGAAGGAGCCGGCCGTTGGGCTGCCCCCGGTAGGCTTGAGACCCCCGAGCAGGTCATTTCATCCAAACCGGAACCGGTGATGTGCCCTCAGCCGCAGGGCATGGCATCCGGTAGCGCAGAGGGGGAATACCTCGGCTCAGAGGACTGTCTTTATCTGGATATTTACGCGCCCGGAGAGGCAACGGCTTCAGACCTGCCGGTCATGCTATGGATTCATGGCGGGAGCAACGTGACGGGGCATAAGGGCACCTACGATTTCTCGCGCTTTGCAGCGCGGGAGCAGGTGGTCGTGGTGACTATTAACTATCGCCTCGGTCCGTTTGGCTGGTTTGTGCACCCTGCTCTGAATGGCGCTGATTTGAAGACCTCACCGCTGGCCAATTTCGGCACGCTGGATATGTTGGAAGCGCTTCGCTGGACGCAGCGCAACATCACTCTGTTTGGCGGCGATCGCGGTAACGTCACGATCTTTGGTGAGAGCGCGGGAGGACGAAATGTCTTCAGCCTGCTGGCATCACCTGTCTCCGAGGGGTTGTTTCAT
This sequence comes from Luminiphilus sp., assembly GCA_016778085.1. Lineage (GTDB taxonomy): Bacteria > Pseudomonadota > Gammaproteobacteria > Pseudomonadales > Halieaceae > Luminiphilus. The sequence continues at coordinate 31,825 of JADHQF010000003.1, read as the reverse complement.
CGCGCCATCGCGCAATCTGGACATGTGCGCAGCCTGACGGCCGGTGAGGCCTACAACGCCGAGCGCGAGCATCCTATGGTCGACCGGGGAAGCTGGGAAGTGGTTCGGGAGTTGGGTTTGACTAACGCGGGGGTTGATGCAGAGACGCTGCGTGCTGTCCCCATGGATGATTTACTCACTGCCTACTTCGAGCTGGAAGAGGATCACATTCAGCCGGCCGTCATTCGCGACGATGTGGTGATCCCGCAAGAGGGGGTGCTGGCCGCACTGGCCGATCCCCGTTACGCCAAAAACGTACCGGTCCTGGCGGGCACAACGCGGGATGAAGTGACCTTGTGGCTGGGTTTGAGCCGTTACTTTGTTGATGTCAGTTATCCGCTGTCCAAGGCCTTGCCTGCGAAGCTCCGCATCAAGGACCCGGCGCTTTATTCTTTCTGGGTCGATATGCGATCGCGCGGCTGGAAGCTGGGCGCGGTGGATGATCCCCTGTCGGGTATGCATGAGGCAGGCTACACCGACTTGTATGCCTATCGGTATGACTGGGACGAGCAACCTGACAACTACTTCGTGCCGTTCTCCGAGATCCTGGGTGCGGCGCACGCCAGTGAGATTGCTTTTATAATGGGCGCGCCCATGTACGGCGTCATTGGCGATTACATGTATCCCGATACCGACTCAGCCGCGGAGATGACCGAGATCATGATGACCGCATGGGGCGCGTTTGCGAGAGACGGTACCCCGCGTCTGCCCGACGGCAGGGACTGGCCTCGTTACGATCCGGCGACACCTGCTTTTATGCGCCTCGACGTCGGCGGGCAGTTGGGGCTGAGCGACGACGTCCCGAGTCGTCATGAATTACTCAGTAGGGTGGCCAGCAGCGATGCGGTATCTGAGTTGGAGCGATGCCTGTTGGTCTGGGAGCTGCTCACTGCGGTGGGTGTGCCAAGCTACGAGCCCTATGACGTCTGGGAGGGGGGACGTTGCGCTCGCGTTGACGCGCCAGGAGAAAAACGTCGCATTCGTGAGGCGATGGAAGAGGAATATGGCAGCGTCTATTTCTCTGGATAAGCGGGCGCGACACACGCTACGGAGTAGCTAGTGCGTCGTGTTATTGCGATCGCGGGTGGCTCGGGTAGCGGTAAATCCACACTGGCGGCTGCGCTCGTGGCCTCCATGGGCCAAGACCATGCGATTTTGCTGCCGATTGATGCCTACTATCACGATCTGGCGCATCTGGGTTCTGAGGAACGGGAGGCGGTCAATTTTGATCACCCTGATGCGCTGGATCTGGATCTCTTCGCTGCGCATATTGATGCACTTCGTTCGGGGCGCGCCGTGGCGTGTCCGACCTACGACTTCACTACCCATTGCCGACTGCCTGATACCGCCAACATCTCGCCGCGGAATACAATTCTTGTCGAGGGGATTTTGGTGGCATCCCGTGCCGACCTGAGGGCGACCTTTGATACTTTGATTTTCGTGGCCACTGACGCCGAGCTGCGTTGGCAACGTCGACTACAGCGCGATCAGCATGAGCGAGGCCGCGATCTGGGATCGATCGAGCGCTTTTGGGCGCGAGCCGAGGGCACTTTTGCGGAGTGGGGCGCTCGGGCCGAAAGCACAGCGGATCTGGTTGTGGACGGAGGCCAGAAAATCGCGGTGATGACTGAGTTGGTCTCGGACTATCTGAGCCAGCAGCACGATGAATGAGCCGGGCTTTTTTGGAGCCGCGGGCGTTTAAAAGCGCTTGGTAAAACTGACAGCGCTACTGCTCCCGCTGCTTTGCAGCCCACTCAAAATGCCTCGAGAGCGTTTCATCCCCCATCAGCGCTGTTAGCGTGTTGAATTGGCGTGCCAAGGTCATTTCGTCGTACTCGTGATGAATGCCGCGATGGCATAACCGGCAGACCAGCACGCCGTGTTGTAGATCGGCTTTTTTATAGTGCCGCTTGAAATGCGCCCGGCGGTGCACTTTTTTGGGGATGAGGTGGTGGAAGGTGAGTGGAACCCTGCGACGACAGCAAGCGCAGGGTTCCTGCATGACTCGACTCAGCTTTGTGTAGCCGGAAGCGCCGCCTCAATGGCCGCACGCATCTCTTCGCTGTCAGGCTTCACGCCGCTGGCGAAATGCTCCACGATTTCGCCGGCGGGTGAAACCAGATACTTGTTGAAGTTCCAGCGCGGATAGCCCGCCGCCTCTCCCAGGCCGCGGAAGACCGGGTTGGCATCCGAGCCGCGGACTGCTGATGTAGCGATCACCGGGAAGGTCACCTCGTACTTCTCGAAGCAGACCTCGGCGGCGTCGCCTTCATCATTGTCCTCCTGAAAGAAATCGTCACTGGAAAATCCCAGGACAACCAGTCCATTGTCTTCGTAGGTCTGGTGAACCTCCTCCAAACCCTCGAACTGCGAGGTATAGCCACAGTAGCTGGCGGTATTCACGATCAACAGCGCTTTGCCCTCGTAGGCTTCGCAAAACTGAATCGTTTCGGTGGATGCCAGCTTGCGCATCGAGTGGTTCAAAAAATCCGGACAAGAGGCGAACACTGGGTGGCTGAAGAGGGCTGACACCGCGGCCATGGTCAATACAAGGTGTTTCATAAGGCTGTATTCCTGCGAATGTGGGCTATATACGCGACGCCCCGAAAGCCAGATGCCTCCCAGCTAAAGGCTAGGAGCCTGGTTCACCACAGATTGGATAAACGCCGATACCGTTTCCCGGGTCCAGTCAGGCCGGCAGGGGTGCGCAGCGACGTGAGTGCCCCACTCTTCCTTGCCATCGAGGCAGGCCTCATCCATCGAAATGGCGGGTACCCGGGCCAGGGTGACACGCGGGTTAGTGTTCGCAAGCTCGGCGGCAAAAGGTGAGCGTGTGACCGGGTCTTCCCAGTCCTGGATCAGGAGTATGGGTAAGTCCAGTGTCTTGGCCATCGCGAGTGGGCTCGTTTCGCGGTGAGGCAAGCCATATCGTTGGATAGCCGATCGCGCTGCAATGGAAAACAACAGCGGTGGAAACCCTGTTTCAACCTGGCCAACCTCCATCATGCTGTCCAGCACATCGAGCAACGGGTCGAGCAAAATCACGGCGTCGGCTGCGAGTCCATTCCTCATGGCGTGGATGACCGTACTGCCCCCCATCGAGGCGCCGAAAAGAATTCTCGGCCGGTCGCTGGGATGATGCTGATCCAGCCATTGTCCTGTGGCGACCACGTCTGGCCACTCCGCCAGTCCCATGCGCAATGTGCCGTCGGTCACTGGTGAATTTCCATGATTGCGGATGTCCATCGTCACGACCGATATGTTCAGTTCGTTTAGCGTCCGATAGAAATCAAGCGAGCCGATGAACTGCGAGATCCGATTGGAGCCGGCCCCATGCACAAAAATGAGATCGGCGATGGGCTGGGATGCCGGTATCCACCAGCCCTCAAGCAATAGATCGTCGCTGGGTATCGTGATGTCCTGATAATCGAGACTGCGGGTGGCGGGCGTTTGGTCAACCGGGTAGGGCGTAGTTGAGATCAGGTGCGGGGGCGCCAAAAAAACCGACAGTAGTACCCAAGCAAGCACCAGGCCAAGCAGGACCCAAAGTGTGGTGCGTATCATGCGAGTCAATGCCATGGGAGATCAGGCAGACAGCAGGCGCCTCAGCCAGCTGTCCTGGTGGCGCTCCTGTTCTCTCAGCAGCAACAGGCCTTGAATTTCTTTTTCGATCGCCGTGGCGAATTGACGTCGCAGTGCGGTCAGTTTCTGGGTTGACAGCGTCTTACCCTGGTATTGCGAGAGATCAATTGGTGCCCCAATCGCAAAATACGTGGTCTTGGGTTTCGGTAAAAGCCCGCCCAGCATGCCTGCAGGGATGGGTGGGACCAGATCGGGACGGAGGTCCTTCGGCAATAACCCATTTTTCATCAGCAGTTTCACGGGTGCCGAGTTAAATAGGGCCTGTGAGGATATGGCGTGATCGTAGTACTCATCAGGTCCGACCGAGGCGACCGGCACCACGGTATAGCCCGCCTTAGCTGCCAGCTTGACGAAGCCGTAACGCTGCTTCCACTGCAGTTGGTAGCGGGCCTCAAGGGGTTTTACAGATTCATACGCCCCACCGGGGTATAGCAGAAGATCATCGCCGCGCGCCATGAGTCGTTCGACAATGGGCGCCTGGCCGGACACGCCACCCATCGCGTGGGCAATGGCCGCGTAGTGGGCGTTGGCGAAAAGCGATTTGTCACCCAAGCCTTTAACATACCGGCCGTGGTCGTAATACAGATATAGATGAAACAGTGCGGCATCCACTGCCATAAAGGCGTGATTGCCAATCAATAATGCGGGCTTGTCTGGCAGGTTTTCGAGACCAACGAACTTCGGTTTGAACCACGCACGCGCTAATCCGGCCGCCAGGGCAACCTGAGGCGCGGTGGGCATGCCATAGCGAGAAATGTACTCGACGTAGGCGTCCGGGTCGGATTCTGGAGAGGGTGCTCGCTGAACCATGATCTACACTCGTTACGTACATCGAGCTTAGCAAAAGTTCTCCACTATTTTAGCGGCACTATTGCGCCGTGGCGCGTTGTCACACAGCTGTGAGTGATATGACACAAAACATTTTCAAACATTGGGCGTTGCTCGGGTACCTCGTGCTGGTGTGGGGGTTTGCATTCGCACTGATTGCCGTCGCATTGGAGTCCTTTCACCCGCTCTTTATTGTGTGGTGTCGACTGTGGATGGGTGCGCTGGTTGTCTATTGCGTGTGGCGATGGCGCCAGCAGCGCTGGAGCCTTGGCCGGGAGTGGTGGCCCAGGCTCACTCTGTTGAGCCTGACGGGTAATATCATTCCATTCTCACTGATTGCCTGGGCGGAGCAATCAGTTCCCTCGGCTGAGGTGGGCATACTCATGGCACTGATGCCCATCGCGACGTTGTTGCTCGCCCACTGGTTGCTGGATCACGAGCCACTGACCTGGCGACGCTTCGCCGGCGTCGTGGTGGGATTTGCCGGGGTGGGGCTCTTGGTGGGCGACGACTTGCTCTCGGCAGGCGCCAGTGGCCAGTGGCCCGGTCAGGTCGCAGCATTGTTGGCGACGATCAGTTACGCGTTTAATGGTGTGTATGCAAAGCGGCTTCCTGCTCAAGAGCCTGTCGCGCTATCCGTGGGCACCCTCGTCATTGGCAGCATCTTGTTGGCGATGCCGGCGCTGTGGGCACAGGCGGCGGGGCCGGGTTTTGATGCCACGGCGGGTGCGACGAGTGTGCTCATTGTCCTCGGCGTGATGGCAACGGGTGTCGCCACCTGGTGCTACTTTGTGGTGGTGACAGAAAGAGGCCCAGGGTTTCTCTCGACGATTAACTACCTGATTCCCGCGGTCGCTTTTACAGCGGGAACGTTCTTCTTGGCCGAGCCCTGGGGCTGGGAGCATTTGGTGGCGCTGACCATGATTCTGCTAGGTGTGGGCCTGATCCAAGTCAGGCAGGCGCGCTAGGGTCTAGAGCTCAAAACGTTTGCGAAGAAAGCGGGCCACGCCGTCCTCATCGTGGTGGCCGATAATCTCGTCCGCCGCTTCAAGAATCACAGGGTCAGCGTTAGCCGGGGCATAGCACTCGCTGGCGCATTCAAACATGCTCAAATCGTTGTCGCCGTCACCAAAAGCAATCACGTGATCAATCTCCAGCTCTTTTCGCAGATGGTTGATCCCGTTGCCTTTGCTACCGAGGCTGTGGTGAATGTCGATCCAGTGCAGGGCCGGCTCTTTGGTCACATGTTCGCCCATCTCGCGTTCGTGAATTGCAATGCCTGAGTAGGCGACAAGGTGGGGCTCATCAGCAATGCTTGCGCTGACTCGTTCGACTGCTTCGGCGCTACCCAGAGAGAACACGTTAATGACGCTGATTTCGTCGGGCATCGCTGTCAGGGGCGCCAGGGGCAGCTGTCGCTCTGCTTCAAACAAGTCGGCCAGCTTGTGTTCGCTCTGGCTCTTCAGTGGTCCGTGATACAGCGCATGGCGCTGCCCGGGCTGTAGCGAGAAAACGAACGGCGTGAGGTCATTGAGGGTAAAGGCTGCCAGCACATGCCATACCTCCACACGGGTCAGTAAATAATGGTGACTGTAACGCGCCTCCTCCGGCGACCAGATAATCGCGCCATTTTTGAGGATGAGCGGCAGCGTGAAGTGATGATCCTTGATTGGCGCAGTGGCGGCCTGCAATGTCCGCCCTGTCGCGACGGTGTAGGGGATATTGCGGGCCCGCATTTTGGCCAGCGTATCGGCGGTATAGGTCGATATTTTTGAGCCCTTGTCCAGCAAGGTGCCATCGAGATCAAAAACGACCAGTGTCATACGCTAGACATCGGTCTGCCAGAACGCCCTGTGATTCGTCGGCATATCCTCAATGCTCCGTCAGCACCAGATCGGCTGTGAGTGACTCCCGAATGGCAGCAGGGACCTCATAGCGATCAATACGGTAGCTGGGGTGGTCAATGCCGGCGTACAAGGTGGCGCCATCTTTGAGCGCGTTGATCTGCTCTGGCGTGACCTCAAAGCGGAGGAAGTGCACCGACGCGGTTTTGTCAGCAGTGGTGCGATCAAGATCCTCATCGGCAATCGGCACGATGCGATCTAGGTCGCCGACCTGTAACCACACCTGATCTTCAATGCCAATCATTTCGCCCAGTCTGACCGCGCGCTGTGCCGGGTCAGGGATTTCGATCATGAATGTGGCCTTCCAGTTGTGACCGTCAGGAATGAGCGGGTTGTAGGCGCTGAGTTCTTCTTCAATGCCTTCTGCTTCAAAGACCCTCTCGATGCGAAGCATTTCCTGAATCTGGTAGCGAACGGTCGTGGCGTCTTCGAAGTAAAGCCGTGCGTGCTCGCCCAATGCCAGCTGCCGGTTTTTCTTGTGGGCCATGACCTCGGCCCGGAAATCTGAGCGCTTGGCGGCGTACTCCTCAAGGCTCCAAAGGTCATCACGCGTTAACTGTGTCATGTTCGATTCCTCGAATGTGTGTTCAATCAATTGCTATCAGTGTAGAGGATTACAGGCCATAGGCCTCGCGCAGCAGCGTCATAGGGTGCTCCGCCTTGTCCACGTTTGCTGACAGGTGTGCGATGTGCTCGCCCGCCATAGGGCAGTCACTGATAAAGCGATCAGGCGCCTGCTCGTCGACCTTGCGGACGGTGGGTCGCGCAATCTTCACCGACTTGTCTCGGGTCTCTTTTTTAACCGCATAGGTGCCGTCATGACCTGAGCATCGCTCGTAAGCGGTGACGTCACTTTCGTTAACGAGGTTCAGCACGTCCCTCGTTTTCAAGCCAATATTCTGCACTCGCTGGTGGCAGGCGACCTGGTACGCCACGCTCCCCAGCGCTTTGGTGAATTCGGTTTTCAGGGCGTCGCCCTTGTGTCGCGCCCACAGATACTCAAACGGGTCAAAGAAGGCCTTTTGCACCTTAATGACATCCGGATCATCCGGATACATCAAGGGCAGTTCCTGTTTGTACATCAGCACGCAGGAGGGGATCGGCGCCGTGAGGTCGTAGCCCTCATCAACCAATTTGGCCAGCACCGGTATGTTGGCGCGCTTCAGTGCGTCCACACTATCCAGATCCCCCAGCTCGAGCTTCGGCATGCCGCAACACTGCTCCTTCGGCACGATGTCGATGTGAATGCCGTTGTGCTGAAACACTTTGACAAAATCTTCACCCACCTCGGGACTGTTGTAGTTCCCATAACAGGTCGCATAGAGCGCCACCTTCCCGGTGGTGTCGCCTACCGGTGTCGGATTCTGAGGCTCAAGCAAGGATTTGACGCGCTTGCGCAAGGTCTTGCTATGCAGCTTGGGTAGCGGCGCCTCATGGTGAATATCAAGGCTGGCGGACAGCGCCTTGCGGAAGATGCCCGTGTTGTTGAGCGCATTCACGGTCACGTCAACCAGCGGGATAGAGGTCGTCGAGAGCAACTTGTCCGTGCTCGTTAATGTGCGGTCCCTGAGTGATGCCCCCTGATTTTTGAACTTCTGAGCCTTGGCGCGAAGCATGAGGTGGGGGAAGTCGACGTTGAATTCGTGGGGTGGCACATAGGGGCACTTGGTGAGGTAGCACAGATCGCAGAGGTAGCACTGCTCGGCGACCTTGTCGTAGTCGGTCGTGTCGACTCCGTCGACCTCCATCGTGTCCGACTCGTCAATCAAATCAAACAGGGTGGGGAATGCATCGCACAGGCTGACGCAACGGCGGCATCCGTGACAGACGTCAAAGACCCGCTCCAACTCCCCGTTGAGCGAACTTTTATCCCAAAAATCCTCGCTTTGCCAATCCAGAGGATGCCGAGTGGGTGCGTCAATACTGCCTTCTCTCATGACCTGTTGCGCTCTTAGTTAAAGAAAAAATCATCCACCTCGTTGCTGGTAAGCCGGTTGCCGAGCGGGATGAACTACAGGGGGCGTGAGCCGGAAAAAACAAGGGGAGCAAAATTGCTCCCCTTGTTGAGTTTAAGCGAGAGCTGGGATTAACCGTCGAGGTTATCCAGCGCCTTCTGGAAGCGATTGGCGTGGCTGCGCTCGGCCTTGGCCAGTGTTTCGAACCAGTCCGCGATCTCGTCAAAACCTTCGTCACGCGCGGCCTTGGCCATACCCGGGTACATATCGGTGTACTCGTGAGTCTCACCGGCGATCGACGCCTCGAGATTCTTCTTGGTATCGCCCATTGGCAGCCCGGTAGCGGGATCGCCGACCTCTTCCAGATACTCCAGATGGCCATGAGCATGCCCGGTCTCGCCTTCCGCTGTAGAGCGAAAGACCGCCGCTACGTCGTTGTAACCCTCGACGTCCGCCTTTGAGGCGAAGTAGAGGTAGCGTCGATTCGCCTGAGATTCACCTGCGAAAGCGTCCTTCAGGTTTTGCTCGGTAGCACTGCCTTTCAGTTCCATGACTTACTCCTTGTGTGTTGCCTGTCGAATTACAGAGGCAGCTCAAACTGCAGCTACCATCAGCGTGTGCCTAATATACCGGCGTTCCCCGATTTTGGCTTACTTGAAATATAAAAAAAATCGATCGGAAAAACCGATTATCATCTGAACCAGTTTTGGGAGGTGAGCCCGGCTAGTGGCCGGTCGTCTTTTCCCACATCGTCAGCCCAATTGGGTAGGGCAATCGGGCCTGAACCGTGGGTTTGCAGGGAGGTAAGTTGTGCGCCAACCGACACTGAAACAGCTCCGCTACCTCTGTGCGGTCGCAGAGCACCAGCACTTTGGTCAGGCTGCAGCGGCCTGTCATGTGAGCCAAAGCACGCTAAGCGCTGGCGTGCTCGAGCTGGAAGAGACCCTCGGCGCGAGTCTGGTGGAGCGCAACAACCGCAGGGTGTTTCTGACCTCTTTGGGTTCAGAGGTGGTGGAGCGGGCGCGGGATTTATTGGTCGGCGTTGAGGACATGGTGAGCCTGTGTGCAGGTCAAGGGGTGCCTTTTCAGGGCCGGATGCGCATGGGGGTCATCCCGACCGTTGCGCCTTATCTGCTACCGGGTTTGCTGGGTCAGATCCGATCGCAGCATCCCGAGTTCAAGCTGTTCATTCGAGAGGACCTCAGCCAGCCGCTGGTTGATGCGCTCCTCTCTGGTGAGCTCGATGTGTTGTTGCTTGCCTTGCCGTTTCCCGCCGAGCAGGTGGAGACCATGCCGCTGTTCGAGGACGACTTTCTGCTGGCCTGCCCGCCGGAGCACCCACTTGCGAGCCTGACGCCGTTGCGCAGTGCAGATCTGAAAGGGGAGTCGCTACTGCTTTTAGAGGAAGGGCACTGCCTTCGCGACCATGCGCTGGAGGCGTGTAAGCTCAGAGACTCCCAGATTTCCGTGCCATATCAGGCCACTAGCCTGGCCACCATTGTGCAGATGGTGGCCAATGGTATTGGTGTGACGCTGTTGCCGGGCATGGCGGTCGAGGCGGGCATTGCCGGCAATACGCCACTGGCAGTGAAGCGATTTGATCAAGCCAATATCACCCGGCAGATTGGCCTCATGTGGCGGAAGAAGACACCGCGGCGAGTCGAGTTTCGACAATTTGGTGAGTTGATCGCGGCTTCGGTCGAGAATTTACCCGGCGCGACTGTCTAACGGCGGCGGCCTTTGCCCCGATGCTCGCCCGTGTGCTGGGTGCGAAAGTTGCTGCTCCCGGACTTGACGACACGATGGCGTTTGGGCGGTTGCCGCGAGGGGACGAGGTGGATTGCGCCGTTGCCGATGAGATCTCGCCGGCCCATCTGTTTCAGCGCTTTGCGCAGCAGTGGCCAGTTGTCGGGGTCGTGGTAGCGAAGAAAGGCCTTGTGTAAACGTCGCTGACTCAGTTTTTTCACAGTGCCCAGCGACTGACTGTCGCGTTTCACCCGCTGCAAGGGGTTCTTTCCCGTGTGATACATCGCCGTAGCGGTCGCCATCGGGGAAGGGTAGAAAGTCTGTACCTGATCAGCCCGAAAGCGGTGCTGCTTTAACCATAGCGCCAGGTGCATCATGTCTTCGTCGGTGGTCCCGGGATGCGCTGCGATAAAGTAGGGGATGAGGTACTGCTTTTTACCCGCTTCGCGCGAGAACCGCTCAAACATCTCGGCAAACCGGTCATAGCTCCCCATCCCCGGCTTCATCATCTTGGAAAGGGGACCCGATTCAGTGTGTTCCGGCGCAATCTTCAGGTAGCCACCCACATGATGGGTCACCAGCTCCCGCACATATTCTGGGCTCTCCACCGCCAGGTCGTATCGAAGTCCCGAGGCGATTAATACCTTTTTGACGCCTTCGGTTTCCCGGGCTTTGCGATACAGATTGATCAGCGGGGTGTGATCAGTATTCAGATTTTTGCAGATGCCGGGGTATACGCAGCTGAGCTTTCGGCAGGCCGCTTCGGTTTCCTTGTCCTTGCAGGCGATGCGCCACATATTGGCGGTCGGGCCGCCGAGGTCAGAGATCACGCCGGTGAAGGCGGGGCTGGTATCGCGAATGCGTTCCACCTCGCGCAGCACGGACGCTTCGGAGCGACTTTGGATAATGCGCCCCTCGTGCTCGGTAATCGAGCAAAAAGTACACCCGCCAAAGCAGCCCCGCATGATGTTGACGGAATGCTGGATCATCTCCATTGCAGGCACCGCTGCGCCACCATAGCTGGGGTGGGGGAGTCGCTGGTAAGGGAGTTCGAATACCCAGTCCAGTTCATCGGTCTCTAGTGGGATCGGTGGTGGATTCAGCCAGACCTCGCGGTCGCCGTGGGCCTGAATAAGCGGCAGCGCATTGTGGGGATTGGTCTCCTTGTGGAATACCCGCGACGCGTGGGCGTAGAGCACCGGGTCTTCGCTGACGGCCTCGGCTGAGGGTAGCCGAATCGCGTGGGTGTCCTGTTTTGAGCTGGCCATCAGGCGGACGGGCGCGGGCTCATTGTTGTCTTCATCCTGCCCCTCCGCGCAGGGTTCAGGCTCCATACCCTCATAAGGGTTCGGATGGGCCTCGATCCGACCGGGTTCATCGACTGATGTCGAGTTGATCAGCGTGCGATTTGCAGGAGGGTGCCGCGTGACAAAGGCGGTGCCTCGGATGTCCGTTAAGTCGCTGACTTGCTCGCCGTTCGCCAGGCGATGGGCAATGTCGACAATCGCGCGTTCGGCGTTGCCAAACACCAACAGGTCGGCCCGGCTGTCGAGCAGTACCGAACGTTTAACCCGGTCGCTCCAGTAATCGTAGTGCGCAATGCGGCGCAAACTGGCCTCGATACCGCCAGCGATGATGGGTACATCGCGATAGGCTTCCTTCAATCTCTGGCTGTAGACGGTGACGGCCCGATCGGGGCGTTTACCTGAAATGTTGCCCGGGGTATAGGCATCGTCATTGCGGCGTTTCCGGTCCGCTGTGTAGTGATTGATCATGGAGTCCATGTTTCCCGCGGTGACGCCGAAAAACAGGTTGGGGCGACCGAGTGCGGTGAAGGGTTCAGCGGATTGCCAATCGGGCTGTGCGAGCATGCCCACCCTGAACCCCTGTGCTTCAAGCACCCGTCCGATGACTGCCATGCCGAAGCTAGGGTGATCAACGTAGCCGTCTCCGGAGACGATAATGATGTCGCAGCTGTCCCACCCCAATTGCTCCATCTCGATTCGCGACATGGGCAGCCAGGGCGCCGGGCCAAGACATTCTGCCCAGTACTTGCGATAGCCATAGAGTAACGTGGGTTGGTCAGGCATCGCGCTGCGCTCGCTCTCGAATGTCGCTGGGCACGTCGAGTTCCGCGCCACAATGCTGGCAGTACACTGCCGCCACAGGATGCCCCTGCTTCGCGCATACCGGGCAGTTCCAGGGCAGTGTCGGTTGCGCCGCCCGTTGGTCGTTGATGCGCTCCCAGAGCTTGCGCGTGATGATAGCGGTCGGCACGGCGATGATGGAGTAGCCCACCAGCATGCCGAAGCTTGCCACGAATCGGCCGGCTGCGGTCTGAGGCACTAAATCACCGTAGCCGACGGTGGTGATGGTGACTACTGCCCAGTAGATACTCAGGGGGATGCTGGTGAACCCGTGCGCCGGACCCTCGATGACATAAATGATGCAGGCAAAGACCACGACGACCAGCATCACCATCACCAGGAAAACAAAAATCGATCTGGAGGTGCTGCGCAGGACCGCGAGAATTTCATTGAGCTCGGCAAACAGAGTCACCAGTCGGAAAACCCGGAAAACCCTGAGCACCCGCAACAACCGGATGACCACGAGCGGCGCCGCTTCGGGAAATAAAAAAGCGATGTAGGTGGGCACAATCGCCAGCAGGTCAACAATGCCCCAAAAACTCAGGACATAGGCTGGTCGATTATGCGTGCACCAAACGCGCGTGACGTACTCGAGGGTAAATAGGCCGGTGAAGCAGAGCTCCGCATACCAGAAGCCGGCGCCAACTGCCGCGTCCAGTTCCGGTACAGAATCCAATATGACGACGCCAACGCTCAGCAGAATTGCCGCAATCAGCGTCATGTCAAAACGGCGTCCTGCAAGGGTCCCTGTGCCGAAAATGATGACTTCGAGCCGGCGTTGCAGTGCGCTTTGACCGGGCTCGGGGTGTTCATTCAGTCGGGTGGGCTGCCTAATCACAGGAGCCCCTCAAGGCTTGACCACACCGCGTCAAGTATCAGCGGTTGCGCTGCTGCGGTGGGATGAATGCCGTCGGCTTGCATGAGTTCGGGCTGCAGTGCGACTGATGCCAGCGGAAAGTCAGCCAATGTGGCGCCGGTTTGTTCGGCGGCCTGCGCAAACGTGGCGCGAAAGGCATCGGTATAGAACTTGCCAAGATTAGGGGGAATCTCCATCGGTAAGACGAGCGCCGCTGCACCTGCGGCCTCACTCAGCTCGATCATGGTGATCAGGTTGTCTCTAAGTTGTCCCACGGGGTAGCCCCGCAACCCATCATTCCCCCCCAGTTCGATGATCACAATCCGGGGTTCATGGGTCTCGAGGAGTGCGGGTAGCCTGCGCAAGCCGCCCGCAGAGGTGTCCCCTGATATACTTGCGTTTACGGTGTGGTATGGCCTGTCCTCGTTCTCCAATCGCGATTCCAGTAACGCCACCCAGCCCTGTTCCAGTGACAGTCCGTAGGCAGCGCTGATGCTGTCGCCGAGGACAAGGATGGGCCGGGTCGGTTGTGCAGCGACTGCACTGGCAAGAACAAGCATCAGCAATCCGAGCAAAGCCGAGACTCGTAAGCGTTGTGCGAGGACACGCAGTATGATCAAAGTAAGTCAGCTCCTAAAAACGGTTCCCACCGCCGATGGTGATCTCACCATATTGCACGGCGTTGATCTGGAAATTGTAGCGGGTACATCCGCCGCGATTGTCGGTGCTTCCGGTTCCGGTAAGTCTACCTTGCTGGGCTTGCTCGCGGGTATGGATGTGGCATCCGCGGGAGAGGTGTGGCTCGACGGGGTGAACCTCAGCGCGTTGGACGAGGACGCGCGAGCGCGGCTCCGCGCTGAGAAAGTAGGTTTTGTTTTTCAAAACTTCCAATTACTGCCCGCGCTGACCGCAAAAGAGAACGTCATGCTGCCGCTGGAGCTGGCGGGTATTGATGAGGCGGGCAGCATCGCTGAGCGTTTTCTTGGGGAGGTCGGACTGCAGGACAGGCTGGGGCATTACCCCACCACGCTATCGGGGGGTGAGCAGCAGCGGGTTGCCATTGCGCGCGCTTTTGCGAGGGAGCCGGCGGTGCTCTTTGCCGATGAGCCGACCGGAAATCTCGATACGCGCACTGGCGAGCGCATTATCGATTTGCTGTTTGAACTCAACGCCCGTGCTAGCACCACCCTTGTACTCGTCACACATGATGAGCGCCTCGCCGAGCGGTGTGATAAACGTTTCTCGATGTCGGCAGGGGAGTTGTCCGGGCCATGAAGCAGGCGCTCACCTGGAGGTTACTCGCGCGCGAGTGGCGGAGCGGCGAGCTGGGCATCCTGCTGATGGCGCTGGTGCTTGCCGTATCGGTGGTGGTGGGCGTCAGCAGTTTCGTCACCCGATTACAGTCAGCGTTACTGTCTGAGAGTGCGCGGTTCCTCGCTGCAGATATGGTGGTTGTCAGTAGATCGCCAGTCCCAGAGGCTTGGATTTCTGCAGCTCACGAGCAACAACTTCAACCCACCGAGGTGGTCGGCTTTCCCTCTATGGCGGTGGCCGATATCGACCACATGGCGCTGTCGTCGATCAAGGCGGTGTCATTGGGCTACCCGCTGCGGGGAGAATTGCTTTGGTCTTCGGAGCCCTACGGTGAGGTGCTTGCCACAGGGGCGATTCCCGGGGCGGGTGAGGTTTGGCTGGCGCCGCGATTGTTTTCACTCCTTGACGTCGAGCTGGGAGAATCGATCTTCGTCGGGGAGCAACCCTTGCGGGTCAGCGGGGCGGTCCGGGGCGAACCCGACGCCACGACCGCTGTCTTCGGTTTTGGCCCCCGGCTATTGATGAATACTGCTGATATTCCTGCTACCGGTGTTATCCAGCCGGGTAGCCGTGTCGAATATCGACTGCTGCTCAGTGGCGCCCCCGAGGCGATCGCCTCGTTTACAGAGTGGGTCAAGCCTCAGTTAGGGCAGGGGCAGCGGCTGGACTCCGTGGAGGGCGCTCAGCCCAAAATTGGTGAGACTCTGGACAGGGCGCAGGGGTTTTTACTGTTGGCCGGTAGCCTGGCGGTTGTGCTCGCTGCTGCGGCGATCACGCTGGCCAGTCGGCGTTTTGGTGAGCGACATACGCAATACGTGGCCATTCTGAAAAGCCTTGGCGCTCAGTCCCCGGAAATCGCCGGCTTGTATGGTCGGAGCCTGTTCTGGATCGGCCTTTTCGGCACGCTTATCGGCTGTTTGCTGGGCTGGGTACTGCAGGAAGCTTTCATTCGGGTGCTGGGCAGCCTGTTGCCGGTTGAGCCCGGGTCCGCCGGTTTGAAACCGGTCCTGATAGGGGTTGTGACTGCGGCGGTGTGTTTGATGTTTTTTGCCTGGCCGCCGTTGAGGCGTCTAGGGCAGGCTTCCCCGCTGAGAGTGCTCCGTGCGGACATGGGCATTGCCGAAGCGCAGCGTTCCAGTGACTTTCTGATGGGAAGCGTGGCAATCGTGGCGCTCATGTGGTGGTACAGCGGCAGCGCGTTGGTGACCGGCGCTGTCATTGCGGGGTTAAGCGTAGTGATGGGTCTGGGTTACATGGCAGCCAGCGTCTTGCTTTCCGGCAGTCGGTCTGTAGGTGGATTTGCGGGCAGTCTGTGGCGCGTGGCATTGGCGGGATTGCAACGGCGAGGTCGAGCCAACGCCCTGCAGATGGTGATTTTTGCCATGGCGATCATGCTGATGTTGCTGTTGTCGGTGGTGCGAACGTCGCTCATCGGTCAATGGCAAGCGCAGTTACCGCCCGACGCCCCTAATCACTTTCTGATGAATCTGGCTCCCGAGGAACGACCCGAACTGCAAACGTTTTTTGCCGACAACGAGATTCTGTCGGAGACGCTGTATCCGATGACCCGGGGCAGGGTGATCAGTGTCAACGACGCGGCGCTACCCCGATGGGAAGAACTCGAGGAGGACGGTGCGCCGCGGCAGCGGGAGGCGAACTTTACCTGGTCAGATGAAATCCCCAGTGGCAACGAGCTATTGGACGGAGAGTGGTGGACAGCGGATACCGACCAGCCCTGGGTTTCGCTTGAAGAGGAGTTTGCCAGTGACATCGGTGCAACCGTGGGCGATCGGCTGTCGTTGCTGATCGGTGCAGACGCGCTTGAGGTGACGGTGCTGAACATTCGCGCTGTGGATTGGCAGTCCATGCGCCCCAATTTCTTCACGGTGTTTCCGCGCAAGGTTCTCGAGGCGTTTCCCGGCATGTATATGACTAGCTTTCGATTGCTACCCGAGCAGAAGCCGCTGCTCAATCAATTAGTGGGTGTTCTGCCCACGGTGACCGTTATCGAGCTCGATATCGTAATACGCGAAATGCGGGTGGTGGTCGACCAAGTTGCCCGCGCGCTGGAGCTCGTGCTCGGTGTCATATTGCTGGCGGGTGGTTTGGTATTGATCTCTGGTGTTCGCTCGAGCTTGGACGGCCGCTTACGTGAGAGCGCGTTACTGCGCGCTGTGGGCGCCCGCAAGGGCGTGGTGTTGGGTGCACTCTGGATCGAGTTTCTGGTGCTGGGTGGACTGGCCGGGGCGCTGGCTAGTGTGGGTGCGGAGGTGGCGGCCTGGGGTCTGCAGACACAGGTATTTGAGATGAGCTGGACCCCAACGCCTGTGATGTGGGCCCTTGGGCCCACTCTGGGCGCGGTGATCGTAGGCGCGTTGGGCGTCTGGTCGTGCCGGCGGGTTGTGAACGTGCCGCCGGTGGTGATCCTCAGGGAAGTCTGACTACCCCTTTACCCTAGTAGGTGCGCGACGGCATCCCGCTCTTCTGTCAGTTCCTGCGCGGTAGCGTCCATCTTTTCCCGACTGAATGCGGACAGCTCGAGATCCTGCACGATCTCCCAGTCGCCGCCGGCGCAGCGGCACGGGAACGAGTAAATGAGTCCGGGTTCGATGCCGTAGGAGCCGTCGGAAATCACTCCCATGGAAACCCAATCATCGACTGGCGTGCCCAGCGCCCAGCTGCGCATATGATCCACGGCGGCATTCGCCGCTGAAGCGGCAGACGAAGCACCCCGGGCCTCAATGATGGCGGCACCTCGCTGCTGCACCGTGGGGATAAAAGTTCCGCTATACCAATCCATATCCAGACCGTTCATGGCCGACTCGCCAGAGACCAACGCGTGATGCAGGTCGGGGTATTGGGTTGCGGAGTGATTACCCCAGATCGTCATTTGGCGGATGTCGTTTACCGTAGTCCCGGTTTTCTGGGCGAGCTGGGTTTTAGCCCGATTATGGTCGAGCCGTGTCATGGCGGTGAACTGTCGGGGGTCGATATCGGGGGCGTTGCGCTGGGTGATCAGGGCGTTGGTATTGGCGGGGTTGCCGACCACTAGCACCTTGATGTCTCTGCTGGCGACGGTGTTAATCGCCTTGCCCTGCACGCCAAAAATGGCGGCGTTAGCCTCTAACAGGTCTTTGCGCTCCATGCCGGGACCGCGGGGGCGTGCGCCTACCAGCAGTGCGTAATCCGAGTCTTTGAAAGCGACCTCGGGGTCGTCGGTACAGATCACGTCTGCCAGAAGCGGAAACGCGCAATCATCGAGCTCCATTTTGACGCCGCCGAGCGCGTCCATCGCCGGGGTGATGTCGAGCAGCTGCAGGATGACGGGTTGATCATCACCCAGCATTGACCCCGAAGCGATTCGAAAGAGCAGGGCGTAACCAATTTGTCCTGCGGCTCCGGTGACAGTAACGCGTGCAGGTGCTTTCATAATAGGGGTTCCTTGCTTATGGGCAATCTATAGTCGGTTGGAAGCGGCACGGATTGTCCTGTCAGACGAGCGAAAACTCAAGTCATCGGCCAAATCGTCCTGCCAACCCCCTTTTGCGCCGCGCAGTGGTCTCTCATATCATCCGCAGCACCACGGTGCGCGCATGACCCTCAAGGCGCCGAGGCACGGCAGGAAGGAATGATGGCGCAGGCAGATCAGCACAACACCCAAGTTGGTTACGACAGGGACACCCGCAAGGACCGGCTTGAGTTCAACAAGCTGCGCAAGCGTTTGCGTCGACAGACGGGCAAGGCCATCGCTGATTTCAACATGATTGAGGCTGGTGATCGCATCATGGTGTGTATTTCGGGCGGCAAAGACTCGCATGCCATGCTCGAGTTATTGATCTCACTGAGATCCAGTGCGCCTATCGACTTTGAAATCGTGGCCGTGACCCTCGATCAAAAGCAGCCTGGTTACCCAGAGCATGTCTTGCCGGATTATTTGGAAACGCTCGGTGTGCCGTTCTACATATTGGAGAAAGACACCTACAGCGTCGTGCGTAGCATCATTCCTGAAGGCAAGACGACCTGTGGCCTCTGCTCGCGGCTGCGCCGTGGCACGCTCTATGGTTTTGCCGAGCAGATTGGCGCGACCAAAATCGCCTTGGGCCATCATCGCGATGACATTGTCGAGACGCTTTTTCTCAATCTATTTTTCGGCGGCAAGCTAAAAGCCATGCCGCCCAAATTAAAAAGCGACGACGGACGGAACGTGGTGATCCGGCCACTGGCGTACTGTCGCGAGTCGGATATCGCTGATTACGCGCGTGCCATGCAATTTCCGATCATTCCCTGCAATCTATGTGGCACTCAGGACAACCTCCAGCGACAGGAGATCAAGGGAATGCTGACCGACTGGGAACGACAATATCCGGGAAGAACAGAGACCATCTTCAGAGCGCTGGGTAATGTCGCGCCCTCTCATTTGCTTGATCAGAGTCTGTTTGATTTTCAGGGACTCAAGGTCGAAGTGGATGGCAGTTTAGGTCTGCCCGATATCCGCGTTGTGAATCTCTGATGCTGCTAGAGGTCACTCAGGTTGCGATTGAGCGGGGAGACCGCAGGCTGCTGAGTGACGTTGACCTCAGCGTCTCTGGAGGTGAAATCTGGCAGCTGGTTGGCGCGAATGGTGTGGGCAAGACCAGCCTTCTGCGGGGATTAGCGGGGGTGGCCAGGTTGGGCGTGACCGGCGAGATCCGCTATGCCGGCGCCTTTCTCTATCTGGGGCATGCCTCCGCACTCAAATCGAGTCTCAGCCCAGTGGACAATCTCCGGTGGCACCCGGCCAGCGATGTCACCGCTTCAGTAGGTCAGATTTGCGAGGCTTTGGCTGCAGTGAATCTGGCAGGTTACGAATATCGACCGGTCGGATCGTTGTCGGCGGGGCAGCAGCGGCGGGTGGCGCTGGCCAGACTACTGCTGAGTGATGCACCGCTGTGGTTATTGGATGAGCCCTTTACAGCGCTCGACGTGGCCGGATGTGAGTGGCTCGAGGGGTGCGTTCGCAGACACGTGAATGCGGGCGGTGCGACGGTGTTTACCAGTCATCAGCCCAGCCGGTTCGGGCCACTGCAGCAAGATCTGGATTTGGGTCGGTATGCCGTCTGATCAACCGTTGCTGTCTCTCAGGGTCGTTTTCCTGAGGCAATTTCTGCGCCACGGTCGAAGCATCATGACGAGTCCTGCAGATGTCGCCAACCCACTGTTGTTCTTTTTCATGGTCATTACGCTATTTCCGCTGGGGCTGGGACCGGACCCGACCACGTTGGCGGCGCTCTCGCCCGGAATCCTCTGGGTGGTGGCCTTGTTGGCTAGCCTAATGGTCAGCGCCAAGCTATTTGCATCTGATTTTGAGGATGGCAGTTTGGAGCAATTGGCGTTGGCACCCTATCCGCTAGCGGTCACTGCGCTCGCCGAAATCTCTGCGCAATGGCTGGCGACCGGGTTTTTGTTGGCGTTGCTGTCGCCGCTCTTTGGCGTGATGTTGGGATTGCCAGACGAGGGCTTGCTCACTCTGTCGGTAAGTCTCTTGCTGGGAACAGTCTGTCTGACGCTCATTGGCGCGCTGGGTAGTGCGCTGACGGTCAGCATTCGTCGCGGCGGCCTGCTGTTGTCTCTGCTGATTATTCCGCTCAATGTGCCGGTTTTGATCTTCGGTACCACGGCGGTTCGTGAGGCAGTACTGGGTGGTAACCCGGAGAGTTGGCTAGCGTTGCTCGGTGGGTTGGCGCTCGGGTCACTGGTCGTGGCGCCTCTGGCGATTGGTGCCGCACTCCGCGTCTCGCTCGACAGCTGATCTCGCTCTCGGCAATGGGTTAGGGCGCCGGTCGGGCGCGTCATTGAGGGCGGTTAGGCGCTATACTAAGGGCATGTGGACGTTCATTCACAAATTGGGTTCACCACCCTGGTTTTTTGGTTTCAGCGGAACCCTTGTCCGGTGGTTGTTGCCCGTTACCGTGACCTTGTTGCTGGTGGGTGCCGTCTGGGGTCTGTTGGTGGCGCCACCAGATTTCCGCCAGGGGAATTCTTATCGGATTATCTACATTCACGTGCCCGCAGCGGTCGTGGCCCTTGCCGGTTACTACGTGATGGCGTTTGCGGGTGCCGTCAGTCTGATCTGGCGGATCAAGATGGCCGACGTCACGATGCGCGCCGCGGCGCCGGTGGGGGCTGTCTTGACGGCGATCGCGCTGGTGACTGGCGCCATTTGGGGTAAGCCGACCTGGGGAGCCTGGTGGGTTTGGGATGCTCGCATCACCTCGATGTTGATACTGCTATTTCTGTATCTGGGTGTGGTGGCACTGTTTGAGGCCTACGAAAACAAAACCGCAGCAGCACGTGCCTGCGCTGTGCTGAGCCTCGTGGGGATGGTCAACATTCCGATCATCTACAAGTCGGTCGACTGGTGGTACTCACTCCATCAGCCCGCGTCGATTAAATTTACCGGAGAGTCGGCGATTGATTCGAGCATGCTCTATCCTTTGCTGTTGATGATTCTGGCCTTCTACTGCCTCTTTGCGCTGACGCTGTTACTGAATATGCGAGCTGAGCTGCTCTGGAACCACAGGGACTCCGGTTGGTTGAAGCAGCTTGTGGGGGATATCTGATGTATTTCGAGTCACTTGCCGCGGTGTGGCACATGGACGGCCACGGCTTCTACGTGTGGTTGGCCTACGCCCTTACAGCGTTACCGCTCGTCCTCATGGTGTGGCTACCTCTTAAGCGCATTCGGCAGCACTGGCGCTGGCTTCAGGCAGAGCAACGCCGCTCAGCCGCGGCCACTCAGTCGACGGCGATGGGGTCTGACGTCTGATGCATCCGGTTCGAAAGCAGCGATTGATTCTAGTCAGTCTTATGGTGGTGTTGTCGAGCGCGGCTATTGGTCTAGTAGCGTTTGCGCTGCGGGACAACATCAACCTGTTCTATCCACCCGCCGATGTGGTGGCGGGCAAAGCGCCAACGGATCGCAGTATCCGGCTGGGTGGCATGGTGGTCGAGGGGAGCATTGAGCGCAGTGAAACGGATCTCGATACCACTTTTTGGGTGACCGATTACGAGGCCTCGGTGCCGGTGCGCTTCAGCGGCATCCTGCCCGACCTGTTTGCCGAGGGCGAGGGCGTTGTGGCAGAGGGCACGTTAGATGAGTCGGGGATGTTGCTGGCCACACAGGTGCTGGCCAAGCACGATGAAAACTACATGCCCCCCGAGGTCGCTGCCGCACTTGAAGGTAAAACGGCGCCGCAAGGCCAGCCCGTCCTACCGTGATCCCCGAGCTTGGCCATGTCGCGCTGATTATTGCCTTTGTGCTGGCAATTGGGCTGGCCGTGGTGCCGATGTGGGGCGCGGCGCGTCGAGATGTGGCAGCCATGAATATGGCCCCCTCGTTGGCCGTGGGCGTCACGGTCTTCGTTGCAGTGGCGTTTGCCTTATTGGCAGTGAGCTTCTTACAAGATGATTTCTCGGTGGCCGTGGTTGCCGCCAATTCCAACAGTCTGCTGCCGCCGATCTTCAAATTTTCGGCCTTGTGGGGTAACCATGAGGGCTCGCTCTTACTGTGGGTGCTCATTCTCTCCGGCTGGATGACCGCGGTCGCGACCTTTAGTCGTGGCCTGCCTCTGGTGATGGTTGCGCGGGTGCTGAGCGTGATGGGCATGGTGGCGGTGGGTTTTCTCGCGTTCTCGCTGCTGACATCCAACCCTTTTGAGCGGCTACTGCCGAACACGCCTCTCGATGGCAACGACCTGAATCCGCTGCTTCAGGATCCCGGACTGATTATCCATCCGCCGCTTTTGTATATGGGTTATGTCGGTTTATCCGTGCCTTTCGCGTTCGCCATCGCCGCCTTGATGGGCGGTCGCCTCGATGCGTCGTGGGCGCGATGGTCTAGACCCTGGACGAATGTAGCGTGGGGCTTCCTCTCGCTGGGCATCATGCTCGGCAGCTGGTGGGCCTACTACGAGCTGGGGTGGGGTGGCTGGTGGTTCTGGGATCCGGTCGAAAATGCGTCATTTATGCCTTGGCTAATGGGGACCGCTTTAGTACACAGCCTGGCGGCGACCGAAAAGCGGGGGGTGTTTCGATCTTGGACCGTGCTACTCGCCATTTTTGCTTTTTCGCTGTCGTTGCTGGGGACATTTCTCGTGCGCTCCGGCGTGCTGACGAGTGTTCACGCTTTTGCGGCGGACCCTGAGCGCGGTCTATTCATTCTGATCTTTCTCGCCTTGGTGGTGGGCGGGTCACTGTTGCTCTACGCGCTGCGCGCGCCGTCTGTTGCCAGTCGTGTGAATTACTCGGGCGTCTCCCGTGAGTCGCTACTCATGATCAATAATCTGGTGTTCACGGTGTCGACGATTGTCGTGCTGCTCGGCACACTGTTCCCGCTCATCATGGACGCGTTCTCCCTTGGCAAATATTCCGTTGGGCCGCCTTACTTCAATGCCGTGTTTGTGCCGCTCATGGCGCTGGTGATGCCGTTTATGGCGGTCGGGCCGCTTTCTCGCTGGCGGGAGGACACCACCCGCCGCTGGTTGCATGAGCTACTCGTGCCCGGACTCGGCGTGTTAGTGGTGGCGATTGTCCTGGCCTTTTTGGGAAGCGATGATTTCAACCTGTGGATCGCACTCGCCGTATTGCTTGCAGGCTGGGTGGCGCTAGGGGTGGTCAAGGATCTGTGGCGGCGTATCGCGACCGGCGTGGACGGTGGACTCACGTGGCGCCGATTGACGCCCAGTTTTCTCGGCATGACATTGGCGCACCTCGGGTTCGCGGCGGTGGTCTTGGGTGCGGTAGTCGTAACTCAGGAAAACGAGGAGCGTGACTTGAGAATGGCGGTGGGGGATGTTGAGACGCTGGGTGCCTATCGTTTCGAACTCATGAGTCTGGGGCAGCAGGCGGGCCCCAATTACCTTGCCGATCAGGCCGTATTTGAGGTGAGGCGTGATCAGGAGCTGATCGCGGTGCTGGTACCAGAGAAGCGCCGCTATTTCGCCAGTGGGCAGATCATGACCGAAGCCGCCATCGACGCTCGCTTGTGGCGTGATCTTTATATCGCGTTGGGCGAGCCGATTGGTGAGCAGGCATGGGCGGTGCGCCTGCAATATAAGCCGATGGTGCGTTGGTTGTGGTTGGGCGCCTTGATGATTGGCCTTGGGGCGCTGGTGACTGCCTTCGATCGTCGATACCGATCGCAGCGATCCAATGTGCCGGTAGCACAGCCAGGAGTCGCAGCTGTTGCAGGCTAAGAAGTTTATCCCGCTCGTTGCCTTTGCCGTGCTTGCCGGCCTGCTCTTTCGTGGGCTGTCGATTGATCCGACCGAGCTGCCTGCTGCTCGTTTGGGGCAGCCCTTCCCCGATTTCGCCCAAACTGAATTAATAAGCGGCCGCCAGATTTCGGTGTCAGCGCTGGCCGAGCGACCCGCGCTGGTGAATGTGTGGGCGACCTGGTGCTACTCGTGTCGCGTAGAGCATCCGTATCTGTTGACCCTCGCCGAACAGGGTGTCCCGATCTACGGCCTCAATTACAAAGACGAGCCGGTCAAGGCCAGAGAGTGGTTGGCACAATTGGGCGATCCCTATCAGCTCAATGTGTCCGATGTAGAGGGCTCGGTCGGGCTGGATCTCGGCGTCTACGGCGCGCCGGAAACCTATGTACTCGACGCGGCAGGGCATATCGCGCATCGGCATGTGGGTGTCTTGGACGAGGCAGTCTTTAAGCGCGACTTCAGTCGCTGGTTTCCGGCGGTGGCGCCGCCTGCGGTCGCAGCGGGTCCGGAGAGTGGTCAGTGAAGCCTGCGCTGAAAGCACTGATGCGCGCCATGATCTGCGGCCAATTGTGGCTCGCGCCGGTTGTTTTAGCTGTGATCGAAACCTACGAGTTCTCCTCTCCTGATCTCGAGCTGCGATATCACCAGCTCAGCCAGGAGCTGCGCTGCCCCAAATGTCAGAATCAAAATATTGCCGACTCCAATGCACCCATCGCGCGGGACCTGCGCGTTGTGCTCTACGAGCAGTTGGAGCAGGGCGCGACCGATGACGAGATCCTCGCGTTTATGGTGGCGCGATACGGAGAATTTGTCCGCTATCGCCCGGGTGTGGACCGCAATACGGTCTTGCTGTGGGCTGCCCCCGGGCTGTTGCTGACTTTGGGCGCTGTCGGTTTGCTATTTCATTTCAGGCAGCGCCCGAGTGCCCGGTCCACTGATCTCACTGAAGCAGAGCAAGCGGAAATCACGAGATTACTCGGGGAGCTTCGCGATTGAATAGCGCCTTTCCCGTATTCGCGCTGCTGTTATGGGTCGCAGCCGCAGCAATGATGATTTGGCTACCCCGAATCTGGCGTCGAGGCGGCGCCCCGGAAACGAACGAGGACTGGTTGCGGCTTCGTCAACGCGAGCTCGCGGGCGAGGCAGAGGCGGCTGAGCTTCGTGAGGAAGCCGCGTTGCGGTTGCTTGAGGACCAGGCTGGGGAGGCCTCCCCGGAGGTGCGCCAGCGTCCAGCGTATTCCGGGCGAGGGCAGCTTGCTGCCGTCGCGGCGGTTGCGATTGCGGCTTGGCTGATGTACCGGATGCTAGGCGGCTGGGAGGATGTTCAAATTGCTGAGCAGCTTGGGCGGATCGAGCAGTCGCAGCCTGAAGATGTGTTGGCGCTCATTGATCGGATCACGCTGCGCGCAGAGGCGCGTCCTGCAAACGCCGACTATGCGCTGTTGCTGGGTGAGTACTATCTGTCGGGTAATGAGCCGGCCGAGGCGTTGCGATATTACGATCGGTTGATTGAAGCGGGCGCAACAGCGCCCGAGATTCTCGGTAAAGCCGCTCAATCTGAATTTCTCTCTTCGGGTCGTGTGCTGAGCCGTCGGGCACGAGCTCGTGCCGAGCAGGCCTTGGCGGTCGATCCGATGCAGGCGGCCGCTTTAGCCACGATGGGGATGGCAGCGTTTGAGGAGGCAGACTATCGGCAGGCGATTGTTTACTGGCAGCGGCTTCGGGATTTGGAGCCGCCTGGCTCCCCCGGGCATGACATGCTCGGCCAGATCATTGAGCGCGCCCGACAGGAGCTCGGCGAGCCCCTTCCCGAAGCGATTGCCACAGCAGGCGTGGTGGTCGAGATCTCGCTATCCGGGGAGCAGCCGGTGCCGGCCGACGCCGTGTTATTTGTCCTGGCGCGCCCGGAGGGGGCCGAGTCAGGCATGCCGATCGCTGTGGTACGACAAACGCCATCAAGCTGGCCCCTGACCGTGCGCTTGGATGACAGCGCCTCCATGGCGGGTCAACAAATTTCGAGTTTCAACGCCGTGTCGATCGAGGTGCAAGTGTCCGCTAATGGGCAACCCGGGCGCGATAACGCGCTCGCCTGGAGAGCCCGTCCGTCGGTGCCGGTTGGATTTGGGGAACCCGTCAAAATCAACCTTCAGACCGAATAGTCGACGAATTTCGCCATCAAACATAGTGTTGTTGCCCGGAAGTCGATACACTACATGTTGTGTTTTTGAGTGCTGTGGGCCCGAGGTGGGACAACAGCGCGACTGACGGGTAAACAGATTCAATAATGCGCCTGAAATCCATAAAACTGGCCGGTTTTAAGTCTTTTGTCGATCCCACCACGGTTCAGTTTCCGGGCAACATGTGTGCGGTAGTCGGCCCTAACGGCTGCGGCAAGTCCAACATTATCGACGCCGTCAGATGGGTGATGGGCGAGAGCTCCGCGAAGACCCTGCGCGGCGAGTCGATGACCGATGTCATTTTCAATGGCACAACCAGTCGCCAGCCCGTCAGTCAGGCGTCCATCGAACTGGTTTTCGACAACGCTCAGGGCAAGGTTGCCGGTGAGTTTGCCGCCTACAACGAAATCTCTGTGCGTCGGGTGGTCACCAGGCAGGCACAATCGGAGTACTACCTGAACGGGGCAAAGTGTCGCCGGCGTGACATCACCGATTTGTTTCTGGGGACGGGTCTGGGTCCTCGCAGTTACGCCATTATCGAGCAGGGAGTGGTGTCGCGATTGATCGAGTCGAAGCCCGAGGAACTCCGGGTTTTCATCGAAGAGGCCGCCGGCATTTCCAAATACAAGGAACGTCGGCGCGAAACTGAGAGCCGTATGCGCCGCACCGCGGAAAACTTGGAGCGTCTCACCGATTTGCGAGACGAGCTCCAGCGCAATCTGTCGCATCTGGATCGACAAGCCAGGGCGGCTGAGAAGTATGCTGAGCTGAAATCAGAAGAGCGAACGGTACAGAGCGAACTGTACGCGATTCAATGGCGGAATCTGAGCGCCTCTCGGGGCCAAGTGGCGGGTGAAATTGGTGCGCTTGACGTCAAGCGTGAAGCGGCCCGAGCGGAAGTGACCCATACCATTAGCGGGCTAGAAGCCGCGCGATCACAGCAAACAGAGGCGGCCGATGCGCTGAATACAGCGCAGGAACAGTACTACGCGATCGGCGGTGAGGTGACCCGCGTTGAGCAGGCGTTGCGCTTTGCACAGGAACGTCGCGGAGAGCTTCAGCGAGACCTCGAACAAACCCGGAGCAGCCTCGACCAGACCCGACAGCTCCTAGATAGTGATCGGCAGCGACTCCTTGAATGGGAGGGCGAGCTGGAGCGTTCAGAGCCCGCGTTGACAGAATTCAGAGCGCAGGCGCGGCTTGGCGCAGAAGCGCTGTCTGCGGCGGACACCGCGATGCAGCAGTGGTCGCAAAATTGGGATGGCTTTAACGAGCGGGCGCGAGAGCCCAGTCAGGCAGCAGAGGTGCAGCAGAGCCGCATCGCTTACCTTGAGCAGGTGCTCACCAAACTTCAGGAACGCTCGCAAAAGCACGAGGCAGAGTGGGAAGCTTTGTCTTCCGAACCGGCAGACGAGGCAGTGCCGCCGCTGTCAGCAAAGATCGAGCAGGCGGATACCGAGATTGAAAGCCGAGAAGGTGAAATGGCGACTCTCAGAGGTCAGTTGACGGAGTCGCAGTCGGCGATAGAGCGATCGCGGCAGCAGCAGGACGATATCAGGGCTGCGCTTCAGGAGAGGCGAGGGCACATTGCATCCTTGACCGCGCTGCAGGAAGCGGCCTCCGATGACCGGGAGCGTGCCGCGTTGGGCGACTGGATAGAAACCGAATCTCTACAATCTGACGGCACGGTCTATGCCTCCCTCGAAGTCGATGCTGGCTGGGAAACGGCGATCGAGCAAGTGTTGGGAGAGGCGTTATCCGCGCAGCTTCTAGCGGAAGTCGATGTGAGAGGGCTGGCCGGGATTGCCGCGTTGCCATCAGGTGCCTTCGTGGTGGACAACAAACTGCAATTGGCGGGCGACGTGGCTGGCACTCTGGCGGCCCACGTGAGAGGTCCTGCGCGTGTGAGGAGTTGGCTGCAGTCTGTGCTGGTAGCGGAGAATCTTGATGAGGCGCAGCGCCTCTGTCAGGATTTGTCGCCAGGACAGTCGGTGGTGACGCCCGATGGGCATTGGCTGGGAGCGGGGTGGCACCGGCGCCGGTCAGAGTCGGATACCGCGGCAGGGATGCTTGCTCGGCAGAGCCAGCTCGAAGCACTGCAGTCAGAGTTCGAGGGCAAACGGTCGGAGGCCGACGAGCTTGAAAAGCGGATCAGTGATTTGCTGAAGACGCGCGTCGAGCTGGAAAAGCAGGCTACCCAGGCGCAGAAGGCGCAGCAGACGGCAGTCAACGAGCGGGCGGAACTTGTTGCAGAGCAGCGCGCTGCCGCCACCAAGGTCGAACAGGTGATGCAACGCCGTAAGCGCCTGAAGTCGGACATTGAAGAGACCCAACGTCAGTACGAGCAGGAGCAGTCGAATCTGGCTGACGCGCGGAAGCACCTTTCTGAGTCGCTGGACCAAATGGAACTCGATCGCAATGAGCGCGAGCGCCTGCAACGCGAGCGCACGACGCTGACCGAGCAACTGACACGACAGCGCGAGGCTTCGCGTGAGGCCTCCGACGCCCTCGTGCGGGCTGAGCTACAAAGCCAGAATCTCGATACCCAGGTGAAGACACTTAAAGAAGGTATCGGGCGAATGGAGGCGCAGTTGCGTGATTTGGAATCCCGGGAGACTGAACTCACGGGCACCCTGCCTCAGAGTGATGACCCCGACGCGGAGAACAAGGCGCGACTGACTGAGTTGCTGGAGCAGAGGTTGGTCGCAGAGGGCGAACTGAACAGTCAGCGCACGCGGGTTGGCGAGATCGACAATTCATTACGTGAGCTTGAGGCGTCACGGATGAAGCAGGAACAGGCTGTCCAGGGCATCCAGAGTAATATAGAGCGCCTGCGTCTGCAGGAAACCGAATCCTCAGTTCGATTAGAAACCCTGGCTGAAGAAATTACCAAGCGCGACGCAGTCCCTCAGGAGATTGCCTCGGCGCTGCCTGAAGAGGCCAGCGAGGCTGAGTGGCAAGAAAAGGTGGACCGGGCCGGAGCCCGCATCAATCGCCTCGGCCCCATTAACCTTGCCGCTATTGATGAGCATGCGAAGGCTTCTGAGCGAAAGCAGTATCTGGATGCGCAGAATGATGATCTTGTGGCGGCTTTGGCAACGCTACAGTCGGCGATTCGAAAAATCGACAAGGAAACCCGGCAGCGCTTCAAGGACACCTTCGATCAAATCAATACTGGTTTTGCCGAGCTGTTCCCACGCGTGTTCGGGGGCGGTACCGCTTGCTTGGAGATGACGGGGGACGACCTGCTTGATACCGGCGTCGCGATTTTTGCCAGACCGCCCGGCAAGAAAAATTCCACGATTCATTTGCTGTCGGGTGGAGAAAAGGCGATGACGGCAATTGCGCTGGTGTTTTCCATCTTTCAATTGAACCCGGCACCTTTTTGTATGCTGGACGAGGTCGACGCACCGCTGGATGACGCCAACGTGGGTCGCTACGCCAGGATGGTCAGGGAGATGTCAGAGAAGGTGCAGTTCGTTTTCATCACGCACAATAAGATCACCATGGAGGCCGCTGATCAACTGATGGGGGTTACCATGCAAGAGCCCGGCGTGTCCCGTCTGGTAACCGTGGACGTCGAAAAGGCCGCGCAGTTGGCCGCCAGCTAGGGATTGCCCTATGGAGCAGTTGTCGATAAGAGACTGGATGATCCTCATCGGTGGGATGATGATTGCCGCGGTGTTGATCGACGCGGTCCGGCGCTATTGGGGTGAGAGACGGGCGGAGATCAAGCTGAATGCCCGCATTGAGCGTGCTGCTCCGCTGTCTGACGACGATGACGCCTTTAACTTGTTGACCGAGTTGCCTAACGGCGGTGCACGGATTGTGCATCGAGATGACCTGCAGATTGACCCGAAGGCGACGGCGCCAACATTTGAAGCCTCAGCCGCTGGGCGCGATCGGGCGCAATCACCCTCGCGAGATGAAGCCGCGCCGGATCCGATTGATGTTGCGGTCGCGGCCGAGCTTGTCGAGACCAGCGACACAGGGTCAACGGTAGGTGCGTCCGCCAGTACCGAATCCGCCAGCGATGATCCAGCGCTGAGTAAGCCCGATGCCGTCGAGTCGGCAGCCGGCGCTGGGACCTCCAGATCAGCCACTGACGCTGCCGCCCCCCTTGCAAACGCAGAAACATTAGAGGAAGCCGCATCGGCCGAGCGGACTGTGGCTCGCGAAATCACTGCCGAGTCGCAGGCGAAAGAGCAGGCGGAGCCGGCTTCGCGCCGACGAACCGTGAAGCCAGCGCCCGAGGCCGCCGAGAAACTGCTGACTGACGATGCCGATACGTCCGGCACCGTCGATTGGCTCGATACCCTTGAGCCCGATGAGCCGCCGGAACCAGACGCTCCTGAGCACGGACGGTTGCCGCGAGGGGCTAATACTCACGTTTTCATACTGTATGTGGTGGCGCAGGCGGAGGAGGGCTTTTCTGGTACTGACATTCTTGAAGTTCTGCTGGCTTGTGACCTGCGGTTTGGTGATATGGACTTTTTCCATCGTCACGAACGCGCGTCAGGACGGGGCCCAATTGAGTTCAGCGTCGCCAATATGATGAAACCCGGCGTGTTCGATATTGACAACATGGAGCCGCTACAGACCCGGGGTTTGATGTTCTTTGTCACGTTGCCGGGCCCCGCAGACATGCTGAAGGCCTTTGACTACATGTACGAGACGGGCAAGGTCGTCGCCAAAAGTCTCGGTGGCGATATCCAGGATGAGACGCGGAGCCTGATCACCCGGCAGAGTCTCGAGCATATGCGTCAGCAGATCCGGGAACTTGAAAGACGCCTGCTCGTTCGTCGGAACTGATCTGTGAACACCTCACCGGTTGAGGAAGTAGCAGCCCTCAGAACCCAACTTCTGGACTGGGCGGAGGCATATTTCGAGCGCGATGCGCCGGTGGTGCCAGACGCGGATTACGATCAGGCCATGAAGCGACTGGAGGCGCTCGAGCGGGAGTTTCCAGATTTGGTGACGCCTGATTCACCGACTCAACGCGTCGGCTCGGCGCCATTGAGTGAGTTTGAGTCCGTGGAGCATCGTCTGGCGATGCTCTCCCTTGATAATGCGTTTTCTTCCGAAGACATGGACGACTTCCATCGCCGCGTCACGGAGCGGCTGGGTGCTGGCGATGTGGCCTACTGCTGCGAGCCCAAGCTGGATGGTGTGGCCGTCAGTATCGTCTACGAACACGGCGCGTTGGTGCTGGCGGCGACTCGCGGTGACGGTGCCCGCGGTGAGAACATCACAGCGAATGTGCGCACCATCAGCAACGTGCCTTTGATTCTGATTGGAGAGGGTGTGCCGCCGTACCTTGAAGTCAGGGGCGAGGTCGTGATCCCGCGAGACGCCTTTGAGCGAATGAATGCGCAGGCGAGAGCCGCCGATGAAAAGGTATTCGTCAACCCGCGAAACGCGGCTGCCGGGAGCCTCCGGCAACTGGATTCTCGGATTACCGCCAGACGACCGCTGACCTTTACCGCCTATTCGGTGGGTGCGGTAGAGGGTGACTTGCCCGCTGCTCATGACGCCATCTTGCGCCGGCTCAGCGAGTGGGGCCTGCCAATTTCCGAGTACATGCAAACGGTTAGCGGCATAGCCGCCTGTGACGACTACTACGAAGCGCTCGCCCGGCAGCGCGACACGTTGCCTTTTGATATCGACGGCATTGTTTTTAAGATCAATGGCATGGCGGAGCAAGAGAAGCTGGGCTTTGTCTCCAGAGCACCCCGCTGGGCGATTGCTCGCAAGTTTCCGGCCCAGGAGGTAAGTACTCAGTTGTTGGGCGTCGATTTTCAGGTGGGTCGTACGGGGGCGATTACGCCGGTTGCTCGCCTCGAGCCCGTGTTTGTGGGGGGCGTGACTGTCAGTAATGCCACGCTCCACAATGCCGATGAGATTGAGCGCCTTGGTGTTCAGGTGGGCGATACGGTTGTCGTTCGCAGAGCAGGTGATGTGAT
>JADHQF010000002.1 GCA_016778085.1 Luminiphilus sp. | reverse complement strand
TGGGATCTGTGGCTGACCTCGGAGGACGGCATGGCGCTGAACGAGCGCTGGCAGTCTCTGGCGGTCTGTCATGTGAAGCAGGCGCACGGCCAGGTGCTGTATGCCGATACCGAAGCGCTGGAGAACGACGATGAGCGCTACGTTGCCTGGAACTGGTGCACGGCCAAGGTCGGATTTGAGCAACTGTCGCAGAAGCACGCCGAATACGTGGCAGAGATCAGTGAGGATCCCAGTGGTTTGATCGGCTGGGCACTCATGTTCCCTCACACCGGCGCCGCTGACGCCCCGGGGGATTTTGCCCATTTAGCCATCTATCCTGATCTGGAATCCTTCATGGGCAGACGGGCCATGGAAGCACAAGGTGGCTGGAGAGGCCTGCGTGAGTACTACCAAAACTACGCGGACTGCACCGGCGAGCAACTCAACATCGAGACGGTGCTGCACCGTCCCTGATTTCACTAACCACCTGTCGAGGGACGTCGCCCTACTCACTGTGGGCGCGGCGCCCCCCGGTTTCTCACGAGGAGAGATATCTATGAACATTCCATCTTTAGTTAGTGTGGCTTGCATTATCGCCGCGCCACTGGCACTCGCTGACAACCACGCTACCGGCAACCCTGAGTGGAGCATGGGTAACCCGGTCGAAATTTACGGCTGCAGCTTCAAGGACGGCGTCAATGGCTACGAGATGTCTATGAAGCATGCTGCGCTGGTCAACGCCTGGGGCGAAGAGCACGATGCATTTCAAAACCACGTTGGCCAACTAATGTGGCCTGAGTTCTCCGATGGGCAATACCCAACCGAGTTTACGTGGCTGGGTTATTGGGAGAACTACGCCGACTACGGCGCTGACATGGACAAGCGCGCGGAGCACGGCGCCGAACTGTTTGTCGAAGCGAATAAATTCCTTGAGCAGTGCTCGCACAGCGAGTGGGGCGCCTGGGACGTCTTTCCCGCGGAAGACTGGACGCTGGGCAATCACGTCACCGAGTTTTCTGACTGCTTTTATAAAGAGGGCAAGGGTGATGCGGATCTGCTAGTGGCCAATATCGCCTTCGCCGAAGAGATGTCTGCGCGAGGACTCACCGGTGCCGACCTTGGCGAAGTACAACTGTGGCCGCGCGCCGGGGCGCCTGCTGGTCTTGAGAACGCCATCAGCTTCAAATGGATCAGGGGTTATCCGACGCTGTCTGCCTACGCCGACTTCACCAACATGTCGTGGAATGAAGGGCTGGGCAGTGCCTGGAATGCTCTCTACGGTGACATTGTGGCCTGTGACTCCAGCCGAGTATATCTATCCCAGGTGATGAACAGACCCTGAAAAAAAACACCTGCTGGCCGCTGTCGCACAAAGCGGCCCTTATTTTTGAGCAACTTTTCATCCACATAATAAAGGGGAACATTATGAAAACATTAATCAGCATCTTGGCATCTATGGCGCTGGCCCTCGGCGCCACATTCGCCCACGCCGACGATCACGCGGCACCGTCTGCACCCGTAGGTATGGTTTATGGGCTGGATGTCTCTGACCCTGCAGCATTTGCTGCGGCTATGGGCAAATACTGGAGCTCACCCACGGGCGAGCAAAATCCTGGCGTTGCCATTTTGAGGCAGGTCGTCGCTGGAGGAGAAAGCCCTATTTCTCACATTGTTTCTGTTGTGTATCCGTCCTACGAGGCAATGGATGCCGCATTCGCTATCAACGCTCAATCAGAGGATGCTGCAACCTTTCAGCGTGAGGTAAGCGGCGCTGTGGAAGTGGTGACCTCTTCAATGTTCGAATCCACCGGCCTCGGTTCGATGAAAAACCAGATCGGATTTGGTCCAGGCACGGCAAGCCTCTACGTCTTTGCTTCAGTTTCAGACCCTGCAAAATACGCCTCAGCTTTCCAAAAGATGATGGGCAGTACTGATATTGGTGAAACAGACACCATGCTATTTGCCATGCCAGCGGGTGGAGTCGGCGATACTACGCATGTTGTCTCAGTAACCGGCAAGAGTGTTGGAGCAGTCATGGCGCAGATGGCTGCCAATCGCGCAGACAAGGACTTCCAGAAGTTTGTTAAGGAAGTCGACGGCATCCGAACCATTGAGCAAAATATCGTGACAGTCGATATGGCGGTCTTTGGCAACATGGGCGGCTAACATAGCGCAAGGGTCAGAGCCTGCGCTCTGGCCCTTTTTCCTCTCTGCCGCGGCGAACCGTCACCGCAGGCCAAACACAGCCAACACCAGCAAAAATCCGCACGTCCCACCCGCGAGCGTGAGGTAACCCAGCAGCCAGGTCCGCTCAAAGCCCTGACCAATGAAAAATGCTGGCGTCCAGATAGTATCGGAGGCGGCGACCCACTCCGCTTCGCGCCGACTGCTGAGCACTCCGATAGCGACCGCGATCAAAAACCCGCTGACGTTCCACCACAGCCAGGACACCCCTGGCGCACCCAACCACAGTAAAAGATTACTGATAAATCCTGCTGCAAAGCCGATCCTCGCGCCCCGCCCTGTTACCCTGTGGGTCAGCAAGCCCATCACAAAAACCGCCAGCAGGGGCCCGTTGATCAAAGACCCCAATTTATTGACCGCCACCAATACCGTACTGGCAATATCATCAACCCAAAAAGCGAGCACGATAGCCAACACGCCCCACACCCCCGTGAGCGCCTTGCTCCACAGTATCTCCACACGGTCCGAGCCCATCGAGACCCAGCCGCAGCGCTTGATGAAATCCTCCATTGTC
This sequence comes from Luminiphilus sp., assembly GCA_016778085.1. Classification (GTDB taxonomy): domain Bacteria; phylum Pseudomonadota; class Gammaproteobacteria; order Pseudomonadales; family Halieaceae; genus Luminiphilus. The sequence continues at coordinate 35,123 of JADHQF010000002.1, read as the reverse complement.
ACCGCGGACAGGCTGTTGATCACCGAATCCAGCGACGACATCGCGGCTGCCAGTACCCCCACGATGGCTATCCCCTTTAAGCCTTCGGGCAGCTCCATAAGGAACAGCAGCGGCAAGGCCATGTTGTAGTTGGGCTGGCCGTCAGTGTCAGGCAGCAAGGTCACAAATTCGGTATGGGTATCCGCGTAGACCGCTATACCAACCCCTATCAGGCAGTAGAGCAGCACCAGCGGAAAGCGCAGCAAACCATTCAGCAGCAGGATCGTCTGACCATCTCTTTGGTTTTTCGCGCACAGTTGCCTCTGCACCTGACTTTGATCACAGCCGTAATAGGAGACGTAGAGAAAAAAGCCCCCGATCAGCATTGGCCAGAAGGCGAAGTCGTGACCGTCTCCCAGACCGTGATGACCAAAGTCCAGCGCCGCCAGCCTGTCTCCCGAGACACTACCCAACATGGCATTGAGGCCACCAGCATCCCCTGTGAGCAGCCAGAGCAGGTACCCCAGCACACTCACCAGCACCGACATTTGCAATACGTCGCTCCAGATCACCGCCCGGATGCCCCCAAGCACGTCATACAGCACCGTAAAAGCGCCGAATATCAGCACAGAAGCCAAAAAACCGATACCGGTGATGAGATCAATCATCGCCGAGACGCCATAAATCGTGACGGCCGCCGCCAGTAATCTCAGTACCTGAAACACGCCACTCAACAACAGTCGGGTTTTCAGATCAAAGCGTCGCTCCAGATATTCATAGACCGACACCAGCTGAAGCCGCTGGAACATCGGGATCACAAATATCATGGTGAAGATCATTGCCAGCGGGACCGCCAGCTCATACTGCAACCAAACCAGCCCCCCTCCGGCTGCGAAGGCAACAAAGGCTGGGGCACCGAGAATACTGTTAGTAGAACATTGGGTGGCGAGCACTGACAGCGCGATACTGAAAGGCCGCTCGCTGCGGCCAGCTACGAAATAATCCGCACCTGACTGCTGGCGCCTCGAGAGAAACCCGCCGAGTGCGAGCAACAGAAGCAGATAGGTCCCGATCACCCACCAATCTAACGTAGCTAGCAAACCGCTCTCCCGGTCATCCGGGCGGCGCTGAGTAGCAACCCCCGGGGTTCATCAATGACCGGAGCGCGGCAGGTTCAATCAGAAAGCGAAGTCGCCCTCCACAGTGGTCAGCCCCAGCGCGTCCCAGTCGAGCATTCCTCCACGATAGTAGTGGATTTTCTCAGCGGGGAAGCCATCGCGAATCATCGCCTTCATTGCGGTGGGACTCTGAGGGCAGACCGGGCCATTACAAAAGCCAACCACGTTCGAGGCGTTGCTGCAGTCCCAACCCGCGTCACTCTTGCTACACCCAAGCTCGTCCATACGCATGGCCACTTCGGTATAGGGAATGTTGACGGAACCGGGAATCGTAGCGTCGAGGAACCATTCCTCGGTGCGCATATCGACCAGGATCGTGTCGGGATCGCTGATGGCGTTCAACACTTCTATTTCTGTCACCGGCACGATGCCCGGCTCGGGGACCAGCGGCTGCAACCAGCCTTTGTTCTTGGCGCAATCCGTCATCTGACGGGTAATGGTGATGGTCTCACCGGAAGGCAGGGTCGCGACAAAGCTTTTATCCTCGCCAATGATACGAAGATCTTCCGCTACAACCGATTGCGTAAAAGCCGTCAGCAACATCACGCAGAGCAGCCCTGATTTCTTGAGTACGGTGATCATGGATTCACCTCCTTGTTATGCTTATTAGCGGCCCGCCTATTCGGCGGGGACGCCTGTCAATGTACGTCAGTGGTGCTTGAGGTCAAGCCGCTAGCCGCTATTCAGGCATGGTTTGAGAGGCCACATTAAGCATTTTGACTTTGCCGTTCTCGAGCAACACATCGATTGTCTCGTAGGCCCTGCGCTCGGTGCCGTCAGGCCCGGTGGTCGTGACCACGTTGCCGGTGGCCAGCCATTCCTCCATGACGCCGTCGGCGTTCTCTCCGTCATTGGCAATGACCCACCACACCTGCCAACGGGGATTCTCAGTGGCGACCCAGTTTTGCAAAAAGTCAGTGTGGGCGGCGTTGCCCTCCACGACCTCACCGTGGGCTGCGATCCCCCGGAAATCCTCGGTGTTCATCGCGGCGATGGCCCCAAAATCCCTCGCGTTATGTGCGGCGATATAATCCATCCAGACCTGTCCGTTTGCGCCACTGCCTTGCAACAAGGGCTTGGATGAGCCGTTATCAAAATATTGCTTACCGATGCTCGCGCCGGCGGTGGAGTGGGCCATCATGAAGCCGGCGTCGTCGTAGACTTGAAACGCGGCGTACTTGCCATTCTCGATGACCGCTTTATGAATGGAGTCACTGGTGACACCACCCGCCGTCATTTTAGTTTCGATAAAGACCACGTTGCCCGCAGCATGGAACGCCGTGGGCTCGACCTTGAAGTCGGGCCAGAGCTCACCGATGGGCATGAAGACCTCATCGATCACTTGCTTAGGACCCACGTAATTGCCGCCATAGGGAAAACCCTTGGGCATCTCCCATTGTGCATCCGGTGCCTGCGTGGCCGCCCATGCTGCCATGTCGCCCGTTGCAAAGGCGTCGTAGCCCGCTTTCGCAGCCGCGATGACCGCGGCATCCTGTTTACCCGAGTCGGCTTGGCACCCTGCTAGCGCGAAAAAAATGCCCGCAACAATGAATGATCTGATCGACATGCTGAATTCCCCCCTTTTCTTTGTTGTGCTTGCTTGTCGTGATTCTTTGCTGTGCTTGACTGTGCCTACGCTATGCTTGTCGAGCCTATTTTTCAATTGGGGTAACGCGATGTCGCTGACGAGCTTCACGCCGCTCTGGTGAGCGACTCGCTGCCGATTGCTCAGTACTGTCCGCTCCACTCCAGCAGGTCACCTGTGGCGCGCTCCTCCTCCGTCAGAATGCTGATGCCGTGCTGCGCTCTCAACGCGGTCACAGACTGATCCAGCCATTCCTCGGGGAACTGAAAGGGCCATTTATGGGTCATGCGTCGGGTACGCCTGATAATCCGCCACTTTAACCCCAGGCATTTCCAGTAAAGCTTGGGAAACAACCACCAGCCGTTTTCCTTGATGAGCGCCTTGTACAAGGCCTTAATCTCGGGGAGCTGGCCATAACCGCGCAGGTATCGCCACTGGTATTGGCATCCAAAAATTAGCCAGGTATCGAGACCGGCCTCCTGCTCCAACGACGTGTCCATGCCAAACATCACATGCGTCGCATCGTGCTCAAGGATTAAACGAGAATCTGGGCGATCGACCATGGCCTTTCTGCCGATGGCATCAAGATATGCGCGGTATTCGGCGACACCTTCCCGGAGGGTTAGGTCGCAGTCTTGCTGTTGATAACGCAAGTTCATAAACAAAGTCGGCCCTCAATGCCCGACCCATACTAGGTGAGAAATGAGGGCCAATCCAATCAGGCTTTGATCTGCTGTCACCCGCCTCTCGCACTACAGGCCGGATTTGCCGACTGCGTGGGATCCGTGGCGACAAAGCGGTCAGCGGCACCGTCGTAAATCACCACGCCGTCAAGATCGACCTTTGCATTGACCAAGGTGTCGTAAAGGCCGTCCCCAAAGGGAATAGGGAGGCTTGATTTAAAAATGGCCCGATCGACCCCTGCCAGTGGGAAATCACCGCCCTCCAGAAGGTAGGCAACATCACTGGTCCGCGCCAAACGGGCGCCTTCGCCAAAGTTCGCCTGGCACATGTCTGACAGATTCCAGAAAGCCGGCACGCCCTCGTCTTCCGTGACCAGCGCATCAGCCACACCCACATAGCTGTAGCGATACATTCCCAAGCTATCGCGTAGCGCGGCAATCTCGTCGGCCAGCACCTGAAAATCAAGCGCCGCCAGCTGCTCCACCAACGCCTCGAGATCCGCCGAACCCTCTCCAGAAAGCCCCAACAAACTCGTTAATAGCTGTGACAGGTCTGAGGTGCTGGTATCAGATCCTCCCCCTAATTGCTCAATCACAGACCTTAAGCTGGCATCGGCATTGCTAGGCTGAAGGCTGCCCGGGGCTGCCATGGCGGCAGAGCCGCCTGCTGCACAAAGTACGGCTGTAATCAGTGATTTCATCGGCTGTCTCCTGTTGCTGAAACCTGAGGAGACATTAAAGCGCGGAGCGCCGGAGAGTGATTTACCAGACACGCCCAACACTTGGTCAAGTATGTCAGCGAACTTTCCCAATCAGGCTGGGCAGTACTGACGTGCCTCGCCACGAGACGGAAAAGATTCTGCGGTGAAACAACGCCAACCGAGTGACGCAGGTCCGGCTGCCGCAAGCGAGCCAGCCAATTCCCCGCTAGATTCGCCTCAGGTCAGTTGGGGCCTAAGGCGATTTCAGCGATTTACTCCACTCTGGTGAGCACTGCGGAGTTTTCAGTTAATTCGCCATCAAGCATGATGGTGTTGGTAAAAAGCATGGAGCTATTATCATCCTCTTGCATGGTCCACTTCATTGACGTCACAAAGCTCTCATGCTCCGCGTGAAGATCATTAGCTGATTCATCGAGGGCCAGCGCCAACTCGGTATCTGACACGCTACTGACGCTAAACACAGGCTGAGTTCCCAGCGCGCAGTAATGCTTCACCACCAGCTCGCCCTTGTCGTCGCTGTAGGTGGTGAGCATTTCCACCCCGTCCTCAACCAGCGTCTCGGTGATGGTGTTGCCCCCGGAGGTCAGCCGCCACTCATAGGACACATCGATAACCGCGCCGGTCAGGCCCTGAGTCATTTTGCCTTCCCACTTGCCAAGCTTCTTTTCCACCTGCTGAAATGCGGTGCTGCTCTCTACAGCAGGCATCGTCACATCGCCAATCACAACCGACTCATCGGCTGCGTGCGCAGACACCGCCGCCATGATTCCTGCCATCAAACTCACATTAAGCTTCTTCATTGCTGCCCCCACCATTAGATTTACGAAATTGACGCCACTGAAATTAAATCAACGCGTTTGCAAAAGATAGGACCTTTCGAGCCGCCCCGCACCGCGGCCACAGGCAGCGACGGGGCTTGTGGTGCTAGAGCGGCGGATAATCAATCCCTTTATAGCCCATAACACGCGCGATAAACGCGTCCCATGTGGCATTTGGCACCCATATCGATTGCATAAGTGACATCGCCTCGTCCAGATCAGCTCCCTCGTAAAGGACCTGATATAGGAAACCAAAGACAGACGCCCTAAAGTTCACCTCGCAGTGCACCAGCGTCCTGGCGCCGCCGTGCGCTTGCATCACCGCGGCGAAGGCGGCGAAATCCCCAAGACTAGGAGATTCCCATTCGACCGGTATGTGAATGAACTGGACCCCCAACCCTCTCACCATATCGTCTTCATGAGCGACTGCCTTGGGGTGACTAGTAAATGCCAGAAAAATGACCTGGTCGTAACCGGCCGCTGCGATCAGCGCCAGTTCAGCCTCGGTTGGTTGGCCGGAGGTCGTCAAAGACGGAGAGTAATCTATTCGGTTTAGAAGGCTTAAACCGTTGCCCTCATCTGCATTCGCGGCATCCGTTTTGGCGGCAGAAAACCCTGCCAACAGGCAGAACAAAGAGGCTGCAAAAATTGTTTTCATAGGGCGTTTTTCAAACAATTCACTGCGGTTGTTTTCTCCGGAACTGTAACAAGTCACAGCGTCTGTCGACTCGCTCCTTATCCCTTGTCGCGATTAAACACGGTCTTGCGCTTTTCTGCGAACGCGGCCATGCCTTATTGCCAATCGGGATTATCAATCCTGTTTTTAGACGCCCGCTTTTCGTCCTCGATTGACTCTTGCAGGGTCTTTGAGTCGAAGCAGGCGCACATCGGCGTTAAAAGTGGTCTGAACAAGCGGTTGGTGCTACGCTCTCTCCTCTGTCTGACTCCCCACGTGCAGATGGTGATCACCATCACTGGAGTCTGAGCCATCACAGCATCCCTGCGAAATTTTTCTGCCCTGCTCGAGCCTCAGATATGAGAAAAACTAATTATTCGTTTGAGAAGAGACAGCGCGAGGTCGCCAAGCAAAAGAAGCGAGAGGCTAAGCGGCTGAAGAAAACTGAGAAGGCGGACCAGCGTGACAATGAAGACAACCCCCAAACTATCCTCTGACGCAAAGCGTGAGTCGATAGCCGAGGAAACCAAGGCTTTTCTGAGAGCCGGGCATAAAATCACGCAGATACCAGATGGTGTATCGGGACAAGATCCGTACGGTCGCGGCAAACCGCTAGCGCCCGGCCCAACGCAGAAACAGTAGCCTAGCTCTGGCCCCATTAAGGGGATAATTAACGCTCAGGTTGGTGTAGATAAATCTGTAAACGCTGTTCAAGTAGGCTATTGTGCCTACTCAAACAAAAGCCGCAGACAGCAGGCTTGGGGGAATAATGAATTCCGATGAACTTCGCGCGGGTCTGCTCGCGGCAGAATTAACCTTCCTTAGAAACCAAATCATAGAACAACTTTGCAAATGGCAGCGCTGCAGAGATGATCGCGACCTACTCTCGGCGCTAAACACCGTTGGGGAATTGGTGGCGATTGAGGATGTGGAGCCTAAAAATTCGCAAATGAGTGTTGCGCTGATCTAACTCGCTCGCCTTTTTATTCTTTCTGAGCTTACCTTATTTCCACAATCTAGAAGCTTTGCTCCACGGTCCTCCAGGTTAGGACAATGTCCCAACAAGTTCCGCTCACCAGCGCATCGGTTAACAGAAACTCATCAGCGCTCGCGATACAAGCAACCTCGTCTAAATTCACGGCGTTGGGGTCGCTGGTAAAACCTGCTTCAAACTTGACTACGTCGAGGCTCGCCCTGCAATGAGGCCCGGGGCTGACTATTAATCACAGGTAGGCAGGCCTTAAATGCTACAGCGCTGCCAATTGATAGGAGACAACCTTGGGCGCATTGGCCTCTGGGCTGCGCCCCACCTCGTTGAAACCAAAGCGCGCATGAAACGCATGCGATACAGGGTTAGGTGGCGACACATTAATTTCACAACACAGCGCGGGGCAGCCTTGAGTTGCTGCGAACTCAATCAGATCTCCGTACAGCGCACTGCCTACTCCCCGTCCCGCGTACGCCTGATCGATTACGATCCGATCGACATACAGAAAACGATCGTAACGCTCGACAAACCATCGAAAATTGTCGCCGTCGTAGTCTGATGCCTCACCCATTACCAGCAAAAAGCCAATGATCTCATCGTCTACTACCGCGACCCGGTGATAGTCCGCCCAGCGATCCAGCTGAGCAATTCTGGCTAGATCGATCCGGCTGGTCTTCTCTTCTTCAGTCGCGTTGATGTCCAGGATACGTGTGAAATCGATGGCCTGTGCTTGGCGAATTGACAACAAGACGTCTTCCTATCGATCTCAAATGTAAACCGACTTTATCAAGGCCGGGCGGTCACAGACACTTCCGGGGCCGGGGCCCTCGCGTACCCTGGCTCAGGATTTGTTGAAGACCTTGAGGATACCAGCGAGCAGTGGCAAGGCGGCCACGAAGGCCACTGGCGCCCCGATCCAGAGCAGCAGACCGTAAGCGAGAGACATACCGGCGTCGGCTGGCTCGCTCCCAGAGTCGCCACCTGTCAACAATGAGCTAACGCCGTAGGCGACTCCTATGACGATGGGCCCAGCAACGAAGGCGAAAATCAAGCGGCTGTTCTTTTCCATATCATTCCCTTAAAGGCACTTCTCTCATTGCCTCACCTTAGTCGATGTTACCGGGCTCGGGAGCCTGGACTTTCGCCAGGCCCTCCTCGCACGCAGGGTTGTCGGCCTCGCCAGAAGATCGGTTTAGGGCAATCAGTTGCCAAATGCACCAGAGGACGGGCAGGCTGAAAAAAAGTAGCACCTGAAGGGCTTTGTATTCGCTGTAATTCATAGTCCAAGCATAGAGGGTTTGGCTTCCCGCAGCATGGCCGGGGATCTCGGTTAACTCCCTGTTCTATTTTACGGGTACATTTGAACCCAACTAGGGTCTCAAGGAGCCGCTTTCAACATGGAATTGAAAGTGTTTTTCACAGTATTCGCCGCGGTGTTTATTGCAGAACTGGGCGACAAAACCCAGTTTGCGACGATGCTGTTTGCGGCTGATAAAGAAGTCAGCAAGTGGACTGTATTTTGGGGCGCGTCTGCAGCATTAATAGTTGCCACTGCCATAGGGGTCATCGCTGGCACGCTTCTCTCAGAGTTCATCAACGAGAGATATCTCAACTACATTGCTGGAGCAGGATTTATCCTTATTGGAGCGCTTACATTGGCGCGCGCTTAAGGCTGCTTTCCCCTGCGGAGAATGACCACAGGAGCTTTTTTAAAATCCGCTTCTCATGTGCAGCCACAGTATCAATTGCGTCAACGACGGACCTTACACTCGAGGACCGGATACAAATCCAGCAGCTGGAATCATCAATCAAAAAGTGTGTGATCAATGCGCGTAAGCACCCCGGAAAGTCGCTCGGTGATCGAACGTGTGCGAAACCCAGATCTCATTTCGCTCATGTTTAATTTCGGCGGATGAGCTGTGATGGGCGCCTGCCTCCGCTCGCTGACCGAACAGCAATGCACTGAACAAGAGCAACGCAGCGGCGATGCCTACGCTCGTTATCCTTGGGCTGTTCATGGTGCGCTCTCGTTGAGCCAACCGTCTTGTTGGCCAGAGGTACTCCATGACCTCGGCGTCAGTTGCCTGCTTACTCATTTTCTTGCCCTCAAGTTAATGGTGCCGTTCGTGGCAGGAGGGGTCATTCCGTGGCAGTGACAGTTTTGCTTTGGAGGGGGTCGGAATGATTAGCAGAGTGCCCCAACAGCTTGGCTGAAGGCGCCAATGTGTTGGGAAGCCCGTACGCGCACCGTGGGCTAACCGGTGGGGAAAGCGGCGGAGTGGAACGCCATACGCGTAGTCAGCTTGGGTTGGCTCTAACGCGCACGGAACATCAGATGCGGTCACTGGTGAGTATTACCAGCGATTCTGATTCTTCTCTTCGCAAGTGGGGGCGGTACCCCCCACGCGACGACGCCTTGACAGGCCCCCCGTGGGTGTCTTTGTCGCGGGCGATTGCGGGAGGTATGCGGGTTAGATTGGTGGGCTAGAATCGCCCTCAGTGGGTTAGAAACCGCACCAGATTGGCTTACCTAAAGTCTTTGAGGGAAATGGCGGAGCGGACGGGACTCGAACCCGCGACCCCCGGCGTGACAGGCCGGTATTCTAACCAACTGAACTACCGCTCCAGGTAGACAATGCAGCAGCTGCATCGGTTGTGGCTTGGACCCGTCTCCAACAGAGAGGGTGGTGGGTGATGACGGGATCGAACCGCCGACCCTCTGCTTGTAAGGCAGATGCTCTCCCAGCTGAGCTAATCACCCCGAGCCAGAGCACGGCATTATAGGGATCGCACCCCCACTGTCAATGCGCTTTCTGGCCATTAGCGCGTCGTTCTCAGGCATCTCAGCGCCACCCAAAACGTGTAGAATCGCGGCGAAATTTTCGCCCCCACTGCGAGATTATGCGATGGAGCTCTACACAGATTTTCGCTTTGAAGCAGCGCATCTTCTCCCCAAAGTCCCGGAGGGCCATAAATGTGCGCGTCTGCACGGCCACTCCTACCACATTCGCATCACTATCGAGGGCGAAGTCGATCCTGAGACCGGATGGATCATGGATTTCGATGTGATTAATCAGTCCTTTGATCCCCTGCTGGAAAAGCTGGACCACCACTACCTCAATGACATCGAAGGGCTTGAGAACCCCACCAGCGAAAATCTCTGTCGCTGGATTTGGACCCGGCTGAAGCCTGCGTTGCCCGAACTCACTGAGGTAGAGGTGCGCGAAACCTGTGACGCTGGGTGTCGCTACCGCGGAGACTGAAAAATTTTTGCCCTGAAGGCTAAAAAAGTGCTGAAATGGGGTTGCGTGGCGTCACAGTTCTGTAGTACCCGCCCTCGAATGGTTATACACACGCGCCGTGTCGATGACATTTTTATGGGATTTATATGACACACCGGACAATCCCGCTCATAGATCATCCATAACTTTCTGTTTTTACTATCTTTTAAAGGGTTGGTTAAAATTTAACCAATTCGCTGATTTAGACGGCTTTTCGGGCCTGAAGGCGTGATTAAACAAATTATCCAGAGAGTTATCCACAGAATCTGTGGACACTTTTGATCGATCGGACTCAGGATCGAACCATTTTCGCACCGCCGACCTCGGCTAACCCGCCAAACCCCGTCCTGAAGGCGCCTGCTTAGCCCGCCTCTGCGAGTAAAAATCCACGCACTGCACCGTTGAATTGTTCCGGCTGGTCGATATGAAGCCAATGCCCGGCCTCATGCACCGTAACGAGCTGACTGCAGGGAAAGCGCCTTTGAATCTCGCGCTCGTGCGATGCCTGTATGTAAGCGGACTCGCTGCCCTTCAGGAACAGGGTGTGGCCCTGAAACGGCGCCGTCTCAGAAGGTGCCTCGCGCAGTTGGCCATAAGCGCTGGCCAAACCCGCCAAGTTGAAGCGCCACTGGAACACCTCACCCTCAGCGCCGCGCTGGAGGCTCATCAGCAGATACCCCACTACGCCGGGATCGTCTATCACCTCGCCCAGCAGCGCCTCAGCTTCCGTTCTTGTTTGACAGCCTCGGGCTGCCACCTGCTGCAGGGCGTCGAGGATCACTTGGTGGTGATCGGCATAAGTCACCGGCGCTATATCTGCCACCACCAACTTCTCTACCCGCCCCGGCTCAGTCAGCGCCAGCTCCATCGCCACCTTGCCACCCAACGAGTGACCCAGAATGTGGGCCGCCATTAACTCGTGCTGATCCATCCAGAGACCCACTGCCGCGGCATAGGTCGCCAGAGACGCTTCTGCAAGCCAAGGCGAACGGCCATGATCGGGCAAATCCAGACAGTGCACACAAAAGTCCGTCTCGAGCGCCCGGGCGACACTGCGCAAGTTGCCGCCCTGACCAAAAAGCCCATGCAGCAATATCAGATCAGGGCCCTGCCCCGAGGTCCCCGTATAAAGGATATTGTTCATCTGCTCTGCTCCTTTGTTAGCATACGTGCTCCGCTCATTAGGAATGACGCCATGCTCAGCCGCGACTCCCACCCTGCCGTCTTTCGGCAGATTGCCAGCCCAATGCGCTCTTTGTGGCACTTAGTGCTGGCCACGCTGGTGCTGACGGGGCTTGTCGCGTGCGGTTCCGCAACGGTGGGCGGGGGCTACAACCCGACCACGCCGACCAATGTCTTCGAAGAAGGATTATTTGACCAGCTCGACAGTAATGTCGTGGTGATCGCCAGCGTGAACCTCGGTGGGCCGTCGCGCAACTATTTGAAAAAGCGCGAGAGCTTTGTCGACGCGAGGGTGCAGGAATATCTTGAAGACGCGGGGTACGAGGTTCGTGCCCAGCGCGAGTTCTCTCAGCGCTGGAACAATGCCGTGCTGATTTACGGCGATCCTATCGACCCCACCACCAGCCGGGTCAATCAAAAATCGTTTATCCAGATTGTGCAGGCAGTGCGTGACCAGCTGCGCGATCAAACCGACATCGGCAGCATTGTCTTCACCGACATCATCGAGAAAGACGTCTACTACGAGCAGGGGCTCAACCGCGTGACGCGTTTCGACGGTGTTACACGAAAGCCCGCCGTTCAGGGCGCTGGCAGTGGCGTCACCGCGGAATTTGATTGGTCTCGCCCCGTCGCAGCCGCCACCATGCGGATCGCGTGGTTCAACACGGAGCTCGAGCGCATCTTCTCAGGCGAGGGCGGTATGGATGTTACCGATGCGGTGGATACCCGTAGCGGCACCGCCTTTGTGCGTCGCCGCGATGTGCTGGAAAACGAAAATCACATCGACGAGGGTATTGCTATCGCCTTTCATCCGATCATTGCGATGAAAAAATGGCCGGGTAACCTCTGATCAGGCCAGCACTTCCAGCCCGCGCTCAATACACCACATTGCTGATAGCCCCCCGAGCACATAAACCGGTAACGGTCTGAGCGCCGCAGCCCGCTCGCCAATCAGGCGACCGCCGAGGGCCGCCAACAGAACCAGTAGCGCAATGAAGGCGAGCTGACCCAGCTCGATCCCCACGTTGAAGAACAGCAGCGCCAACGGCACGTTTGACTGCGGCAGACCGGTTTCGGCCAGCGCACCGGCAAAGCCCATGCCGTGCAACAACCCAAAGCCACCCGCCAACCACCAGGGCTGCCGCCACAAGGCGCCCGCCGACCCCCGCGCCAGCTCAACCGCCAGTACGTAAATTGACAAGGCGATCATGAACTCTACCAACGAGACCGGGTAGTCGAAGAGCCCAAGCGTCACCATGGCAAGGGTCACGCTGTGGCCCAGCGTAAACGCCGTGACGGTATAAATGAGGCGCCGGTTCCAGCCCACCAGCAACAACAGCCCCATGACAAACAGAAGGTGATCGGGCCCTGCCCAGATATGCTCGGCGCCGAGCCACGTGTAGTCGAGGGCCACCGTGCCGGCAGAGCCTTCTTGGGGCACCACAAAGTCAGGCTCGGTGGCGGTAAACACAGCCTGATGAAAAATACCGTCAGCCAGGGTGATGCGAAGCAGCGCGGAGGACTGGTTTTGCCCCAAGCCTGTGACCGACACAGTCTCCCCAACCAAGCCCATCGGGCATTCAAATTGAATCTGCTTGAGCTCTCCGGTGCCCTCCTGAATCCAGGGTGATCTTGAGGTGATCTCACAAGACTCGGGGAAGCGCGGCTCAATCGGCGTCGCCGACACCTTTTGCAGCGGTGTTTTCCAGGTAGCGTTGAAGGCCATTTCGGAAAGCTGCGTCACTTCGAGTAACGAGGGCGCGAACCGGTGCGCGGCGGCGTCGGTCGCGATCAGCAAGCTACACAGTATCAGCCACACTCTCATGAGCGCCGCACCTCATAGCCCGCCATCGCCGCCTCTACCCAATCGACAACGGCCTGCTCTTCTCCCTCGCGGACCAAATCCCGCTCGATGCGCACACTCACCTCGTCCAGCTCCAACGTGCGCGACGGCTCGAACGCCTCGATATAGACATAGTGCTGCCCAAAGACCGACGACACCGGCCCAATCCATGCACCGGCCCGGACCTCAGTGGCGCTGACCTGCTCGGCGAACTCGGCACCGAACACACGGGTCATCTGCTCAGGGCTCTGGCGCCGGAAGGCATACCCTGACAAAAACGGTGCACCAAGTATTCGAGCCGCATCGGGGCTTAAGTTCTCGGCATTGATCTGCGCCATCAGGCTGGGCATCTCTGCCGCACGCTCGGTTGAGAGGAACACGTGACTGAAGGTATACCGCGCGGGTTCGCGCCAGCTGTCGAGCGCTTGCTGATACCGTGTCGCCACCGCCTCAGCATTCGGTGCAGGGTTGAGTCGGGTGGCCACGATCAGTCGCTCCATGATCTGCACCAGGCGCCTGCGAATGACCTCATCGGTAAGGTGAAGCCGCAGCGCATAGCCCTGTTCTATCAGCTCGCGATCGCTGGCAGCGGTATTGGTGTCGAGAAAGCGCATATTGCGGATGATCCGCTGTTCGACGGCGGCGTCGCGGTACTGGAGATCGCGATTGAGCGCCTCCCGAAACAGCAGCTCGTCTCGCAGTTCGGTGTCAATAAATCGCTCAAACAGGGCCGGACTGACACCATCGGGGGCGAAACGCGTGTAGTTCTCCACCATAGCGCTGAGCCGCTCAGGGTTGGGGGGACCCAACACTGGCTTTGGCTCTGGGAAAAGCCGCTCGCCAACGGCGAACAACATTAGTCCCAGCAGCAAAAAGTGCAGCCAAGGTTTTCTCAACATGGTGCCAATGCGCTCCCCGAGTGTGGGCGCAATTTAAAAGTAGCTGACAAGGGATTCAAGGGGCTCATCAGATAACAGCTTACTCGGGCCCTCGCGGGTGCCGATGTAGAGGAACCCGATCACCTCATCACCGGAGTCACCCCCCAGCGCCTCGACAACATGAGGGTCGGTGGCATAGCCACCCGTGCGCCATACGCAGCCGAAGCCAAGGGCATCCGCCGCCAGCTGCGCTGCATGGAGTGACGCCGCCACCGCGTGGCCCTGCTCGTCGCGGGATATTTTTTCATGATCCACAGCATGGAGCAGGCCGGCGAGCACCAGTGGTGCGCGCAATGGCGCATTGAGGGCCTTCGTTAACTGAGCGTCATCGGTGACGCCTTTCAGTTGGAGACTGCGCTGAAAACACTCACCCAACGCCGAGCGACGATCCCCGCTAATCACCACAAAACGCCACGGCCGCAACCGCCCGTGATCCGGGGCACGGAAAGCGGCCTGCAGAATTGTCTGTAGCTGATCGGCATCGGGACCGGGTTCGGTCAGACGCGGGTGGGAGTTACGATTGAGCAACGTATCGAGGGTAGACATATCAGTACTTCTTCTTCAAAGCCGCGGCGCTTTCATAGCAGCGGCGTTTTCATGACAGCAGGGCTAGCGTAGCAAATGTCTGGCTTCAGTCGACTTGCCAACCCTCTGGCACGCCCCCGTTGAGTGAGATGGTCTGGCCGGCAAAGACGATGGACTCAGATGTCACCGTGACGTCGGCATCGGTGAGTACGCCCTCGTCAAAATGGTAGCTGGGCGCCCAGTTGCCGGCGATCCGCTCGGCTTCTGTCGCGGCCTGGGCTGCCGCCACCGCCTCGCGACGCTCCCGCCAGGCGGCAATCTCGTCATGGCCGTGCGCACGCGCCAGCATCTGTTCGGTGGTATCGGGACTCAATAGGGCAGCGGTCGCGTTGTTGCCACCAAACCCCTTGCTGTTGATCAGCGCGTAATCCCGTTCCGAACTGTCCTGCTCGCGGAGCGCAAAGTTGAGTCGGTCAGTGACCACATCATCAGCCAGCGCATCCACCGTGTGGATGCGGGGAATCATCCCGTGTTGCCAGATACCGAGTGTTGCGGTGAGCTGATCCCCCGCCGCTGCGCCGAGCGAGTGACCCACGTAACTTTTAATCGCCGCAACCGGCCACTCTGAGACACCAAACGCTTCGGCAACCTTGTTGAGCAAGGTTGATTCCGTGACACGGTTCTGGGGCGTCCCTGTGCCGTGCGCCTGAACCATGCCGCGATGTTTGAGCCGCTCGTCACCCAGGATATTGCGCAGCGTTGCCATGGCCTCTGCCACGGTCAGATAGTTGCCCGCTCCGGGGCCGGAAATTGACTTCTTAGCGCCATCAGCACGCACGCTGACAAACGGCGCGCCGGCAAGGATGGGAGCACCCAGTTCGAGCGCCAGCGCGTCATCCATCAGGATCACTACTTGCGCCGACTCCGCCATGGTAAAGCCGCAGTTCTCGCCAAAAGGGCGGCAGGCCCTGCGGTTATCCACCTGCTCGCCCTCAGCGAGACCATCGAGTTGCCGAAGCCCCTTGTCGGTGGCCAGCGCGCCCATGGCAACATAACCATCCATCACCTCGACATTCACAGGCGCTTCCGCTGCGCCCACGAAGGCAATGCGCGATCGCCCGGCACGAATATCAGCGATACCGAGACGCAGGTTGTATAGAAAAGTGGCACAGGCGCCGAGCGCGGGCCCGGTCGCACTCATAGTGCCCAGCACGTAGGCGCTGGCAAAGTCACCCGGCATCTCGGCGAAACCAAATGGGCACTGCTTTGAACTGACGCGACGCCCCTGCAGACGCGCGCGGAGCATGCCGCCCGATCCCGCGTCGTCGAGCTGACCCATTGCGCTAGAGATGTATACGCTCACAGCCTCCGCGGGCACCTTATCGGCCAGCATGGCCCAATCCATCCCCAGGTCCGCAAGCGCATCCGACACAGCAAATACGGTCATCTGCACTGCGCGGGGATGATTACGCGAGGGGTAGAGATCCCCTGGGTTGAAACCGGTCGGCAACTGCCCTGCGCTGCTCACGTCAAACAGACGGGTGCTGGGTAGCAACACGTCAGACTCGGGCCCAAGCGCGACTCGAACCCGTTTGTCATCCAGAGACGATGTCTGCCCACCGACGACTTCACCCTCACCGATGCCGCCCGGGTTGTAGTCGAAGAGCCCCTGAGCTTGATCGGCGCTCACCTGAGCTCGCCGGTGCCAGGGCACCGCGCGATGATCAAACCAGTCTTTTTCAATTTCGCGCACCAGCGTGTGCTTGAGGAGCGTGTCGGCATCCGCCGTGCCCATCATCTGCGCCAACGCGCCCGCAGTCGCGGTTTGATCAGGGACCGACAGGTGATCCCAGATCATGCGCCGATAGGCGTGGCGCCGCGACGTGCGGCCAGCGCTGTTGATACCACCTGCGGCAACCATGACGGGCAGTCTGAGCATGGGTTCTCCACCTTGCTAAGGACAACGGACTCCCAAGGAGCCAACGACAGCCGGGCAGTTTACCCTCGACACCAGTTATTTCTATGCGTATAACGCCATATATTATGATAATTACGCCAAATACGGGCCCGCTTTTTCGCATCGCGGCACTGACCCACGAGGACATGTTGGCCTCGTCGCTCACGCTGCCGCTCGAGATTCTGACCGGTGCGGCACAGGCACTCGGTCGCGCGGGCTGGCAGCGGCTCAGTATTGGTTGCTTCAGCCAGGCCGGCGGTCCAATCACAATTCAGAGTGGGCTGACGCTGGCGACCATGCCACTCAGCGAGCTGACTCAGGCTGACTTATTGATTGTGCCCGCCATCTGGCGTCAACCGCAGCGAGTATTGCGCCGCCACCCAGAGCAGATCGCAGTCATTGACCGACATGTCGGCGCAGGAGGCCTGACGATTAGCGTGGGCTCAGGCAGCTTTTTGCTCGCAGAAACCGGCCGAATGAGAGACAGAGCGATGACCACTCACTGGCAGTGGTTCGACACCTTTGCGCATCGCTACCCCCGGGTGCAGCTGGAGCGCCGCCAGCTGATCACCCAGTCTGACAATGTGTTTTGTGTGAGCAGCGTGAACTCGGTGGCTGACCTGATGGTGTATCTCTGTGGTGAGCTGTTCTCACCCCGGGTGGCGCGGCATATCGAGAATCAGTTTTCACCGGAAATTCGACAGCGCTTTTCCCCCTCTCCGGTCGGTGCACCAAAGGATCTACACCACGATGAACTCATTGCCGACGTGCAAACCGAGCTGAACCGGGATCTGCGCATCACTCGCACCATGAGCACGCTGGCTGAACAATTGGGGGTCAGCCCGCGCACACTGATCAGACGCTTCAAATCCGCCACCGGCGTGTCGATTGGCCAGTACCTCCAGCAACGCAGGCTGGACGAAGCGCAGGCGCTGCTCCGCCGAACCAATCTGTCGATCACCGAGGTAGGGGTGGCAGTGGGCCTCAACGACCCCTCACATTTCAGCCGCATGTTCCGCGAGCAAACCGGGGTGACGCCCTCCGCATTTCGCACCGCCGTGCGCGACAAGTCTTTTGCGGCAAACGCCAGCCCCGACTGAACTTGCAGGGTGCTCGCAGTTCGGGCTAAATGCCCGCCCGCGTATTTGTTGAGAACTCCTCCATGTCAGATGTATTGATTGTTGATGGTGCCCGCACGCCGATGGGCGGATTGTTGGGCGACCTCGCCGACGCCACTGCCAATGAATTGGGCACCACTGCGATTGCCGCCACGCTTGAGCGCGCCAGCGCGTCACCCGAGGCAGTCGATGAGGTATTCATGGGCTGCGTGCTACCGGCGGGGCTTAAGCAGTGCCCCGCGCGGCAAGCTATGCTCGCAGCCGGCATTCCGAGCACTACTGGCGCGGTCACAATTAATAAGGCCTGCGGCAGCGGCATGCAGGCCACCATTTTTGGCATCGACAGCATCGCCGCCGGCACCAACCAGCTCGTGGTCAGCGGCGGGCTTGAGAGCATGTCAAACGCGCCGCAGATTCTGATGAGCGGGCGCAAGGGTCAGCGGCTCGGGCACACCAAACTGTTTGATCACATGTTTATCGATGGCCTGGAAGACGCCTACACTGGAGCCGCCATGGGCACATTTGCACAAAAAACCGCTGATGCCCATGGCCTGACACGCGAGGGCATGGATGCCTTTGCCATTGAGAGCCTTACGCGCGCACAACGTGCGATTGATGAGGGTCTTAACGCCCGGGAAATAGCGCCCGTCACCATCCGCACCCGGCGCGGTGAGCATACGGTGTCGGTGGATGAGCAGCCTCACAAAGCCAACCTCGAGAAAATTCCGGAGCTCCGGCCCGCGTTTGCCGAGGGCGGCACCATCACACCGGCTAATTCCAGCTCCATCTCTGATGGCGCCAGTGCCCTGCTGCTGGCCAGCGAAGACGCCATCGCACGCCATGGCCTCAAACCGCGTGCCCGCATCGTGGCGCACGCCCGAAACAGCCTGGCACCGGAGGATTTCACACTCGCACCCATCGGCGCCGCAGAGCAGGTGCTGGCTAAGGCAGGCTGGTCCGCTTCTGAAGTCGATCTGTGGGAGATCAATGAAGCTTTCGCGATGGTCACCATGCTGACAACGCACGCGCTGGATCTCGATTCCGCCTGCGTTAACGTCCATGGCGGCGCCTGCGCACAGGGCCATCCGATCGGTTCGACCGGCTCAAGGATCATCGTGACCCTGATGCATGCGCTAGAACACTATGGCAAGCAGCGCGGTGTTGCTGCGCTGTGTATCGGCGGCGGCGAAGCCACCGCGGTTGCGATTGAGCTCGTTTCCTAACCGAGCGCCTGACGATGCTGTCTGACATTCCCACACTGCTCGATGACATCAGCGCCGGTCGCATGGTCATCCTGATGGATGATGAGGATCGTGAGAATGAAGGCGACTTAATCATTGCGGCCGAGAAAATCACGCCGGAGATCATCAATTTTTTTGCCTCGGAAGCCTGCGGCTTGATCTGCATGCCGATTACACCAGAGCGGGCACGGCAGCTGAACCTGCCGTTGATGGTTCGCGATAACCGCTCCCAGCATGAGACCAATTTCACCGTGTCAATCGACGCCACCGAGCAGGTCGGCCCCGGCGTCAGCGCCGCGCAGCGCTCGCATACGATCTTGCAGGCGGTGGCAGACAACGCTACGCCCAAAGACATTCGTCAGCCCGGGCATATCTTCCCGCTGGTGGCGAAACCCGGCGGCGTATTAAAGCGGGCAGGCCATACCGAAGCCGGTGTCGATCTGGCGCGGATGGCAGGCCTGTCACCGGCAGCGGTGATTGTAGAAATCATGAACCCCGACGGCACAATGGCGCGCCGGCCAGAGCTCGAGGTCTTTGCCCAAGAGCACGGACTCAACATGGGCACCATCGCCGATCTGATTGAGTATCGGTCACTGCACGAACAATCCATCGAACTGCATAGCGCCGATTCGATCCAGACCGAGTGGGGCCCCTTTACACTTCACACCTTCAGGGATCTGATCGACGACAAGCTGCATTTTGCGCTTAGCCTAGGTGATTTGAGCCAGCCTGGACCGGTACCGGTGCGAGTGCAGCCGGTGAACACTCTTCGTGACCTGCTCGGCACCCAGCTCGACGCCTCGAGCGCGCCGGGATGGTCATATCGCGCCGCAATGAGTCACATTGCCACTGCCGGAAAAGGTGTAGTGGTACTGCTAGGCGGCGCCGAAACGCCGGCTACCATCCTTGAGGATCTGGATCAGCTCCTCCACGCCGAGCAGCGGCCCGCGCCTCCCCAGAATTACCGCCTGATCGGCACCGGCGCACAAATTTTAAGGCATCTTGGGCTCAACGATTTACAGTTGATGTCGGCGCCGCTTCACTTCAACGCGCTGTCGGGCTTCAACCTGAACATCACCGACTTTCTCGCCGCGCCGGGGCGCTAACGAGAGCCATCAGCCAGAGAGAGCCATCAGCCAGAGAGAGCCATCAGCTAGAGAGAGCCATCAGCTAGAGAGAGCCATCAGCTAGAGAGGGCCATCAGCTGGAGAGAGCCATCAGGAGTGGAAGGTCACTACGTCGTCTAACGCCGCCCGATCTGTGCACACCTCATTCACCGCCGCGTCGGTGGGGTAACCAAAGCTCATACCAAACATCAGCTGCTCGTGGTCACCGAGCCCCAAGGTAGGCCGAATCACGTTGGCGAGAAAAGCCAACGCGGTCTGGGGGCAGGACCCCAAGCCATGCGCTGTCAGCCCCAGCATCACGGTCTGTGCGAACATGCCAAGGTCACAGGCCTCGCGCAGACCAAAGCCCGTGGGCAAGGTAAAGAAAGCCACCGCAGGCGCGTCAAAAAAACTGAAGTTGCGCATGAACCAGGCGTTGCGCTCGGCCTTCTGCTCACGCGCAATGCCCAGCGAATCGTAGAGCGCCGTCGCCGACGCAAACTGGCGGTCTTTATAGACCCCTTCGTATTGACCGTCGTAGGGAAAATCGAGCGCGATCTCGCCGGCCCCAAACTTGGCGGGCAGCTCGGCCCTCAGCTGCTCCAGCGTCTCACCCGTGACCACGTGTACGAACCACGGCTGCGTGTTGCAGTTACTCGGTGCGCGCTGGGCACCCCCGAAGACCGATTCGATGATGTCTTTCGGCACTGGATTGGGCTTAAAGTCCCGCATCGATCGCCGACTGCTCACAATATTCAAAAAGAGCTCGCCGGAGCTCACACTGTCATTCATGGTGATATTGACCTCACTGGTTCAATGTCCCGACTAGCCGGGAGTAGATAACCCGACCTAACGCAGGTTTGCGTCGATACGCACGGGAATATATTCCGCTTCCAACCAGGCTGGCAACGCGACGGGCTGATTAGGCTTCAAACCATTCCTGCTGCCCGAGGCCGAGGACGGGCAGGAGCCGGTACCGAACCAATCAAGCGCTGTCGCGACCGAGGCCTCCTGCGGGTCGCCAAAAGGATGTGAAATATCGTCCTCGGCGGCGCAAAGGGTGAAACGACCGGTGCCGTCGAGGCCCACCTGATGATAGCCGCCCTCGTTGTCCCCATTCACAATCTCAAATGCAGTGAGCCTCAAGGCCACATCGCAATCTTCCCGCTCAAGACCCTCCACCAACTCGTGCAAGTCCCAGCGACCCTGCCCCACCTGCTTGCCAAAGGTATTGCCGCCCACCATCACCACATCGATGTGAGGGTCGAGACCATTGATGACGAGCTCGCTGGCAGAGGCCGTGGAGCGCGAGGTAATGAAAGCGATTCGAATGGGAGAGAACGTATCTGGCAGTTCGTCAAAAAGGCCCCAGTAATCCTGATCTTCGTTGAATTCGGGGTGCTGGTCATTCACCTGAATCTTGAAGGAGGGTTCACCGGTTGCCGTCAAGCCGGCCAGCAGGTCCATCATGGTGTCCGAAACACTCAACAAACCACCGCCGTTATAGCGCAGATCGATAATCAGATCCGTCACACTCGCTTCTCTAAACAAGGTCGTGGCATCTGTGAGAGAGGAGAAGCCGTCTTCTGGCGTCAGTGCCGCATTAATAAACTGCCGAAGGTGCAAATAGCCGACCGGCGCAAGGCCCGAGCGCTCGATCAGCAAGGGCTCACCTGCCAGCGCGGGGGGCGCCAATTCGTCCTTCGCAATAGAGAACTCGAACTGTGTACCGTTCAGGCTGAAGCGAAAGCCCCTCTCGGCACCTACCTCTCTGGGGCCAAAGATCTCCTCGCTGGTTGCCTCGCGTTCACTCAGCTGTGCGAGCGTCTCGAATCCGTCACCCGTATCGACCGCCACAAGCTCCATCCCGCGCCTGACGCCCGCTGCCCAGGCGGGCCCGCTCTCGAAAACATCGATAATGAACAACCCCCGGGATGTTGAGTTGGAGCGAAAACCAAACCCAACATAGGCACCCGAGCTGATATTGGTCTCGTCTTCAGTGATCGTGGTCATGTAGGAAAAGCCGCGATCCCGCCCGTCATCGATTAGAGGCCTCAGCCGCGCATCCAGATACGCCTGAGCAGACTCATAGTCCGCCTTGTCGACCTCGGCCATCTCGTCGTACCAGAGGTACCAGCTGTCAGTGACCGCCTCGACAAAATCGATTTGTAAAGGCACGTCGCAGGTATCTAACTCCCCGGTATCACCTGTGCTATCACCATCCGGGTCGCCACCGTCCGCTATCGGAGGCGGAGGAGGTGGCGTGCTACTACTGCCGCCACCGCCACCGCAGGCCATGAGCAAGAGACAAAACAGTCCGATAACGAGCGAGCGCTTCTTGTGCATCCTTTCACCAATCGCCGATTCAGAAGCAGACTTTAGCACTCTGGGTGCCGCAAAAACCTCGGGACTTTTGCCGATAACCACTGCGCTAATTTAATTCTCAGGGACCGGGATGCTAAGCTCAAACTCGGCGGACTTACTCTTGCGCTGCGAGCGTCGGGCAAGTGAGCCCGAGCATGGGTTATCTTGACCGAACGGAATGACCAATAAGCCAAGGGAATGGCAAGTATGGGAGGCAATATGGAAACGAGCACATGGATCACGCTGGGCGTCATCGTCCTTGTCATCGTTTGGGCGATCGCCATCTACAACCAACTCGTCTCGTTGTCGAATCGGTACAAAAACGGCTTCGCTCAAATTGAAGTCCAATTGAAACGCCGCTACGACCTGATCCCCAATCTCGTCGAGACCGCCAAAGGGTATCTGAGCCACGAGAGGGAAACCTTAGAAGCCGTCATCCTTGCCCGTAACGAGGCCGCTTCGGCGCTCGGCAATCTGAGCGACGGCGATGTGACTGCCAGTGGCATTAAGAGCCTGGCAGGCGCCGAGAACGCGCTCGCAGGTGCGTTGGGCAAACTCAATGTGGTCATGGAGGCTTACCCTGACCTCAAGGCCAGCGCCAACATGCAGCAACTCAGCGAGGAGCTGACATCAACCGAAAATCGCGTGGCGTTCGCCCGTCAGGGCTTCAACGATGCGGTGATGTCCTACAACACCTACCGCCAGTCCTTCCCGAATATTGTGATCGCCAATCAGTTTGGGCACAGAGAAGACGCTGAGCTACTGGAGTTCGAGGACAGCGCCGAGATTCAAGCGGCACCCAACGTCAGCTTTTCCTGAGTCAGCGCTGACACGTGGATTTCTTCCGCGAACAGGATATTGCCAGACGTAACACCCGCCTGCTGACGCTACTTTTTGGGATAGCGGTGCTGGTACTGATCGCCATGACCAACTTGCTGCTCGTCGGGTTCGTAGTTTTCGAATCCGGGGGTGGTCATGCCAGTCTGTCGGACGACATGCTCGACTGGCAGTCCTTTATTGCTGTGGGGGCGGTGATCACTTTGATCATCGGCGCGGTAGTGCTGGTGAACTGGATCAACTTCGCCCGGGGCGGCAAGCAGGTTGCGGCCGCCCTCGGCGGCAGACTGGTTCAACCCGGCACAGACGATCCTTTGGAACAACGCGCAGCAAATATCGTTCAGGAAATGGCGCTGGCGGCCAATATGCCCGTGCCGTCACTGTTTGTATTGGACGAGGAAGCGGGGATCAATGCTTTCGCGGCGGGCACCAGCCCTGCCAATGCCGTGGTGGCGGTGACACAAGGTGCGCTGACCTCACTGAACAGAGACCAACTTCAAGGGGTCATCGGGCACGAGTTCAGCCATATCCTGAACGGTGACATGCGGCTAAGTATTCGCCTGGCTGCGATGCTCAGAGGCATTACCTTTATAGGCGATGTGGGCAGTATTTTACTGCACAGCGCATCACACCGTCGTCGATACCGCAGTAGTAAAAAAGATGATGGCCGCGGCGCGGTATTAGCCATCGGTCTGGGGCTCTATCTTATTGGCCTGCTGGGAGGCTTGATGGCGGGGCTCATTAAGTCAGCCATCTCCAAGCAGAAGGAATACCTCGCCGATGCCTCGGCAGTGCAATTCACGCGCAATCCCGAAGGCATTGGTGATGCACTGAAAATCATCGGCGGCCACAGTGCAGGCACCTTCGTTGAGACCGCGCGCGCTGAGGAGATGTCCCACCTGTTTTTCGGTCAGGTGAGGCATCGTTTATGGAGCGCCTTCGCGACCCATCCCCCAATTGAAGAACGCATCGAACGCATCGATCCGCAGTGGGACGGGCAATTTATCACTGTGACCGCCCCTCAAACCGCCTCGGCGGAGGAAGCAGAGAACGACCCGGGGCATCTGGCTGCCGCAGCCGCTGTTGGTGCGGCGCTCGCTGTCGCAGGTAGCGCTCAGCCAGATGCCAGTGGCGCAGCCAATGACCGGGATGAGGACGCTTTACTGCTCCAGGAGACCAAGGAGTCGCTGGGCGCGATGGCATTGGTACTGGGTATGGCGTGGGACCCCCGACACGAGGAGACCCAGTGGCGTGCGCTATCCGAGGTGGAGATCAAAGGCCTTGCCGAGACCACCCAGCGTTGGTGCAAAACCCTGCGAGCACGCTCTGCCGCGCAGCGGCTTCATCTGCTCGAACTGTGCCTCCCCACTTTGCGGGGCATCTCAGTACCCCAGTATCAGACTTTTCGCACACTGCTGATGAGCTGGATCAGTGCCGACGGCAAGACCGCTTTATCAGAGTGGTGTCTGTTTCAAATGGTCCGCCACACCCTCGACGCCGCACTTCTAGACACCCGCCCTGCCCGACCGCGACATAAAAGTCTGAGCGGGGTCTCCAGTGAGCTCGCCATCGCGCTGGGCACGCTGGCTCACCTGACGGAAGAGAGCACGGTGCGTGCTTTTGAGAGAGGTCAAGACCTGCTCCATCTGCCCCTGACACTGCCTGAAACCCCGTCGTTGTCCGTTGCCGAATTTGGCAAGGCGGTGGATACGCTGGCTGAGTGCTACCCGCTATTAAAAGTGCAAGTGTTGAAAGCCATGGCGGCGGTCGCCGCTGACGACGGGGAAATCAGTGACCTGGAAATCACATTGGTCAAAGCCATGGCGGTGGTGATGGATTGCCCCGTAACCGACGTCATGCTTGAGGCCCACGGGATCAAACTGAGCACAACCAACATTTAAGACCAAGGCTGTCAGACGGGCTATTTATCCGGCCCTCCCGTCTGGCCCGGCTCCATCTGTTGATCCGTACCACCCTGATAGCCTAAAGTGCGGTGACTTGTTCGGAACAAGTGAATGTGCGCCGGGCGCAGTCATAACCATAACGATTTTGTCTCGAGAGGACCCTTACCATGCCGTCAGCCGAAGAGCGCTTTGCCATCTCTGAACTACTGAACCGAATGGCCTATTACTATGACGAGGGTCAGCTCGATGACCTCGCCGCCAGTTTTGCGCCCGATGCCGTGATGAGCATGCAGATCGCCGGGGGCGACATGGTCGGGCCATTTGAGGGTCGTGACAGCATCATGGAGCTCTACCGAGGCGCCAAAGCGAGTCAGACCGATGTGCGTCGACATGACATCACCAACGTGATGTTCGATGCTTCCGGAGAGTCGCTGGCGGTCACCTCATACCTGACTCTGTTCGCGACCGAGAACGCCGAGACCAAGCTGTTGACCACCGGGGTGTACCGCGATCAGGTCGGGCAAATCGATGGCGAGTGGAAAATCACCCGACGTCACATTGATCTCGACAGCGCCTACTGAATCTCTGCCATGAATCTGGGTCGCATCCCTGCCAAAACCGCGCTGCTCGACCCTGAGCGCGAGGCACTGATCGATATCCCCAATGACCGGCGGATGACCTTTGGCGCCCTCGACGAGCGCGTCCGCCGGCTCGCCAACGCGTTCTGCGATGAGCTCAAGCTCAACAAGGGTGATCGCGTCGCCATCCTCTCCAAGAATTGCATCCAGTACATGGAAGTGTTCTATGCCTGCGCGCGCTGCGGCCTGATTGCCCAGCCGCTCAACTGGCGGCTGAGTGAGCCCGAGATGGCGCGGATTCTTGAGGACGGCGAGCCTGCCGTTCTGATTGGCTCCGAGGAGTATGCCGAGCTAACAGGTAGTCTCGCCCAGGCCACGAATACCACCGCAACACTGGTTTTCACCACTGCCGCTAACTGCGACTACGAGCAACTGATCGCTGCGTCGAGCGATGCGGAACCCGCAGCCTCTACCGGGGTCACGGGGGATGATCCTGTGCTCATTCTCTACACCGGCGGCACAACAGGCGAGTCCAAAGGCGCCCTGCACTCTCACCACTCGCTCTATATGGGCATGCTGAATCAATCCATTGCAGAGCGGATCGTACCTACCGACGTGTACATGCTCACCGGACAGATGTTCCATATTCCAGTCGCACTCGCTATGAACTACATGGCCCACGGCTGCCCTGTGGTATTGATCAACTTTGACGCCAAATTGGCACTGGACGTGATCCAGCAAGAACGCGTTTCGGCCTTTCTGGGCATTACCACCATGATCAACTGGATGATGGCGGTCGAGGGGTTTGAAGACTACGACCTCAGCAGCCTGCGGAACTTTCAATATGGTGGCGGCCCCATGCCACGTTCGGTAGTGGAAGCTGCGCTGCAAGCTTTCCCCTGCACTATGATTCAAGGCTATGGTCAGACTGAGGGGATGACGATGACCTTCCTGTCACAGGAGGATCACCAACGCGCCGTGACCGGTGACCATCCCGAGCGGCTTGGTTCCTGCGGCCGAGAGGGCTTTGTTTCGGAGATCCGTGTCGTTAACCCTGAAGGCGAACCCGTACCGAGAGATGGACAGACCGCGGGCGAGATCGCGGTTCGCTCCGAAGCCAACATGCTGGGGTACTGGCGCCGACCGGACCTCACGGAACAGACCATACGCGGGGATTGGATGTGGACTGGCGATATCGCCACCTGGGACGAAGAAGGCTACGTATTCATTGTTGATCGCGCCAAGGACATGATCATCTCCGGCGGCGAGAACATTTACAGCACCCAGGTCGAGGCAGCGATTCACCAGCATCCTGCCGTGTTGGAATCCGCCGTGTTTGGCGTTCCCGACGACACCTGGGGCGAGGCGGTGAAGGCTGTAGTCGTGTTGAAACCCGGGCAGACTGCGACCGAGGAAGAGATCATTGCCGAGGCGAGCAAGCATCTGGCCTCCTATCAAAAGCCCAAGTCGGTCGACTTCGTCGACGCCCTGCCCAAGGCCCCCACCGGCAAGATCCTGAAACGGGATCTGCGCGATCCGTACTGGCAGGATGAGACGCGTCAGGTATGAGCGGACTGCTCTCGGAAGATGTGCTGTCGCACATTGGTAAACAGAGCGAACCCCGACGGGAGATCGTAACGCGGCGGGATATACGCAAGTACGCGGTCGCGACCAACAACCGTCAGGCAAAATATCTTGATGGTGACGTGGCACCGCCGCTCTTTCATCTGCATTTATTCTGGGACGTCGTGCCGCTGAGCGAGCTCTCGCCGGATGGCGTGTCTATAGATTCGTTGCTGCCCAAGTTCCCGCTGGAGAAAGCGATGGCAGGCGGCCTTGACATCACCTATCACAAGCCGATTAAACCCGGCGATTGGCTCACCGCAACCCGCACCTTGACCAATATTTATGAAAAGGCCGGCCGCAGCGGACCGCTCATCTTCTACGAGGTGTTGATGGAGGTGCGGGGCGATGACGATGAACTGGTGGTTACCGAAAAAACCACGAGGATTCTGCGATGAGCCCTGCGCCAACCGTCGGCATGGCGATTCCCCAGCGTCAGCACTACTGCGACGAGGTGCAGCAGATGCTTTACAACGCCTCGCTCTGGAACGGGCACCGTATCCACTTTGATATGCCCTACGCCACCGAGGTCGAGGGCTACCCCGGCCTTGTCGTGGCCGGCCCACTGATGGGCGACTGGCTGCATCAAGTGGTCGATGAGTGGCTGGGAGACGCAGGCATGATCACTGGTATTGAGTACTCCAACCGCATCGCGGCGTACGTCGGTGAGACAGTGACGTCGGGCGGCACCGTGACAGCGTATGACGAGGCGACTGGCGAGGTGACGCTGGAGGTGTTTGTGAAGAACGAACGCGATGAGGTGCTCACGCCCGGCGTGATCACTGCAACATTAACCTTGGCGAGCTGACAGTCATGAGTGTCTCGGGACTGGGAGGTGAGTTCGCGCTGATCGGCATGTCCGAGAGTGCCGTGGGCATCGTACCGGATAAAAGTCCCCGTGAGCTCTGTGTGCAGGTCACCCTAGATGCCATACAGGACGCCGGTCTGACGCTCGGAGAGGTTGACGGGCTGATTACCTGTAACGCCTTTGCCGAACCCATCATGTATCACGCCGAGGCGGTGGCCGAGTACATCGGCTGGCAGCCACGACACTGTGTCACCGTGAATACCGGCGGTGGCACCACCTTTATGGCGCTCAACATGGCCGCGGCCGCCATCCAGGCTGGCATGGCAGATACGATCGTAGTCGCTATGGCCGATAGCCTGCGGAGCTTCATGAGCCGTGAGCAGGCCATGGTGGTGCAGTCGAGCTCCGGACACCCCCATTACGAACAACCCTATGGGCCCACCGTGCCCGCTTACTACGCACTGATCGCCCGCGCCCACATGGACCAGTTTGGCACCACCGAAGCCCAATTTGCAGAGGCCGCGGTGTCTTGCCGGGCCTGGGCCAGCCAGCATCCCAAGGCGCAGAAACGCGACCCCATCAGCGTAGAGGACGTCATGAACTCCCGTGCGATCGCTGATCCACTCAAGGTCTTGGATTGCTCGCTGGTTTCCGACGGCGGAGCGGCGGTCGTGATCACCCGTAAAGACCGGGCCAAAAACGGGCCTCATAAGCCCGTCACCCTACTCGGCTATGGTGAAGGGCACGCCTACGAACACATCAGCCAAGCGAAAAATCTGACGACGTCGGCTGCGGCGCAATCGGGTCGCGCCGCTTACACCGAGGCGGGGCTCACACCCGACGATATCGATCTTTTGCAACTCTACGACTGCTTTACCCCTGCCCTGCTCATTCAAATCGAAGATCTCGGCTTTTGTGACAAGGGTGAAGGCGGCGCCTGGCTGGCCAGCGGCATCAGTAAACCCGGCGGCAGCAAACCCATGAATACCCACGGGGGCATGTTGTCTTATTGTCATCCCGGCAACCCCGGTGCGATGTTCGGCCTCACCGAGGCGATGATCCAGATGCGCGGTAACGCCGGTGAACGGCAACTGCCTAACATGCGCACGGCACTGTGCCATGCACAAGGGGGCATTATGTCGAGCCACGCCACTATCATTCTGGGCGCGGAGGACTGACCGTGGCTAAGCCTGTACCGCGCCCCACGCCGACCGAGCAACCTTTTTATGATGCCTGTGCAGCGGGCAAACTGGTGCTACAGCGCTGCCAGCACTGTGGTCATGTTGTGTTTTATCCGCGCACCCACTGCGATGCCTGCCAGAGTGATCAGCTGGCGTGGGAAGACGCCAGCGGCGCTGGCACCATCGCCAGTTACACGGTGGTCCGCCGGGCTGTTTCTGCCGATTTTGAAGCGCCTTATGTGATCGCCCTGATCGACCTCGCCGAAGGTCCGCGGATGATGAGCCAGATCATCGACGCTGACCCCGACGCCTTAGCGGTCGGGCTGTCGGTCAAGGTGGACTTTGCAGCGTGGTCAGAAGACATCACACTGCCGGTATTTCGTTTACACCCCGCACTGGATGGCGGGGATGCTGGACCCTAGGCACTAACGGAGAGAGAACCATGAACAGCAAGATCATTCCCGTGGCCGTCATTAATCCCAATGCCCCTGCTGAAAGTCTCGAGGCCAAGCAACCCAGCATCGATAATGGCGCCGAGATTTACGGCAAAGACGGCTATTTCAGCGCGGAGCACATGCAACGCGAGTGGGATAAGGTCTGGACCGGGAGCTGGCTGATTGCCGGGGTCAGCACTGACCTGCAGGCGCCGGGCGACTATTTTTTATTCCGGGTCCGCAGTGAATCGATCATCGTCACCCAAACCGAGGAAGGCGTAAAAGCCTTTTACAACGTGTGTCCACACCGCGGTGCTCGGCTACTCACCGAGGAGCGTGGCAACAAGAAAGTCTTTGTCTGCCCTTTCCACAGTTGGAGTTTTCGCAACAACGGGGAACTGCGCACCATCACCGATGAGGAAACCTTTCAGGACCCCGTGATCTGTCACCGCCCCGGACTCACACCAGTAGCCTGCGAAGAGTGCGCGGGGCTGATCTTCGTCAGCATGGCCGACAATCCACCCCCGCTTCAGGAGTCTATTGGTCTCCCAGAGGGCTACCTAGAGAACTACCAGATCGACCAGATGCGGGTGGTGCGCCATGTGCGAAGCGAGTGGGGCTCGAACTGGAAAGTCGGCGTCGAAGCGTTTTACGAAAGCTATCACCTACACGCCATCCATCCGGAAACGCGCGGCGTGATGGGCGATCTGAATGTGCAATACGACTGCTACCCCAACGGCGCCAGCCGCATGATTGTGCCGCTGGGACAACCCAGCCCGCGGCAGGCGGACCAGACCACGGTCAACGAGGGTCTGCAGTGGATGTTGCAGGAAGCCGGCGTGGATCCCGGGGGTTTTACCGGCACGGCCGCCGATGTGCGCGCAGCGATTCAACAAGCCAAACGGGAGCGCTCTGATCGTCTGGGCTTGGGCTACGAGCGATTTTCTGACGGCCAACTCTCGGACAGCTGGGCGACGGGCATCTTTCCCAACGTGCAAATTGGCTGCCACCCCGAGGCCATCTTTTTGATGCGCTTCATTCCCCATGACACCGACCCCGAGCGGTTTTGGTACGACACCATGACACTCATGTTCCCGGTGGAAGACCCCGACTACTGTCCGCCCGCTTGGATGGGGTTGCCAGAGGGTACAGATGTCACCGGCAGCGTACGGCCCGAGACCGAGAATTTTCTGATCGACGAGGACCCCGGACTGGGTTTGGTATTGAGTCAGGACGCCGCGTTCCTGCCGTCAGTGCAAGAAGGCATGCGCAGCAAGGCCTTCAAAGGACAACTCTGGGGTGAACAGGAACAACGGCTGCGGCATTTCCATGTCGAATTGGAACGCCGATTGAATGCCTGAGCTGAGAAGCATCTGCCGGCTCTCGCAACCGAACTTGCGGTAATGGAAGCCGCGAACCCCCATCCAGACGCTCAACCCGTGGCCAGCCTCTCATTGTGGTGGGATGGCCTCGAGCGTACCGCAGTCGCGCCCCCCCTTGAGACGGACACCACCGCTGACATCGCGATCATGGGCGGAGGCTACACGGGGCTCTGGACCGCCTATTTTTTGAAGCAGATGCAACCCGACCTCGACATTGCGCTGGTCGAAGCCAAGCACATCGGGCACGGCGCCTCCGGACGCAACGGTGGCTGGTTAATGGGGGCGCTAGAAGGCTGCGATGCATTTACTGACGACAGCGGAACACTGCCCATAGAGACGCGGCAGCAACTGACACAACTGGTCTCACGCGCAGGCGAGATCTTTGCTAGAGAGGGCATCGACTGCGATTTTCACCACGGTGGATGCGTGATGGCCGCAGCACGGCATGACGCACAGGTCGCGCGAGCACAAAAAATGCTCGCTAGTTTTAGGGGCCTGGGTTTTGGAGAAGACGACTACCGCTGGCTCACCGCGACCGAGCTCAGCGATCGCATTCACGTTGCGAACCCGGGTGGCGCGGTATTCACCCCGCACGTGGCCCGTATTCAGCCAGCCAAACTGGTGACAGGGCTGGGCCGGGTGGTCAAGTCGCTTGGCGTGCGGGTGTTTGAACATACCCGCGCTCACGTGATTCAACCGGGCGTAATTCGTTGCGACTGCGGTAGCATTCAGGCTGGGCAGATTGTGATCGCCACCGAGGGCTATTCCGAGGCCGGTAACCCGCTGCACCGGCGACTGATTCCGGTGCAGACCGGCATGGTCGCCACCGAACCCTTAAGTGACGCTCAATGGTCAGACCTGGGCTTTGCCAACAACGAGGCCTTCGCGGACTGCACCCGTGCGGCCACTTACCTGCAGCGGACAGCCGACAATCGATTGGTGATCGGTGCGCGGGGCCACTATCAGCCCGGGGGCGTGCCACAACACGGGCTTGGAGACTCACCGGCCACCGGGCTCCGGCGAGAGAAGATCGCCCTCAGTCTTTTTCCTCAGCTTGCCGGCGTGCGCTTTACCCACAACTGGGGCGGCAGCGTGGGCGTGCCCCGCGGCTGGCACCCGCATGTCATCCACGACGATTACTCCGGTATCGCCACCGCGGGTGGCTACGTCGGTGAAGGCGTTGGCGCCAGCTTTCTGTTCGGCCAAACGCTGGCTGAACTGCTCACGGGTCAGGACACCGATCGAACCCTCATGCCGTGGGTGACTCGACGGTCAATAGAAGAACTGAAACGCTGGGAGCCCGAACCGATTCCCAGACTCGGTCTCAGCGCCACAATGATGGCGTTTGGCGCCGAGGAATGGCTTCTGGACCGATACCGCGGGGGAGTGCCGGCCAAAGCCGTGGGCTGGCTGTGCGACCAGCTCGACCCTCGTTAATTGCCCTATAAGTCTATTAAGTTCAATTAGTTAAAGCGACTTTCTTCGGCGAATATTGACTTAAGCAATGCCCCCTCGTCGGGCCAATTTTCGCGTGCAAATGTGTATACTGCGGGTCCCGTCCTTCAACAAAGAGAAGCGCAATGAATGCCCCGCAGCAAGTCGCAGTCAGCCCCGACGTTGAAATCAAAATGCAGGATGCGCTACAGGCGCAGCGCGAAAGCTACCTGCAGGAAGGCTTTGTCTCTGCAGAGACTCGCATCGACCGCCTGAATCGCGCGATCGACGTGCTGGTCCGCCACGCGGATCGCATTAGCGAGGCCATCAACAAGGACTTCGTGTGCCGACCCGACCAGGTCAATCTGATGACCGATGTGGCCGCCTCTATCGGCTCCATGAAGCACTGCCGCAAGCACCTCAAGAAGTGGATGAAGGACGAAAAGCGCCCCTCTACCTTCCCGTTGGGGCTGCTCGGCGGCCGCTCACATATTCAATATCAGCCCAAGGGCGTGGTCGGTATCGTCGCACCTTGGAACTTCCCGGTGGCGATGGTTTTCCAGCCGCTGGCTGGCATCCTCGCTGCGGGCAACCGGGCCATGATCAAGCCCTCCGAATTCACTCCGGAGACTTCCAAGGTAATCGAGGAAATCGTCGCCGAGGCCTTTGACCCCACTGAGGTCACCACCTTCTCTGGCGGCCCCGAAGTCGGTCAGGCGTTCTCAGCCCTGCCCTTTGACCACATGATCTTCACAGGCGCGACCAACATCGCCCGCCATATACTTACCGCCGCTGCACGTAATCTTGTGCCGGTGACACTAGAACTCGGCGGCAAGTCGCCGGTGGTAATTTCCCGCTCAGCGGATCTCGAGCAGGCAATGCAGCGCGTGATGCTGGGCAAGACGCTCAACGCCGGCCAGATCTGCCTCGCACCTGACTACCTGCTGGTGCCCGAGGAGCAGCTGGAGGAAGTGATTAGCCTTGCGACCAAAGCTGTCAACGAGATGTATGCAAGCCTGCGCGACAATGAGCAGTACACTTCGGTGATCAACGAACGTCACCACAAGCGCCTGAGCGGCTACCTTGAGGATGCCGAGCAACGCGGTTGCCGCATCATCCCGCTAAACCCCGCGAATGAGGACTTCAGTAACGGAACCGGCAAGATTCCGCCCACGCTGATCGTATCGCCTGAGCGTGACGCGCTCTGTATGGAAGAGGAAATTTTTGGGCCGCTGCTGCCGATCCGCACATACAAAAACTTCGATGAGACCATCGACTACATCAACGCCAATCCGCGGCCGCTGGCTGCCTACTACTTTGGCACGGACAAAGGTGAAGAGGAGGCGTTCTTGCATCGCACCACCTCAGGCGGTGTGTGCATCAACGATGTGATCTTCCACATCGCACAGGAAGACATGCCCTTCGGCGGCGTCGGCCCGTCTGGTATGGGCTCCTACCATGGCATCGAAGGCTTCAAAACCTTCAGCCACGCGAAGTCGATCTACAGCCAGACGCTGAAGTTCAATGTGGCCAAGCTGGGTGGCATGCTGCCGCCTTATGGCAAGACCAGCGATAAGACCATCAAGGCGCAGATCAAAAGCTGATCATCACAATGTCCGCGCCTCGCGGTACCGATGAGATAACAAGCCATAAAAAACCCCGCAACTGCGGGGTTTTTTATGCGCAGCCCTGGGCTTACTTCAAAATATAGGCCTGCACCACCAACTCTCTCGTGAGCGGGTTGAACTTGATGACATCGAGATTCATGGTGTTATCGGTGATGCTCACCACGTTGCGCATCACAACAACACCGTCAACCAGCTCCCAGAAGCCCTGGAAACGACCCGACGCATAGCCGTCGGGTGTAAAACCGCGACCTTGGCCATCAACGGTGCCGCCCGTGCGAGCCGCGTTGTAGCTGAGGTGATAGGTGACATACACCTTGCCATACCCCTCCATATCGCCTTCGGCACTCACCGAAGTGACTTCCTCTCCTAGTACCACCGAGGTCACATTCATGGGCGCATCTGGCTGTCGCTTCTCAAGCCCCAGATCACCGTGACCATCGGCCAACGCTAGCGGTGTGACAAACATCAAACAAACTAAAAACCATTTTTTCATCATCTTTCCCTTGCTCTTTTATGCCGTGTGAATTGAGCAGCTCTCCCTGCCCCGTCTTGTGCTCCCACTCGCCACCATACCCAAACACACCGAAAAAATCAGCGCGGGCGGATCACATAAAGCAGTCGGTATAGGCCGAGGGCTAAGCGATCATTTGCAGTGCGCGAATGATGAAGTGAAGCAGATTAGTACTCAGATGTGGAAGACCTCAACTCTCGGCGCAGAATGCAGTAACATCGAACGATGTCTAGGTGGCCAACGTCAGGTGGAGTTTTTTTGCCGCTCAGGGTAATTGTCCGAGTTGTTGGGGCATTGCTGGCATTCGGCCTCTTGGTGAGCTGCACCCCGTCTTGGCAGCAACCCATTCCCGCTGATCAGATCGAGTTCATATCAGCAAGACAAACAAGCAGTTCTGCAGGGGCAACTGTGACCGTATCAGTGCCCTCACAGACAGAAACCAAACAGCTATTTGGCACAGATCTGTATGCCGCTCGTGTGCAGCCTGTTTGGATAAAAGTAGACAATCAGACGACACAGGATCTCATCCTGCTGCGCAACGCTATTGATGACGCCTACATCTCACCGGCCGAAGCCGCTTACCTCCGGCACTCGGGGTCCAAACAAACCAAGCGCGAGA
>JADHQF010000077.1 GCA_016778085.1 Luminiphilus sp. | reverse complement strand
GAAGAATTGCAGGGTCAGCGTGCTGAGGCTAAGAAACCCGGTCATCGGCAGCGCCAGAGCGAGGCCAAAGGCACCCAGCGGGTTACGAATGGACCAATCGAGTGAGCGTCGGAATGTATCCGTCAGTTTTTGGTTATCGGCGCCCGCACGCCACCACCGACGCTCGAGCGCAAGACCTGAGGGCAGCCACCGAGAGGCGAGAACCGGCGTCACGGTCACCGCCAGCACGAAGGACGATACCAGCATCGCAACCACCGCCACGGCAATCGATCCCAGGAAGTCGCCCCCGGCGCCAGGCAGTAAAACCATCGGAATGAAAGCAAGGACCGTTGTCAGGGTGGAGGACATCAGCGGGATGCGCATGCGCGTCACCGCACCACGCATCGCCTCGGTTGGCGGCAATCCCGCCAACAGACGTTTGCGAATCTCATCGGTCATCACAATGGAGCCGTCGACCAGAAGACCCAGCGCTACGACGAGCCCGGTCACTGACATGTGCTGAATTGGAATTTTCAGATAGAAGAGGGCGATCATCGACGTCAACGTGCACAGCGGCAGAATCACAGCGACCACGAGCGCTGCGCGCCAGCCTAACGTGACCAGCAGTACCATGAGCACCAGAGCAATACCCATCAACAAATTTTTGCCCACGCTCAGCAGACGGTCTTTGGTGTAGCCCGCCTGATCAAAACTGGTCTCAATGCTCACGCCATTGGGCGCAGCGGCACGATAGGACTCGAGGAAGGCGTCGAACGTGGCACCGTAGCGGTCCACTTGATAGCCCGGTTGCATCTCGGCCGCAATGAGTACCGATCGCTGACCGTTGGAAAGTGACACGCTCTCGAAGGGCGTAACCTCGGTCTTACGCACCTCAGCGAGATCTGAAATGCGGATCGCACGTCCATCGGGCAGGCCGCGCACGATCACATTACGCACTGATTCGAGATCAGTGAATTCTCCGGTCAGCTCTACCGTTAGGGCGGCGCCTGCACCGGTTAGCTGGCCGGCAGGGGCCCTTGCATCGGCCTCGGCGAGCGCTGCGGAGACCTCGCCGATCGAAATGCCCAGCATCGACAACCGCGTCTCGTCGAGTTCAACGCGCACCTCTTCGTGAGGCAGGCCATATAGCTTGACCCGCCGTGTCATCGGCACGTTGCGGACAGCGTCTGCAAAGAGCAGTGACTGCCGCCGCAGTTGAGCCGGTGACAGCTCACGGCCGTCAGCACCGCTGATTGCAATAATTTTGACGAACTCAGTCCAGATTTCATCATCGAAGTCTGGCGGTGAGGTGCCGGGGGGGAACGTCATCGCCACCCGGTCAACGACATCGCGCAGCTCGGCCATGATCTGTTTGAGCCGAGCCGGGGGCGCTTTGTAGTCGACCTCTACAAAAAGCAGTGACACACCAGAGGCGGAGGTGCCATCAACCTCCATGACATCGGGCTCTTCCCGGAGGGCATCGACCATGGGTTTGGTAATTAGCGCTTCAACTCTGGCAGGACTCGCGCCGGGGAAGAAAATCTGTATTTTGGCAAACCACGGGGTGATGGCCGGGTCTTCCTTGCGCGCCATACCGCTCATGCTGGTATAGCCCACCACCAAAATGGTCAGAATCACCAGCGCCAAATAGCGCGTATTGGCGTGAAGGAGTTTAGCGATCATGAGCCTGGTGCTGCTGCAGGGTTAGGCGAGGCGTCATTAAATACGGGCTCGACCAGGTCGCCGGGGCTGATGCGTTGCAAGCCCGAAGCCACCACGGCTGCCTCGTTTGCGAGGGTGCCGCGCACAAAGACCTCGTTGCCGCGGGTGTAAAGAATTTCGACACTCTCACGCTGTGCTCGCTGCTTGCCCTCAGCGTCAGGTGTGATCGTGAGGACGTCCCAGAGACCCCTGGGGGCCTCCAGCAGTGCGGAGATAGGCAGCCAGCCGCCGGCGGAGTCGACGGTTTCGGCAATCTGCAGCACTGCTGATTCGCCTACTGCCACTGCGGTACTCGCGGGCAGATCAAAGACAGCGCCGACGGTAAGCGTAGTGGCATCGAGATCATCTCGGATGGAGCGTAGTTCGGCGGTGACCCGCTCTCCCTTCAATGCCAGTGTGTAGGCATTTCCGGCCACCAGCCGCCGTGCCACATCAGCGGGGACGCCCACGTGTGCCTCGCGGCCCGTGGCAGTCACCAATCGGAGTACAGGCGTGCCGGGTGCGACGACTGCACCGGTTTGCACCAGCCGCTCGGCCACCACGGCCTCGTAGGGCGCGCGCAAGGTGCTCTTTTCCAGCTCCAGTTGCGCCGACCAACGCTGGGCGGCGGCGGTGCTCTCTGCCGCGGCCAGTGCCTGTGCCGAGAATCGTGCGTCGTCGTAATCCTGTTCGGAAGCAGACCCGTCCTGTACCAACTGCGCGATCCGCTCGGCTCGCGCTTCGGCTTGAGCCCGCTCGGCTGATACGCGGCTATTGGTGGCGGCGGCGGCGTCCAGGCGCGCCTGCCTGCGGTCTGTACCCAATTGGGCCAGCACGTCGCCCGGGGACACGCGCATGCCTTCGGTGGCAGGCAGGTCGGTCAATACGCCCGCTACCTCAAAACCCACGACGCTGTCCGACCCGGCCTTGATCACGCCGAGGTAGTTGGCGTTGCGGGTAAACATTGGCTGCTGTTTAAAGACAATGGCTGCCACGGGCATAGGTATGCGCTCAACCGAGGTAGTTGTTACCTTGTTGGCCTTGATCAGCGCAGTACCGCCGACGCTCAGGCCTACGGCCAAAGCCACTGCCCAAAGGGATTTAATGAGATTTGGGTTCAAAGGATCGGTCTCAGCGTGTCACAACGGGAGCTGTTACGGCGCATAATGTTAATTGGATTCACATTAAATGTAAATCCGATTAACATTTGGGCAAAAGAACAGCTTTTGGCCGCTCAGCTTGCGTGTCTGCAGGGTTTTCGCGACACTAGCGGGTCCCGTCTTAGGGCGGGTTCTGTGGTGACTCGGATGGTCCCCTCGCAGCGATAAGTGATGAACCCCGCCAGGCCCGGAAGGGAGCAACGGTAGTTACTGATTCGGGTGCCGGGGTGTGGCTGTCCGAGTCGCCTCCTCTAATCGCGGATGGTCTGGCATGTCTCATCAGGTTCTCGCCCGAAAATGGCGACCCGGTAACTTCACCGAGATGGTCGGGCAGCAGCATGTGCTGCAAGCACTGGTGAACGCGCTCGAATCCGGACGACTCCATCATGCTTACTTGTTCACCGGCACACGGGGCGTGGGCAAGACCACCGTTGCGCGTATTCTTGCGAAGTGTCTCAACTGTGACACTGGCGTCACTGCGACACCCTGTGGTGAGTGTGGTGCCTGTGCAGAAATTGCTGAGGGCCGATCGGTTGACTTGATTGAAGTCGACGCCGCGTCCAAGACGAAGGTCGAGGACACTCGCGAGCTTTTAGAAAACGTGCAGTACACGCCGACCCATGCCCGTTACAAAATTTATTTGATCGACGAGGTGCACATGCTGTCTAACCACAGCTTCAATGCCTTGTTGAAAACCCTAGAGGAGCCGCCACCCCACGCGATGTTCCTGCTGGCGACCACCGATCCCCAGAAATTGCCGGCAACAGTCCTCTCCCGGTGTCTGCAATTCAACCTGAAGAACATGCAGCCTGAGCAAATCGTGGCGCACCTAGAACACATTCTGGGGTTGGAGTCGGTGAGCGCAGACGCCGAGGCGCTCGCGTTGATCGCCCGCGCTGCTGAAGGGTCCATGCGCGACGCACTGAGTCTGACTGATCAAGCCATCGCTTACGGCGAAGGCAAGCTGGTCGGTGCTGACGTGGCGGAAATGCTGGGTACCGTGGACCGCGGCAGGGTACTGGATCTGGTGGCAGCCATCCTCGACGAGGATCCCGCCGCGGTGCTGTCGCTGGTGTCACAGATAGCCGAGCACGCGCCCGATTTTGTGTCAACGCTGGATGAGTTGAGCAACATCCTGCATCAAATGACGATTGCCCAAACGGTTCCCGATGCGTTGGATACGAGTTGGCCCGACCAAGCCCGCATCGTCGAGCTCGCCGCACGGGCCACGATTGATGACACCCAGCTGTTCTGGCAGATGGCCGTCGCCGGGCGAAGAGAGGTGCATCTCGCCTCATCAGCCCGGGCGGGGCTTGAGATGATTCTGCTCCGCATGATCGCTTTCCGGCCCGCAGCGGTTTTTCAGCCGCAAACCACCGCGGGAGACTCCCCGGCAAAAAAGCCTGAACCACCGGTGGCGCCGGTGGCTCTCGATGGGAAGCCGGCAGCACCCCAGAACCCCGATCCCCAGCGTCCCGCACAGAAGGCGTCGCCTGCACCCTCGCCAGCAGCATCCGCGACCAGGTCCTCACCTAGGGGGCACGCTGCCTCAGAAGCATTAGAGGTGTCGTCAGATAGTCCAGAGGCCGCTGAATCTGATGACAGGTCGACTCAGGCCCCGCAAATAAAAGAAGCGAGTGCGGTTGTGCCCGCCAAGGGGGCAGCGTTCGAAGAGGTGGGTGCAGCGCCCTCAGATCTTTCTAGCCAGCCCCCAGTCAGTGGGCCGCGTGAGACGCCCTCCATAAATGGTGCAGCGAATGGTGCGGCCGCAGCATCCCAACCTGGCATCCCGGGGGCACCCGCGCAGATGGCGCAGGAAAGGGAGGCCGACGAGAGCCTTTCTCGGCACTTGAGCCTGACGGAGCTCACCACGGAGACCTGGCCCGAGCTGTTCGAGGCGTTCCAGTTCAGCGGCATCCTGCACAACATCGCTCTGAATCTGGAGTTGAGCACGGTGACGGGAGAGCAGTTGAACTTTAATCTGGCCGAGCGTGACGCAACCCTGCTCAACGAGCGTCACCCGGCCCAGCTTGCGCAGGCCCTAACGCGGCACTTAGGTCACGACGTCGGCGCCGAGATCATGGTGGCCGACCATGGTGGTCACACGCCTGCCAATCATCGAGCGGCACTCGCAGCCGCCCGCCTTGCCGCTGCTGAGCAGGCCATCTCCAGCGATAATGCGCTGCACGCTTTAATGGAGGCCTTTGATGCCCAGATCATTCCTGGGAGTATTCGGCCCAACGTGGCCGACGGTGAGCCCGAGGGTCATGGCGCCGATGCCGAGAGTCGCGCATGATGGGCTTTGCACTCAGGCGGATTCCGCATGATTTTTGGCCGGTAACAGGCTGATTAATATGAAATTAAGCCCATCTATTGAAGCGTTGATTGAAGGCCTGCGGCACCTGCCCGGTGTGGGGCCGAAGTCAGCTCAGCGCATGACCCTGCATCTGCTCGAGAGGGATCGTGAAGGGGCCCAGCAGATCGCGGAAGCCATCGAAGTGGCGCTGTCCAAGGTGAAAAATTGCAGCCGCTGCCGCAATTTCACCGAACTGGAAATCTGCGAGATCTGCTCCGATCCCAAGCGAGACCCGACCACGCTGTGTGTTGTGGAGGCGCCCGCTGACGTCATGGCGATTGAACAGAGCGGCAGCTTCCGGGGTCACTACTATGTGCTCATGGGGCACCTGTCGCCTATCGATGGCATTGGACCCGAGCAATTGGGGCTCGAGGCGCTGTGTCAGCGGTTTGCCGATGGCGAGATCGAAGAGGTCATTTTGGCCACCAATCCCACCGTGGAGGGCGAAGCCACGGCGTATTACATCAGCGAGCAGGCCCGCGCCGCCGCCGTCACGGTGTCACGCATTGCTCACGGCGTGCCGCTGGGCGGCGAGTTGGAATACACCGACGCCAATACGCTGGCACACGCACTCAGCGGCAGAACGGTGGTAGGCGAGTGAGCTGGACGCTAATCGAGAGCAGCAAGGCATTGGACTCGCTGTTGTCCGACAATCGACACCAGTCGATGGTGGCGATCGATACCGAATTTCGTCGTCGCGATACCTTTTTCCCTCAGGTCGCCTTGTTGCAGCTGTGCTGGGGGGATGAACCCTATCTAATTGATCCGCTCCAACTGGATGATGTCAGCGCGCTGCGGGCGTTTCTGACTGATCCTTCCCAGACCAAGTTGATTCATAGTGCGAGTGAAGATCTGGAGGTGTTTTCCCATTGGCTTGGCGTACTGCCTGCACCGCTGTTCGATACGCAGCGAGCGGCTGCCCTGCTGGGGTTGGGTGCGGGGCAAAGCTATCGAGCGCTGGTCGCACACTTTTTTGATATAGAGCTACCCAAAGACGAAACCCAGTCCGATTGGTTGCAACGACCGCTCACGGCTGCGCAGGCGCAATATGCCGCGCAGGATGTGACCTACCTGCACCCCATGGGTGTGCAGCTGCTAAACCAGGCCATGGAGCGCCATCGCCTGAAGTGGATATTGGAAGAGGGCGCAAGACTGCGCCCAGGCGGCAAGCCGCCGATCGCCAAATTCAAAACGGCCTATCGTCTGCCGCCTGAACAGCAGCGGGTATTGGCCGAGGTCGTTGACTGGCGCGAGGGTGAAGCGCGACACAGAGATCGTCCCCGCAGCTGGATATTGAACGACAAGATCGTGACGGGTGTGGCGCGGTCGGTGCCGCGGTCAGTCCGCGAACTGGCTGCGGTAGAAGACATGCCACAAGGACTCGTGCGACGAGCCGGGGATGAGCTGGTGGCGCGTATTGTGGCCGCAGCGGATACCGACTCGGATCAATCGCCCGCCATGATCCTGAAGCCGCTGGCCAGCGAGCAACGTGGATTGGTGTCTGTGCTCTCTGAGCGCCTAAAGCAAATTGCTGAGAGCTTGGATATTCCGGCCGAGGTGCTGATGCCCAAAGCAGATCTTGAGCACCTGGTTCGTGAACAAATGAACCCCTCCCTGGCGGCACCTGAGAATTGGTCTGGCTGGCGAGCAGATACCGTGGTGGTGCCTTTGCGTCAGAGCCTTAAGGAGCGGGCCGCTTCATGACGTTACCACCTGTCATGGAGGTGGCGGTTTTTAAAACCGCGCGGAGGCCGGACACGTTTCTGTTTCTTCCTGAGGGCCTGCCCCCCAATGAGTGGCCCGATGGTCTCGAGGAGATCTTTATGCCGGCTGAAAAAGTGCTGTCGCTGAGCCTTACGGCAGAGCACCCTCTTGCTGCACAAAGCGCAACGCGAGTGATGGAAGAGATTGCCGTCAAAGGTTACTTTTTGCAGTTGCCGCCCCAATCCTCTCCGTCTTCTGATACCTCGGAGCCCACGCCATGTTGACTGTTCAGTCTTACCTGAGCGCCATGCTGATCTATTGGGTGGCGGCGATGATCGGCATCGTCCTGATGCGCAGACTGTGGTTTGCCACACCGCTCAACTCCCTTGGTGGGGTGACATTGGGGCTGATAGCTGGCGTTCTGCTGGCCCCAGCGTTTCCGGGCCCCGAGGTCCAGTCGATGGCGCCCGCACTCATCGTCGTGGTGTTCAACACCTTGTTTGGCGAGGGCTTCGAGTCTGCACTCAGCGGTGCGCTGTGGCTGCTGGGCGGTGCGCTGTCGGGTGCGGTCGCTGGCTTTTTCTGGGCGCGGAGACGGGCGGGCCGAGCCAGCCAGTGAGTGGTTTGTCGGCCGGACTTCGGTTAGTCTGCTCGGCCTCATGAATTCGGACAAGAGCGGTGAGTTATGAAGTTTGAAGGTACAGAGCGGTACGTCGCGACAGACGATCTGCGGATGGCGGTTGACGCCTCGGTAGCGCTCCAGCGGCCCCTGCTGATTAAGGGTGAGCCCGGCACGGGAAAAACCATGCTGGCAGAGGAGGTGGCTGCGGGTCTGGGCAAAGAGCTGTTCCAGTGGCACATCAAATCCACCACCAAGGCACAGCAGGGTTTGTACGAGTACGACGCGGTGTCGCGGCTGAGAGACTCGCAGCTTGGGGATGGCAAAGTCGAGGACATCGGCCAGTACATCAAGCGCGGCAAGCTTTGGGAAGCGTTTACCGCGGATGAGCAGGTGGTGTTGTTGATCGACGAGGTCGACAAGGCCGACATCGAGTTCCCTAATGA
Organism: Luminiphilus sp.; assembly: GCA_016778085.1. GTDB lineage: Bacteria > Pseudomonadota > Gammaproteobacteria > Pseudomonadales > Halieaceae > Luminiphilus. Next base: position 1,293 of record JADHQF010000077.1, on the reverse strand, counting down.
CCTGCTGGTCGAGCTGGACCGCATGGAATTCTTCGTCTACGAAACCGGTGAGACGATCAAAGCAAAGCACCGGCCGATCATCATTATCACATCGAACAATGAGAAAGAGCTCCCCGACGCATTCCTGCGTCGTTGCTTCTTTCACTTCATTAATTTCCCCGACAAGGAGACGATGAAGGAGATCATTGCGGTGCACTACCCGAAGATCAAAAAGAGCCTGGTGCAGGAAGCACTGGAGGTCTTTTTCGAACTGCGTGAGATCCCCGGGCTCAAGAAAAAGCCGTCGACATCGGAACTCATTGACTGGTTGAAGCTGTTGATGGCGGACGAAATCCCCGACGAGATTCTCAAAAACCGTGATCAGACCAAAGCGATACCGCCGCTATACGGGGCACTGTTGAAAAACGAGCAGGACGTGCAGTTGCTGGAGCGACTGGCCTTTATGCACCGGCGCGAGGCCCGCTAGCGCAGTGCTGGTTAATTTCTTTCATGTGCTGAAAGACACCGGGGTGCCTGTGACGCCCCGGGAGTTGCTCGATCTGCTTGAGGCGATGGAGCAGCGGCTCGCGTTTGGCGACATGGATGATTTTTATTCGCTATCCCGGGCGATTTTGGTCAAGGACGAAAAATATTACGACCGCTTTGACCGCGCTTTCGGGCTGCATTTCCAGGACCTGGAGGCCCTCGACGACGTCATTGAGGCGATGATTCCGGACGACTGGCTGCGCTCGGAGTTCATGAAGCAGCTCTCCGAAGAGGACAAGGCCAAGATAGAGAGCCTGGGTGGCCTGGAAGAATTGATCGAGCAGTTCAAGGAACGCCTGGAAGAACAGAAAAAGCGCCACTCCGGTGGTAATAAATGGATTGGCACCGAAGGCACCTCCCCCTTTGGTAACGATGGCTATCACCCGGAAGGTGTTCGCGTTGGCGGCGAGAGTAAAAACAAGCGCGCCGTGAAGGTGTGGGATCGTCGGGATTTCAAGAACCTCGACGACGGTGTCGAGTTAGGTACCCGCAACATTAAAATTGCGATGCGTCGGCTCCGCAAATTTGCGCGCACCGGCGCGACCGAAGAGCTGGACTTGGACGACACCATCAAGTCCACCGCGAGGAACGCGGGCTTGCTGGACATCAAGATGGTGCCCGAGCGTCACAACGCAGTGAAAGTGCTGTTGTTCCTCGACGTCGGTGGGTCAATGGACCCGCACGTCAAAGTCTGCGAGGAGTTGTTCTCTGCGGCGCGGACAGAGTTCAAGCACCTTGAGTACTTTTACTTTCATAACTTTCTCTACG
>JADHQF010000076.1 GCA_016778085.1 Luminiphilus sp. | reverse complement strand
TCTCGGGCCAGGCTGGCAAAGTAGTGCTGCACTTCGTCAGTGTTCATGCCGGTCAGTCCGGAGCCAATGCCCAGAATGGTGGCCCCGCAATGGATGGCATCCCGGCAGTCTGCTGCGGAAGACAGGCCACCGCAGCCGATGAGCGGGATGTCTGTCTCGGCGCGAAGCGCTTTCAGCGCCTTCAGCGTGGTGGGGAGCACGCCTTTGCCCGACATGCCGCCCATGCCATTGCTGAGCACCGGGTGGCCATGGCTCTCTGTGTAGCCGGGCCCCGCCGTATTGATGGCGCATAGTGCTGATGCGCCCCCTGTCAGTGCTGCGCGGCCGATGACTGCGATGTCATCGACGTTCGGCGTCAGTTTGGGGATCACGGGTATATCGACTGCGTCACAGACCGCGGCGACGACCTCACGGACCATATCGGGGTCTTGACCCATGGCCATGCCGTAGCCCTTGGCATGAGGGCAGGAGAGATTCAGTTCCAAGCCATCTGCGATGGCAGCGAGTTGTTTCGCCACCGCGACGAACTCTTCCACGGATCCGCCGAAAATCGACACCAACAAAAAGCGATCAGCCGGCACGGAGAGTTGCTGTAAACCCTGGAGCGCCTCGTCGACCCCGGGGTTGGTCAGGCCCACGGCATTGACGAAGCAGCCGGGCGCGTACTGGCTGTATACAGGCTCCCGGTTGCCGAGGCGCGGCTCAAACCCAATGCTTTTGGTGGTGATAACGCCGATCTCGGGCATGGTGTCCATCACCCGCTGAATGATGGCGGGGGCGGTCGTCACGATACCCGAGGGGATAGTGAAAGGGCCTGACAGTTGCTTGCCGAGAAACTCGGTGGTCAATGGGGTGTCTCCGTATCGGATCCTGAATTATACGGTGACCGGTCCGGCCCCGTCATGATCGCGCACTGATTTCCGCCTTCGGGGTGGCTCAGGTGCCGCAAAAAGTGCGGGTGACACGCTCCTCGGGCTCGGGGGATCTAGCCCACTCCACATCCCCGGCCTGCCACTCGAAGGGCCGCTGGCCTCGATCGACCAGCGACTTCACCCACGCCAAGTCTCCCGACTCAGTGAGGTCGATGGCTTTTTGCACGAGGTGGTTACGTGGAATGATAGTCGGATTCACGGAATACAGGGCGGCGGTAATGGCCGACGGGTCACCTTTATTGGCCTTTCGTCGGGTTTGCCAGTCGTCCGCCCAGTTCAGCAATGCTGGCGGAGCGGTAAAGAGATCTGGCAGGGGCGTATGGTCGAGGGAATCGTTGGCCATCTCGGCGAGCCACCTGAATGCCAGGGTTAAATCCAGGCCTTCGGTAGCCAGCAGCTCGTGAAAGGATTGAATTAACGCGCCGTCTGCTTCGGTCACCGCATCGAGGCCGAGCTTGGCGGCGAGCCAGCGCTGGTGGTGGGCATGAAAGCGCGCTGGATAGCGATCGACGATTTCTTGCGCGACCTGTTGCGCCGCCTCGGCATCCTCATTAATGAGGGGCAGCAGGCACTCAGCCAGTACTGCCAGATTCCAGTGCATGATACCCGGCTGGTTGGGCCAGGCGTAGCGTCCCTGTCGGTCAATAGAACTGAAGCAGGCCTTGGGATCGAAGTGGTCCATAAAGGCGCAGGGACCATAGTCGATGGTTTGTCCGCAGAGGAGCGCATTGTCGGTATTCAGGACGCCGTGCACGAAGCCGAGCACCTGCCAATGTGCGACCAGCCGCGCGAAATGTTCGCATACGCCTTCGAGCAAGGTCACGGCGGCAGGCTGGTCACCTGCCTCTGCTGCCGCGTCGAAATGGCGGTCGACCACATAATTCACCAGCGCCGCTACGTCATCGCCGCCGCGGGTCATGGCGAAGTATTGCACGGTGCCGACGCGCAGATGACTGCTGGCCACCCGGGTCAGAATGGCGCCGGGTTCGATCTGGTTTCTGACCACGGGTTCGCCCGTGGCGACGGCGGCAAGTGCCCGGGTCGTGGGGACACCGAGCGTGTGCATGGCCTCGGACACGAGGTACTCGCGGATCACAGGGCCGATCGGGGATCGCCCGTCACCGCCTCGAGAATAAGCGGTCGGCCCCGCGCCCTTGAGCTGAATATCGAATCGCGCGCCTGCAGGCGTCAGCCATTCTCCTAACAGGGTGGCCCGCCCGTCACCGAGTTGTGGGTTGTACTGCCCGAACTGGTGACCGGCGTAGACGGTGGCAACCGGATGACTGTCGGGCAACGGCATGTTGCCTGCCAATGCGGCGAGTTGCTCCGGATCGGATTGCGGATCGCCTGACCAGCCCAATGTGTCGGCCAATGCCTGGTTCCACAGCAACAGCTGGGGTTCAGACACCGGATCCGGTGCCTGAGGCGTGCTGAAAGCCGGTCCCAGGCCCGCGTAGGTGTGCTCAAAGCCCGCGGGCATCATCACCCCCGGTCAGGTAAAGCGGATCAGTCACCGAAGAGCTTCTTGATGAAGGAGCTTGCCTTTTCTTCGATGGTGTCCTGCATCTGCTGCTGCGCCTCGTTCTTCAGGATCTGCTCGGCGATGCTCGCCACATCGACCTGACAGGTTGCACCACTCTCCGAAGCCAGATTGCCGGTGCAGTCCACTGGCCAGTCAACGCCCGCATAGCGTTGATCAATCACGCAGAGGGGGCTCACCTCCATGATCTCGTTGTTGACCTGCCCTTCCATGCGGAAACCAAAATCCATCGAGCTAAGGTTAATATCACCCGAGCCCTTTAGCTCGACGCCCGGTGTGGAGAAGCGAAGCTTCTCGATGTCGCCCATGCCTTCATCAAAATCGACAGCTAGCGAGAGATCTGTTATCGGCGTATTGGTCGGCAAGCCAGCGATTGGCGGTATCTTGTTAACGAGAGCAACTGCGCTGCAAATCAATCCTTGTACTGAGACTTTCTGCAGGATTAAATCCTGACCGCTCGCGGATACGTCACCGTCCAGCGCAGCCATAAGGTCATCTGCGCTGATGCCCTCGGTCTCGAGATCCCAGCCCATCTCAATGCGGCCGGACGCAGCGTCGGTATTGCCCATACTGGCGAGCAAGAGGTCCATATTCACGCCCTTGAGACCGCCTTCGACTTCAGCCTCTATCACTGGGCGCCGCGCATTCAGTATCACACGCGTATCAAGCTGTCCCTGGTGCAGTACGCCGCGAATGTAGTCGATGTTGGCAACCCCATCGAGAACGCGCATAAAGACCTGTGCGTCGCTAATCGTCTGTCCGCCAGCAATCAGTTCGTCGGCCGCAACACGCATTTCGAGATCAAGATCGCGCAGCGGTCCCACGGGCAAGGGTACGGGAGCACTGATCCCTGCCTCACTGCCGGCTGGGGTGGTAGCGGGCGGCGCCTCAGCTGCGGGTGCGCTCCCAGTAGCCGCCGATGCGGGCGGTGGTGCGGGTTGAATTTGATCTGCGTCCAGTCGCGCCGTGTTGATATCCAGCTTGATTTCGGGGCTCTCCAGCGCTGACCAGACTAGCTGTCCGGTGACATCCCCTCCGGGTAGGCTCGCACTCAACGTGAAATCGGCTTTTGCCGGGGTCATTACAAACGTGCCGTTCAGTGCGCTTTCAACTGGTTTGGTGAGCGCGCCAATCACTTCGGTTTGCAGATCTTGGATTTCAATCTTGCTGAAATCCGACGCAATCCGGATAGCGCCGTCCAGCGCAATATCCAGCGGTGCTGTTGAGCCATCACCGAGAACCGTCAACGCCCCCTCGATTTGCATGGGCTCGTTCCGTGTATTGACGTCGGTCAGCGTCAGCGCCGCGATGCGAATTTCATTGCTCAGCTCGCCGGCGCGAGTGCGCTGGATCACGGTAATGTCTTCGATCTGGATCGCCTCGGCCAGAACGGCGATGCCTGAAACACCGCCACCCTCATTAAGCTGCCGTTGGCGCTCTTGCTCCTTGGTTTGCCGGATGACTTCGCCGCGCTTCTCCCACTCCCGATCGCTCATGATCGGCCGAGGCTCCGGCGCCGGAGGGAGTGCCTGCGGTTCAGTAATATCTGCGGTAACGCCCGCAATGACGATGGTGCCGACATCAACGTTGCCGCTCAGCAACGGCAGCAGTGATAGTCCTACGTCCAGTTCGGCAATTGAAGCCTCGATGTCCGGGTCGTATTCAGTTTGTGCGGGCAGGCTCAGAGAGGTGCCTTCCAGCCTGAGTCCAAAGCGAGGGAAGAAACTCAGCTCGGTGTTACCCTCGACGACCAGTTCTCCGCCTGTCTGGCTCTGGACCTGTTCTTGCGCCATGTCGAGCAACGCCTGCGCGTCAATAAACATTGGTACCAAAAACATCGCCAGAACGGCGATTGCCACTAGCGCGCCCACAATCCAAAGAATCACCAGCATCATCCTTTCCCCCGATGGTTCGTCACCCCTCCAGCATAACAAAGCGGTTCGGCTTGGAAAGCGTTATCGCGCGCTTCGTCGCTCCACATGCTGATCGAGGATGCGTGCTTTCTCTCGCCTCACACCCTGATCCGATTTGAGCTGCCATAGGGCATCCCGTGCAAAGGAATAGGACTCTTTAAGGTCAACGATGGGCTCGGGGTAATCGATAGGGTGAAGTTGTCGCTCCATGGGAGAAAGAAGCCAGGGCTGATGAATGAGCGGCGTGGGTAAGCCTGCCAGCTCAGGGACCCATTCGAGAATGAAGGTGCCTTCGGGGTCATGGTCCAGCGACTGTTTGACCGGGTTATAGATGCGAATGGTGTTAATGCCGGTCACCCCCGCCTGCATCTGCATTTGCGGATAGTGGATCCCCGGCTCGAAGTCGAGGAACAGTGAGCCCAGCCAGGCGGCACCCAGACGCCAGTCCTGCCAAAGGTGGTGCGTGAGAAACGATACGACCATGGCGCGTGCGCGGAAGTTGAGATACCCGGTCTGCATCAGACAGCGCATGCACGCATCAATCAGCGGATAGCCTGTGCGGCCCTCACGCCACGCATCGAGCCGGTCAGGGTCATGACGACGGGGATGCGCGAGGTAGCCTCGATTGAGATCTTCAAACTCCATGCGACACTCCATCTCGAATTTTTGGACGAAATGACAGTGCCAGTGCAGTCGGGATTCAAAAGCAGCCAGCGCACGCGTCCAGCCGCCCCGGTCCTGTCGCTTTTTCAGCGCGTGGTACGCCTGGCGCAGACTCAGATTGCCCCACGCCAGATAGGGTGATAGCCGTGAGCAGTGAACCCGGCTACTGGCGGGCTTCGAGATATGGCGTTGATAGCCGTGTCCTCGCACTTCCAAAAAGCTGTGCAGTACCTCGGCACCTGCGACGGCACCGCCGCGCTGAAAGGCCGCATTGTGCTGCTGCCAGCCCTCTATGCGCTTGCTGAGTGCGCCCTCCAAAGCGGAAGGCAAGGGCTGGCAGAGCCGTGACAGCACCCTGAGGTCTACCGGTATCTCGGCATCGCTCATGACACGTTGCCAGGCCCGGTTCCAGCCGCGCCGGTCGCTTCGACCACGTTGTATACCGTTGGTTTGGTACTCGTGCCACGCGATACCCTGTGCAGCACAAAAAGCCGCGACCTGCCGGTCCCGCTCAAAGGTCACCCCCAGCCCCGTTTCTTCGTGGCTGTATAAGTGGCCAATAGGCTGAGACTGATGAAGTGTGTTCAACAGCTTAACGGGCTCGCCCTCGAGGACTTGAATCTGGGCCCCTAGCTCTGCCAGCTCGTGGCTCATCGCTTGCAGAGACTGGGCGATAAAGTGCCAGTGCCTGCCGCGATAGTGGGGGTCTCTCAGCAGCGTGGGCTCAATGATGTAGAGGAGCAGCAACGGCTCACCGCGATCGATGGCGGCGGCCAGCGGGGCATGATCAGCCAGTCTGAGGTCGCGCTTGAACCACAAGACGTTCATGACGCAGCCTCTCGTTGTGCTAAGAGCGGGTTAAGCAGCGGTTGCCAGGTCAGGGCGTCCTGCAGCGCGACGCGACCACGATAGATAGCCCTATAAACCAAACGGTAAGCGTCCCGGTCAAAGGCTGTTGAGACGGGGTTCTTCAGCGCACTTTGAGCTTCTTGCCGCGAGTCGAAGCAGCCGTGCCACGCCCACTGATCCACCAGATGGAATTGCTGTGCGGGTTGATGCTCGAGAGGACGTATCGTTTGCTCCGCCAGCAGCAGTGGGCCATCGAATGGCCAGGCGGCAATGCGATGCCGCTCCAATTGATCCAGCAGGCGTGCGTTGTGGGAGTCGGGGCTTTCCTGACCGGCGCAGGCGCCGTCGCAGCGCCCCAGCTGATGCTGAAAGCACGCGCCTTTCCCTTTGTCCAACCCCATGACCCGGAGACACAAAGCGTGATCTCTGGCGAGGTTTTGTATCGTCGTGGTGATGCGGTGTTTGTTGGCAAACAGTCCGTAGGTGTCGGTTTCACGCACCCCGGTGGGTGCAAAGTCGATGGCAAGAGGTTTCAGAAACCCGTCGGTGGCAGGCTGAAGCTGGATGGTCCAGAGGCGACGCAGTTGGCGTTGGCGTCGGTTGAAAAGCGGCACCTCTGACTTGATCGCGGCATTCTCTATCAGCAACGCGCCGATCTCGCCCGCGGTGAGCTGACAGTCGATACGGGCAACCTGCGACATGAGCCGTTGATGCCGGCCCGGTTTGCGGCCTTCATTGAGATGTTGTGTGACCCGGCTGTGGATATCGACGCTTTTGCCCACGTACAGCAGTGAGCCGTCCTCAGCGAAAAACCGGTAGACGCCGCTGCAGCGCGGCAGTGCGTCGAGTGGCTCACCTACGCGAGAGAAAGCGATGTGCTGGCTTGTCTCGGTCATCTTGGCATCGTCTAAGATCCGCGGCGCAAGCCCGGAGGTTGTCCGGATTTTGTCGCTTTTAATCGGCGCGGTCTCGCAGGGGAGCAAACCGCTCAAAAGCCCGAATCGTAGCTTTTGTAGCTGGCGCGACAAAGTGCCGAATGCAGACACGGGGTCTGCGCCACAGAAATAAAAAACGGGTGAAAAAGCACATGAAGGTTTCGGTGAGCGATCTGAACAGCATGGGCGTGACAGGGGTGGTTATTGAGTCCGTTGATTTGAGCCTTTACATCGCCCACGCGCGCATCGACGGTGAGGAGCACGTCATTGCTGATCGTCAGGGAAAAGTGCTCAAAACTCGTAACTTGCTCGAAATGCGGCGGATGTTACGTCACGCGGTGACCTGCGAGTTTTTTCTGCGACAGCGAAGCGCCTACGATGAAATGGTGGGGCATGCACACCAGGCGGCCGATAACAGCATGGAGCTGCCGCTGGGGCGTGAGCCCCTGCCCGAGTGGTTGAATTAGAGAGCCCTGAACACAGTCAGCTAACGGTGAAGGCAGCGACTTACCCCCTCAGGTCGACGTCGCATTACTCCTCGGTGGAGAGATCGTCCTCGCCGAGTTTGTGTCCCCAGTCCCGTTTGGCCTTCAAATACTGAAGGTTGTGGTCATCGACGCCACACACGTGCTTCACCCGTTCGATATGAGGCACGCCCAATGCAGTCAGGTCTTCCTGCTTTTTGGGGTTATTCGTTAACAGTCGCAGCTTGCGGCCGCGCCCGAAATATTTGAGTAGCAGTGCGGCATCGGAGAAGTCCCGGGAATCGTCAGGTAGACCCAGCGACCGGTTCGCCTGATAAGTGTTCTCCCCGGCGTCCTGCAGAAGGTAGGTAGCGGCTTTGGCCCACAGGCCAATCCCTCGGCCCTCATGGCCCGCCATATAGATGAGATAACCGCCCTCGGCATCGTCCGCGATTCGATCCAGCGCTGACTCCAACTGGGGTCCGCACTCGCATCTCCGCGACCCCAGTACGTCGCCAGTCAGGCAGCTCGAATGCACTCTGACCAGAGGGTTGTCGCTCTTTTCAGGTTCCCCAATCACCAACACGCTGTTGACCGCCATGCTGGAAGCCAGGTGCGAGAAAAGGTGTTGGCCGCCCTGTTCTCTGAGGGTGCTGGCGAGATGCTCGACTTCGCTTAGCTCGGTGCTTCTGACGCTCGCATACCACTGAACAGTCGGGTGTCGTTGGCCGCGGGCCAGTGGCAGGGGAATTGGGCCCATGAGATTGAGGTGCAGACCCGGGCCAGGCGCCTCAGTCATCTCCACCTCCGCGCCATCGGCGTCGATACGGAATAATTTGCCGTCTCGAATTAGTCGCTCGCGGATGTCTGGATTGATGTAAGTGAACATGGCTGGCCGTGGCTTGGCGTCTGACCGCTGATAAAAAGGACCGCGGAGTATAGAGGGATTTAGCCGACTCCGCTCGGTTGTTGCTGGGTGATGCAGTGGATGCCCCCGCCCATGGCAAACAGCGCTCTGGCGTCCAGCATCCGAACATCCCGACCGGGGTAGGCATCCTGTAGCCGCTCGCGGGCTGCATCGTCACGACGGTCATCGAAGCTCGGACAGATGACGGCACCATTACAGACGTAGTGATTGATGTAGCTGTAGTCGACCCAATCACGGCTGTCTTTCAGTGTGAGAGGCGCCTCGAGCGGCAATACTTCAAGACCTTCGCCACTGAATTGTTCAGCAAGGGCCTCCCACAAGGGGAAGTCCGGATGATCCGCATTGGTTTGTCGGTGAACCAGCAGACGGCCATCCGGAGCGAAACAGGCCACGATGTCCACGTGGCCCTTGGTGCCGTTTAAGAAGTTGTCCCGCCACAACCCCTTCGATAGCCAGATGGCGCGGTGAGTGCCCAGCGCATTGTGAATGTGTGCTGCGATGCTGTCGCGGTCGTGGCCCGGGTTGCGCGTCGGGTCCAGCTGAACCGTCTCAGTGAGGAGCACCGTGCCCTGGCCATCCACATGAATGCCGCCCCCTTCGTTGACGATCTCGGTGCGCACAGTCGGTACCGCCAAGTTCTCGGCAACCTGAGAGGCGATGGCGTCGTCATCGCTCCACTCGAACTCGGTGTTTTGGCCCCAGCCGTTGAACTGCCAGTCGATGGCGACGAGTGCGTCATCTTCCATTACAAAAGTTGGTCCGATATCTCTCAGCCAGGCATCGTTCAGGGTGACGGGGATGACGTCGATGGATGCTGATAGCTTTCGTTCCGCCGGGGGCAAATCCTCCCGGTGACATAGCATCTGCACCGGTTCGTATTCGCTGATGGCATTGGCCACCACCGACCAGGCGTCTTGCGCCTCTTCACGGCTCAGACCAGATTCAGCGTAGCTGTCTCGTGGAAATCCCATCCAGGTGGCGGCATGCGGCGCCCACTCTGGTGGCATATGACGGGCGCGCGTCATTGCTTAATGCCGGGAATGCCCCCGTCCTGTGCGTCACCATTGG
>JADHQF010000075.1 GCA_016778085.1 Luminiphilus sp. | reverse complement strand
GCGACCAAGGTCGATGGTGTCTACAGCGCGGACCCGGTCACAGACCCCGATGCGGTGAAATATGACGAGCTGACCTATGACGAGGTGCTCGACAAGAAGCTGGGTGTCATGGATTCGACCGCCATTTGTTTGGTGAGGGATCACGACATGCCGGTGCGGGTCTTCGATATGGCGCAGCGCGGCGCACTACTCAGTATTGTTCGGGGCGGGGATGAAGGTACGTTGATTCAGGCCTGATAGCGCATCGCAGTGCGCTTCGGTCAAAGAGAAAAACAACCAGGATTCATCATGATAGAAGACATCAAGCAGGATACCGAAGAACGGATGGGCAAGGCGCTCGAGGCGCTCTCTCACAACTTCAATAAAATCCGCACTGGCCGGGCACACCCCAGTTTGTTGGACAGCATCCGGATCGAGTACTACGGCTCAGAGACGCCGCTTAATCAGTTGGCCAACATCAATATCGAAGACGCCCGGACCCTGAGCGTGGTGGCGTTCGATAAGGGGATTACTCCAGATATCGAGCGGTCCATCCTGAAGTCAGATCTGGGGTTGAACCCCGCAACCGCTGGCGATGTGATTCGCATTCCTATGCCGGTGCTGACCGAAGAGACTCGCAAAGGCTATATCAAACAGGCCCGCGCCGAAGCGGAATCCGCGCGCGTATCGGTGCGCAATGCCCGGCGAGATGGTCTCGGCATGTTGAAGGAATTACTCAAGGAGAAAGAGATCTCCGAGGACGAGGAACGCCGCGGGCAGGACGTCATTCAAAAGCTGACCGACGACTATGTCGCCAAGGTCGAGTCCGCTTTGGGCGAGAAAGAAACTGACCTCATGGCCATCTGAGTCCTGAGACAAAGCGCCCGTGCAAGCATCGGATATTCAGCCCCGCACCGTACCTCGCCATCTCGCCATCATTATGGACGGGAACAACCGCTGGGCGCGCCGGGAGGGCTACCCGGGCGTGGCAGGGCATCGGGCGGGAGCTGAGGTGGTCCGAGAGATCGTATCGGCCTGCGAGTCCCGGGGTATCCGGTACCTTACCTTGTTTGCGTTCTCCAGCGAAAACTGGGGTCGGTCGAGGGCAGAGGTGCGGGCGCTACTGGCGCTGCTCTCGCGTTACCTGCGCAATGAAGTCGCCAAGTTGGCCTCGGACGGGGTGCGTCTGCGGGTGATCGGAAGACGAGACCGGTTCAGTCCTCGCCTGCAGCGATTGATGGCGAAGGTCGAGGAAACGACGGCAGCAGGGGATCGGGCAACGCTCACCCTTGCGCTTGACTATGGCGGTCGCTGGGATGTGACTCAGGTGACCCAATCCATCGCCCGTGATGTGGCCTCGGGTAAGATGTCGACTGATGACATTAACGAAGACACGATCTCACAGAGACTCGCCACGGCGGAATTGCCCGACCCGGATCTCTGTATCCGCACAGCGGGCGAGACACGCGTCTCCAATTTTCTGCTGTGGCAGTTCGCCTACGCCGAGTTCTGGTTTACCGAAGTCCTGTGGCCCGATTTCGACGAAACCGTATTGGACCTTGCCTTGGCTGATTACGCGGTGCGGGAGCGGCGCTTTGGCGTGCGCCCGCTGTTACATCGCTACTAACGGCGCCCTGGAGAAAAACGGATGCTCCGCCAGAGGGTGATCACAGCACTGGTTCTCGCGGGGGCTCTCATTGCGACCCTATTATTTGCACCTTATCCCGTGCAGGTGATTCTTTTCGCCCTGGTGGCCGCCGCCGGTGGCTGGGAATGGGCGGCACTGGTGGGTGCGCAGGGAGCGCTTTCCCGAGCGATCTATGCAGCCATCATTCCGCTACTGTGCGGTGCGCTGTGGATGGGCTTGGCGCTTGATGGCCCCGAAGCGTCACTCTACGCTCGGCCCTGGCTGGCCGCTACCGCGCTCTTGTGGTCTGCCATGCTAGTGGGGCTTAAATACTACTCCGCTGGCCGCGGCTTGTGGGGTTACGCGTGGGTGCGCGCGGTGATGGGGTGGCTGATGCTCACTGCAACTTGGCTTGCTGTGGCCGTGTGTTTAACACTGATCAACGGACCTTTTATCGTGTTCCTCTTGATACTGACTGTGGCGGTAGCCGACATCGGTGCCTACTTTGCCGGTCGGCGCTTCGGGCAGCATGCACTGGCCGCCGAGATCAGTCCGGCCAAAACCTGGGAGGGTTTCTGGGGGGGCATGCTGTGTGTGGCGCTATTGGCCACCTTGATCTGGCAAAACCTACCCCTGTCACAACTCCACCTAGGTTGGGGCTCACTCATAGTGCTGGGACTGGCCACGGCAGGGGCCTCGGTGGTCGGGGATCTGACTGTGAGCCTACTTAAACGGGAAGTGGGCTTGAAAGACTCCGGGTCGTTGCTGCCGGGCCACGGCGGGCTGTTGGATCGCCTCGATAGTATCTGTGGCGCCGCGCCTGTTTTCGCTCTTGGCCTTTTGTTGATCGGTTACTGATTGATGCGTCGGATAGCGGTATTGGGTGCGACGGGGTCGATAGGGCGGTCTACCCTCGATGTGATTCGGCGACACTCCGATCGCTATCAGGTCACGCTGCTGTCTGCCCACCGCTCGGTGGACGATATGGAGGTGCTGTGCCGAGCCCATCAACCAACCCATGCGGTGATGGGGGACCCGGACGCCGCGGCGGCACTCGCCGAGAGGCTTACAGACCTGTCGGCGGTGACGGTCGAGTCTGGCGCAGGGGTCCTAGATGACTTGGTGGCTGAGCCCAATGTTGACTCTGTTGTCGCCGGGATCGTGGGCTTTGCAGGCCTGCGCCCGACGCTGAGCGCTGCCAGAGCCGGAAAAACAATTCTGCTCGCCAACAAGGAGGCATTGGTAAGTGCTGGAGGCCTGTTCATGGAGACGGTCCGCCAAGGTGGAGCCACCTTGTTGCCGGTAGACAGTGAGCACAATGCCATGCACCAATGTTTGCCGGTCGCGTCTGACGGTCGCCCTGATATGGCGGACGTTGAGAAAATCATACTGACGGCGTCAGGAGGACCGTTCCGTGGTCGATCCAGATCGTCTTTGGACGCTGTCACACCCGCGGAGGCCTGCGCCCACCCCAATTGGTCGATGGGCCAGAAGATTTCAGTCGATTCCGCCACGCTGGCGAACAAGGGTCTGGAGCTGGCCGAAGCATGTTGGTTGTTTGATAGAAGCCCGGATGAGATCGAGATTGTGGTGCATCCCCAGAGCATCGTGCACTCGATGATTCGCTATCGCGATGGCTCGGTCTTGGCGCAATTGGGCCAACCGGATATGCGCACGCCCATCGCCTATTGTCTTGCTTGGCCTGAGCGAGTCGATGCGGGCGTAGAGGCACTGGATATCGTTAGCGCGGGGCGTCTGGATTTTGAAGCGCCCGATCTGGAAGCCTTTCCCTGCCTAGCCTTGGCGCAGTGGGCGATTACCCAGCCCGGCGGTATGTGTGTCTTCAGCGCTGCCAATGAAATCGCCGTGGCAGCGTTCCTGTCCGGCGAGATCCGTTTTACAGACATCCACAAAGTGATTGACGCCGCATTGAAAGCGACTGATTTGGCGGAACCTGACAGCCTTGACGCGGTCCAAGCACTTGATCAAATGGCGCGGGAGGCTGCGCAACAATCGATAGCGAGTGGGCTCACTCGCTCAGGATCCTAGGACGTGCCGGTGCTCGATACCCTACAAACTATTTTTATCGCGCTGGCAACCTTTGCCATCGTTGTGGCGTTCCATGAATACGGCCATTTCTGGATGGCGCGCCGCGCGGGAGTGAAAGTCTTGCGGTTCTCGATCGGCTTCGGTCGGCCGCTGTTTCGGTGGCAAGGGAAGGACGACACGGAATATGTGATCGCCGCGATTCCTCTGGGGGGTTACGTGCGCATGGCAGATGAGCGCGATGGCGAGATCGCCGAGGCAGATCTGCCCCGCGCGCACAACCGCCAACCGGTGAGCAAGCGCATTGCGATCGCCGCCGCCGGCCCGATAGCCAATTTCCTATTGGCCATTTTGGTGTTTTGGGGGCTTTTTCTAAGAGGGGAAGTCGGCATCGTGCCTGAAATAGCCACGGTGGCACCAAACTCGCTTGCCGAGGCAGCGGGACTGCAGGCCGGTCAGGAAATTATTGCGATTGATGGCCGGGAAACGCCGACCGTGGCCACGGTCAATTTCGCCTTGCTCGAGCGGCTTGGGGATTCGGGCCCCCTGATATTGGCGACCCGCTATCCGGGGTCAGATATGGTGACCGAGTCTGAAGCGCGCATCAGCCAGTGGCTTAAAGGTGAAGAAGAGCCCGATCTTCTCGGGGCGCTCGGCGTCACGATTCGCATGCCGCCAGTACTCCCCGTGGTGGGCGGGCTGACGGAGAATGGGACCGCCTCGCAGGCCGGTTTTCTGGAGGGCGATCTCATCCTCAGTGCAGACGGGGAGGCGATCCCGCTGTGGATGGATTGGGTGACCTATGTTCGCGCGAGACCCGATCAAGCCATCGCTGTGGAGTTCGAGCGGCAGGGCACCCGTCAGAGTCTGTCGGTGACGCCGGCAGCCGCTGTCGCAGAGGGAGAGCGTATCGGCGCGGTCGGCATGTCTGTGGCTCTACCGGTGATTCCGGATGCGCAGCAACGTCACTTTGAACGGGGGCCCGCAGAGGCGCTGGTGGCTTCGGTGAAGCGAACCGGTGAGTTGGTGGTGTTTACCTTCAAGTCCATTGGCCGAATGCTTCAGGGACTGATTTCGCCCAGTAATCTCTCGGGGCCCATCACGATTGCCAAAGTCGCGGCTTCGACTGCGGAGGCGGGATGGGTGGCCTGGCTAGGGTTTTTGGCGCTACTCAGCGTATCTTTAGGTGCCCTGAATCTGTTGCCGATACCGGTTTTAGATGGCGGACACCTGGTGTTTTACGGATTTGAAGCGATTTTGGGCAAGCCGTTGCCGGATCGGATTCAGATGGCGGGCTATCAGGTCGGGCTGGTATTGGTGCTGAGCATCATGGTGTTTGCCCTGTATAATGATTTCTCGAAGTTCTGACGGCGCAGGATGACAGGCTGTTTCACAACCACCGACGCTCGCCCGGGCGCTCCAAGCGCGCAATCTGGCGTGTTGCTTTGCGCTGTGCGAACAGGTTTCACAGAAAACACCTTATGCAGCTAATACATCACCATACGCAGCGAGGCACTCGCCTCGGGGCACTTCTTACGCTGCTGGTCACGCTGCTGGCTTCTTTTGGTGGCGGACAGTTGGCGCTGGCTCAGACCGAGCCCTTTGTCATTCAGGATATCCGCGTAGAAGGCCTGCAGAGGATCTCGCCGGGGAGTGTGTTTGCGGCGCTGCCGGTGGGCGTTGGCGATACGGTGGATACCTTTGGCGTGCGCGCAGCGGCCAAGAGTTTGTTTGCCTCGGGCAATTTCGATGACATCTCGATTGCGCGGGACGGCGGCGTGCTGGTGGTGGTCGTGGCGGAGCGTCCCAGCATCAGTGAGATCACCATCGACGGCAACAAGGCCATTGAGACCGAAGCGCTGTTGGATGGACTCAAGGGGGCAGGCCTTTCCGTAGGGCAGGTCTTCCAGCGTTCTACGCTTGAAGGAATGCAACTCGAGCTGCAGCGTCAATATGTGTTGCAGGGCCGATACGACGCCACCATTGACTCCGAGGTCATCGCTGAGCCGCGCAACCGTGTATCGATCGCGATCGATGTGAACGAGGGAACGGTGGCCACGATTCAACATATCAACGTGGTGGGCAATACTATTTTCTCGGACGAGGACCTGATCGATCTGTTCGAGCTCAAGACCGGCGGCTGGTTTTCGTTTTTTACCAGCGATAACAAATATTCCAAAGAAAAGCTGACATCCGATTTGGAGACGCTGTCTTCATATTATCTGGACCGCGGTTATCTGCAGTTCAATATCGACTCTACGCAGGTGGCGGTCTCTCCCAACAAGGAAGAGGTCTACATCACAGCGAACGTGACTGAGGGCGACAAGTTCACTGTCAGCGAGGTGGGGTTAAGCGGTGACCTTGTATTGCCCGAGGAAGACCTCAATCGTTTCCTTATCGTGCAGCCTGAACAGATCTACTCCCAGCAATTGGTGACCGCCACTGAGGACTACCTGACTCGCCGTCTGGGTAACGAGGGCTACAATTTTGCCAAGGTCACAGGCATGCCCGAGATCGACGAAGAAAACAGCACGGTGGTCATGAAGTTCTTCATCGACCCCGGCAAGCGCACCTACGTTCGGCGCATCAATTTCGCGGGCAACATGACCACCATGGATGATGTCATGCGCAGGGAAATGCGTCAGATGGAGTCAGCCCCTGCCTCTTCCGCGGCCATCGAGCAGTCCCGTATCCGACTTGAGCGCCTGGGCTTCTTCAAAACGGCCACGGTGGAGACCAACGAGGTGCCCGGCTCTGACGACATGATTGATGTCGATTTTGCGGTTGAGGAGCAGTCCTTTGGCTCGATTGGCGGCAGCTTGGGTTATGCGCAGGACGCGGGTCTGATCCTTGGGCTAAATCTTCAGCAGAACAACTTTCTGGGGACCGGTCGACGAGTGGGAGTCTCCCTGAATTCCTCCCGATATCAGGACGTGATCAGCTTCAACTACACCAACCCCTATTTCACGGAAGACGGTGTCAGTCGCGGATTCGGCATCTTTTATCGCAAAACCGACCTCTCCAAGATCAACGTGGCGAGTTACACCACGGATACCTGGGGGGGCAGCATGAACTTTGGCTACCCCATTAGCGAGACGCAGCGGCTGGGTTTCTCGTTGGGGGTTACTGACACCAAGATCACATCGGGTCAGTACGCGGTGCAGGAGATTTCGGCCAGTCCACGGCTCGCCCCCGAAATTGAATACTGGTACTACTCAACGGTGCAGGCCGACGGCACCTACGCCGCCGCCGAAGTGCTAGAACCCATTGACACACTGCCTTTTTCAGCGCTCTCACCGCCAGAGAACGAGGGCTTTTTAGATCTGAACGGGGACAAGTATCTGAACTGGAGCCTCACCGGTAGCTGGTTGCAGTCGACACTTAACCGCGGGCAGTTGGCGACCCGCGGTGCGTCGCAGTCGGTATCGCTGGAAATCGCAGTGCCATTGTCCGATCTGGAGTTTTACAAGCTGAACTACCGCGGCGAGGTTTATTTCCCGCTGTTTGGTGAGTTCACACTGCACCTGCGCGGCGAGTTGGGCTACGGCGATGGTTATGGTGACACCAGCGAATTGCCCTTCTACGAGCATTTCTTTGCCGGTGGCTTTGGATCAGTCAGGGGCTACGAAGCCAATACGCTCGGCCCTCGCTCAACACCACCCTCAGTCTATACCGCCAACACCGCAGTCACCGCCATTGACGAGAATGGTCGCCCCACTCAATTTGGCGGGCCTGACGGTCGCGGTTATGGCTACACGGTTGATCCCGAGACCGGCAAGATACCGGTCCAGCAGTTCTACAACGAACCAGACCCCTTCGGCGGGAACGTGCTGATTGAGGGCAGCGCCGAAGTGCTGTTCCCCATGCCATTTATCAAAGATCGGAGTTCGTTGAGATCGGCGCTATTCTTCGATGTAGGCAACGTTTTCAATACAAATTGCCGTGAAAATCAGGTGAATTGTTTTGGTATCGACGCAGGTGAATTACGTTACTCTGTTGGCATTGGCGTAACGTGGCTGTCCGGTTTTGGTCCGCTGACCTTCAGCTTGGCCAAGCCGCTGAATGCCAGCCCAATCGATGAAAGGGAAGTCTTCCAGTTCACGCTGGGACGAGGCTTCTGATGTGAGAAAAAATGGAGAAAGTTCAATGAACGCACGTGTGTGGCTGGCAGGCCTGCTGATGGCCGTTTTGCCATCAATCGTTTTGGCGCAGGGCCGAATTGCCGTCGTCAACCTGGAGCAGGCGATCCTGCAAACCGATGTGGCGCAGCAGCGACTGGAGGAGTTTGAGGCCAATGAAGACTTCGCATCCGACAAGTCACAGTTTGATGGGCTGCGTGCCGAGCTGGATCAACTGGTCAAAGATTTCCAACGCGACCAGGCTGCGATGAGTGAGGAAGATCAGGTCGCGGCCCGACAAAAGATGGCTAGCAAACAGTCTGATCTCGAGTACGTTGCCAAGAAATTGCAAACGCTGCAGACCCAGAACGCGCAACGCGTGATGCAGGAACTGGCGCCGCAGGCACAAGAGGTGTTGCGCGAGATCATCGAGACCGATCAGATTGGCCTTCTGCTCCAGCAGCAGGCGGTCATCCACGCCGACCTAGGCTATAACATCACGGCGAAAGTCTCGGACAAGATGAACCAACTGGGCACTGAGTAGGCGCCATGACTACCCTCGGGGAGCTCGCCAAAGTCTTGGAGCTCGAGCTCCGGGGGGATCCAGCGCGCTCCATCGCTAATCTGGCGGCACTAGAGTCCGCCACCGGCGGTGATCTGAGCTTCGTCTCGGAAAAAAAACATCTCCACAAGGTTTCCGATACCAACGCGGGCGCACTCATCTTGCACCCTGACTGGGTCGAGGCATGGTCTGGTTGTGCGTTACTGAGCACCACGCCCTATGTGGCCTTTGCCAAAGCGACCCGTATCTTCGATAACCATCCGCCCAGCAGCGGGCAGATCCATGAGCACGCTTCCGTTGCAGACAGCGCACGCATTGGTGTTGATGTCACCATTGATGCGGGCGCACGCGTAGAGGCAAATGTGTTGCTGGGAGACCGGGTCTGGATTGGCGCGGGCGCTTACATCGGCCACGGCGCAAGTATTGGTGCCGATACGGTGATCAAGCCCGGTGCCGTGATCTGTCACGCTGTGAAAATCGGCCAGCGTTGCATGATTCACCCCAACGCAACAATCGGTGCCGATGGCTTTGGCTATGCGCCCAGCGCAGAGGGATGGGTGAAAATCGAACAGCTCGCGACGGTTGTGATTGGCGACGATGTTGAAATCGGGTCCAACTCGACGGTCGATCGTGGTGCGCTCGAAGACACGGTGGTGGAAGATGGCGTGATCATCGATAACCTCGTGCAACTTGGGCACGGGGTGCGAGTCGGCCGCCAGACGGTGATTGTCTCGCAAGTGGGCGTCTCGGGCAGCACAAAAATTGGCGCCCGATGTGTGATTGCAGGGCAGGCCGGCTTAGCGGGACATCTCGTGATTGCCGACGACGTGCACATCGGTGGTCAGGGTAGGGTAGCGAGCTCAGTGACCGAGGCGGGGCACTATTCATCCGGTACGCCCATTCAACCGCTCAGGTCTTGGCTAAGAAGCGCCTCAAGATTTACTCAATTAGACCAGATGGCAAAACGTATTGCGGAACTGGAGAAAGCCACCG
>JADHQF010000074.1 GCA_016778085.1 Luminiphilus sp. | reverse complement strand
ACTCGCTCTACTCCCGCTGGGTGCACCCGGACCGGCGTGCTTCTGCGGTAGGGCTTATGAACTCCGGCATCTCAGGTGGTGCCGTTATCGCATTGATCTGTACACCTTGGTTAATCAGTGTCTGGTCCTGGCAGGGTGCATTCTATCTATACGGGCTGCTCGGCATTCTCTGGTTTGCGGTGTGGGCGCCGCTGGCTCGGTCACGACCGGCTGACAAAACGGATTGGGATACCCCTGAGCCTGCCACTGCCGAGGCGGGATCAGTCACAGATCAAAACGCTGTGTCTACGAGGGTTTATCCGCGGCTGACGGTGCGCGGCATGCTGCGGTCGAGGGCCGTATGGGCCATCGCCATCGCGCATATCTGCATCAATTGGTCTTTATATCTGGTGCTGTCGTGGTTCCCCACTTTCGTCAACCGTGAGCTGGGCGCTGATCTGCAGCTGGCCGGATTTTTGGCGCTGGCGCCCACCATCGTGTCTTTGGTTATGGCGCCACTGGCGGGCCGATTTTTCGATCGATTGGTTACAAAAGGGCACGACCGACTCAAAGTTCGGCGCGTCATGCAAAGCCTCGCGTTTGTGGGGATCACCGCGGCCATGATGGCCATCACCTTGACTGACTCGCTCATCCTCAGTGTCACCGTGATTACGCTCAGCAATGCGCTGACGGCATTCTCTATTGGCGGGTTCGCCACCAATCATCTGGATATTGCGCCCAATCAGTCTGGTCTGTTGATGGGCGTCACCAATACGCTGGCAGCCGTCTCATCGAGTGCCTCGGTATTTGTCTCGGGTTGGATTCAGGACCTGTCCGGTGGCTGGGACGCCGTGTTCTTGACCGCTGCCGGTGTATCGGTCCTTGGCGCCGTTATCTATGGGACCCTGTCAGGCGTAGAGCGCGAGTTCGACTGAGGCAACGCGGCGCCAGATGTCGGATTTATGGGCCACAGTATTCGGCAACGCGCTCTTTAAGCATAACCTAAAAGAATGTTATTAAGTATTTACATCACTTAAATGAAGAAAACGAGCATTTGAGCGTTTTTTAGGGCCACGATGTTGCTCAAAATCGCTAAGATTGCACCTCGAAAACGGGGCCCAAGCGCCTTTTATCAGGAGCAGTCAAGATGATTCGGACCATTGAGCAACTCATTAATAAATTTTATCTATTTTTTTTCCCGCTTTGTGTCTCCTCAGTAATGATTTATTCGATTGAGCGGCTCGCCTGATCAATGACCACGGCTCGCGCACCGCAGTCGGGTGGAGTTGAGATCGGCAATTTGTCTCGGCCGTGGGTGTGCCGGCCGCTGTTTGCACTTTTAGGTTGCGCGGTCATGCAAACTGTTTTCAGCCTGGGAGATGTGGGTCGGCCGGTGTCCAGAACCGGGTCGGCGCGTTACAGTAGCGCTTTCAGCTGGGGCCACACTCATGATCAGCCTGTTGGGCGTCATTCTCCTCCTGTCCGTCGCGGTAGGGCTGTCCTCTAATCGATCCGCTATTCGCCTGAGAACGGTCTCTCTGGCATTCGCACTGCAAGTCACCATCGGCTTTGTCGCCTTGTTTACAGATTGGGGTATTGCTGCGCTCGGCGCCGCATCCGAGTACGTATCTGTACTGTTGTCTTACAGCCGAGCTGGCATGGAATTTATGTTCGGTGGGCTGGTGGGGCCGAGCGACTCGCTGGGCTTTATTTTCGCGTTCAGCGTGCTGCCCGTCGTGATTTTCTTTAGCTCCCTGATCGCCGTGCTGTACCACGCACGCATCATGCAGTGGCTGATTCGCATCATGGGCGGTGGGCTGCGCGCCATCCTTCACACCAGCCACACTGAATCCCTCTCCGCCGCCGCTAACGTATTTGTGGGTCAGGCGGAGGCGCCGTTGGTCGCTCGACCCTACATTCCCGGGATGACGCGCTCGGAGCTCTTTGCGGTGATGGTCGGCGGCATGGCTTCCATTGCCGGCTCAGTCATGGCCGGGTACGTGGCGCTGGGTGTGCCATTGGAGTACCTGCTTGCGGCGAGTTTCATGGCGGCACCCGGTGGCCTCTTGATGGCGAAACTCATGGAACCGGAGACCGATACGCCTGCCGAACCCGAACAGGGAGAGCAGCTGGCCACCGAGAAATACATCAACTTCATCGATGCTGCGGCAACCGGTGCCATGAATGGATTACAGATGGTTGGTGCAATTGGGGCGATGCTGTTGGCGTTCATTGCACTCATTGCCATGGTGAACGGCATGCTGGAAGCGGGCGGCGCGTGGGTCGGCATCGAGCAGCTGACACTGGAGCGGGTGTTGGGTGGGCTCTTGCAACCGTTGGCCTGGGCGCTGGGTATTCCATGGGATGAGGCGCAGCTTGCGGGAAGCTTGATCGGACAGAAATTCATCCTCAACGAATTTGTTGCCTACGTCAGCTACAGCGAGGTGGCGGGCCAGTTGTCGCCGCACGCTCAGGCGATCGTCATTTTTGCGCTCTGTGGCTTCGCCAATTTGTCCTCGATCGCGATCTTGTTGGGCGGGCTGGGTGCGGTGGCACCGGGGCGCCGCGACGATATTTCCCGGTATGGCTTTCGGGCGTTAATTGCGGCCAGCCTGTCCAACTTGATGAGCGCTGCACTGGCAGGGTTCTTCCTGACATTGGGCGCGGTCTGAGAGAATAGCGATGTCGGCGCCGATGGCACTTCCTCAAATCTCCTACACCGCTCCCGGGTTTGACGCGGCGTTTATGGCGTCACTGCACGAGTATGGTTTTGCGGCCGTCATAGACCATCCGCTCGACGTTGAACGTGTCGCCAGAATCTATGGTGAGTGGTTGGCCTTCTTTTCCAGCGGCGAAGCGGCGGGTTTCCGAATGGACCCCGTGAAACAGGATGGTTACTTCTCGCTTCGGGAGGCGGAACACGCCAAGGGCTTTGTCGAGCGCGACTTCAAAGAATATTTTCAGTTCTATCCCTGGGGTCGCTGCCCCGAGTCGCTGCAGACGGATCTGGCGAGCCATTTTGATGCGGCCGTTGAGTTGGGAGCAGAGTTGCTCAGCTGCATTGCCAGAAGTTTGCCCGAGGCCGTCACCACCGAGCTGACAGAGCCGCTGCGAGACATGATTCAGGATAGTGAGCAGTCGATGCTGCGGGTACTGCATTATCCCCCCGTGCCTGTTGGGCGACCCGTGTTGCGGGCGGCCCCGCATGAGGATATCAACTTGCTCACATTGTTGCCCGCCGCGGACGGCCCGGGGCTCGAGCTGCAGCTGCGCAGTGGCGAGTGGGTTTCCGTGCCGCATTCCCCGGGTCAACTGATCGTGAACATCGGCGACATGTTGCAGGAGGCGACTGGCGGCTACCTACCTTCCACCTCGCACCGTGTGGCCACACCCGACGCAGATCAACCCGTTGTCAGTCGCATGTCTCTGCCGCTGTTCCTGCACCCGCGACCCGATGTCGTACTCTCGCCACGCTATACCGCCAGACAGTACCTGATGCAGCGGCTCGACGAATTGGGTGTCGCCTGACGTGACCACCGCCGGGTTGCTATACGCGGTGCGATATTTATCTGTTCTGGCACTGCTTCACCTCTTTGTTCTGGCCAGCCTTTTGTGGAGTGGCGGCAGTGCGCTTGCGGCTGAGGCGCGCATTGCGGTCGCGGCCAATTTTCGCGATACCGCCGAGGCCATCGCGGCGCGCCTGGAGGCCGAATCACCACATCGTTACCAGGTGATTGCGGGTTCCACTGGCAAGCTGGCGAGTCAAATACTCAACGGTGCGCCATTTGATGTGTTTATGGCGGCCGACCGTAGCAGGCCGCAGCAGTTGGTGGAGCGGGGATTGGCCTCCGCGGAATTTCAGCAGACCTACGCCGTGGGCGTGCTCGGCCTGTGGTGGCCTGGTGGTTCTGGCACTCCGGCGCTGGATGCCCTTGCCGCCCTCGACCCGCGATCGGTTTGCATGGCCAATCCTGCGTTTGCACCCTACGGGGAGGCCGCATGGGCGATGCTCCAGAACGCCGGCCTCGAGGCCAGCTGGCTTGAGGGCATGGTGCGTGTCGACAACGTGAATCTGGTTGCCGGGTTGATTGCACAAGGCCATGCGAGAGCGGGCTTTGTCGCGAGGTCCTCGCTGATCGCAGGCAAGCGGCAGGGCACGGTGGTGGCAGTTGATGGTGAGGTGCTCTGGTTTGCAGAGCAGGCGCCCATCGATCAGGCGATGGTGCTACTGGCACGCGCAGAGCGGAATGTTGCAGCCCGGCATTGGGTGCAGCAGATGCAGACCGAACCGATTCGCGAGCTCATTCGCGCTGACGGCTATCGCTTGCCGGGTACACAAAACTGATGTCGGGCGATCTACAGGCAGTCTGGTTAACAGCCCTCCTTGCGGCCACGACCACGCTGTTACTGGTACCGCTTGCCTCGCCGTTGGCGTGGTGGCTGGCGCGATCTACCTCGCCGTCTCGCTCGGTAATAGAGGCCGTGGTAGCCATGCCGTTGGTGCTACCGCCCACGGTGCTCGGTTTTTACCTGCTGGTCATGCTGAATCCCGAGTCGGCCGTCGGGAGTTTGTGGATCGAGCTGACCGGTGATTCCCTGACATTCTCTTTCTCGGGATTGGTGATCGCGTCGATCATTTATTCCCTGCCATTTATGGTGCAACCGTTGCAGGCAGCGTTTCGGGCAGTGCCGGAGTCTGTGCTCGAAGCGGCGGCGACGCTGGGTGCCCCCCCACGAGACCGGTGGCTGAACGTGGTGTTGCCCATGGCAAAGCGGGGCTATCTCACCGGGTGTGTACTGACCTTTGCCCATACAGTGGGTGAATTCGGTGTTGTACTGATGATGGGAGGTAATATCCCGGGTGAGACCCGCGTGTTGTCGATCGCGATCTACGAGCACGTCGAGACTCTGAACTACGACGCTGCCCACGTGCTGGCGCTCGGTCTGCTGGGCTTCTCGTTTCTGTCTTTGTGGCTGGTTTACCGCTACGCGGGTCATCGCTTCGAGGTGGTCCGCGGATGAGCCGTCAGCTGATCATTAAAGGCAGTCTCAGGCGTGCCCGCTTTACGCTGGATCTCGATCTGGATGTGGATCTGAGCAAACCCTTAGGCATTCTGGGGGCGACAGGTGCCGGCAAGACAACGCTGTTGCGAGTGATCGCGGGACTGGAGCGGGATTTTTCGGGGCGTGTCGAGTTTTGCGGGGAGGTCTGGCACGACGGCGACCATTTTGATCGGGTGCCGACCCATCAACGGGGTCTGGGTGTGGTTTTTCAGGACGGTCGATTGCTGCCCGGGCGCACGGTTGAGAGCAATCTTGCCTTTGCCCAGCAGCGCGCACGCAACGTAAATGCCGCGGTCAGCTATGAAGCCCTGACAGAAGCGCTCGATTTAAATCATCTGCTGAGCGAGCCTGCCGAAGTGCTCTCCGGCGGTGAGCGACAGCGCGTAGCACTTGCCCGCGCCCTGCTAGCGAGACCACGATTGCTCCTGCTGGATGAACCCCTCGCGGCAAATGATGCAGATCACCGACAGCAACTGATCGGGTATCTCGCTGAATGGCTGCCTGCAGAGGGTATCCCGCTGGTCTATGTGTCTCACGCGGCCCATGAGCTGGCACAACTGACCCGACAACTCATTGTGCTCGAGCGTGGCTCCGTCACGGCGCAGGGGGAAACACACGTTCTGCTGGAAGCACAAAGCGAAGCCATCGATAGCGTAGCGCGACCGGTCGCGGCAGTGGTGATGTCGACCGACGTGGAGCACAGTACGGCCACACTTCAGCTTGATGACGATGTAGCGGAAGCAGTGCTTCCCGGGGAGCGAGTGTTGCTCCAGCGCGAGCTGACAGAGGATTCAGGACTCGGCCCGGCGCTGCAACCACAGTCCGATGAGAATGAGGGCTAGACCGAACAAGGTATACGCTTGCACTGGCTCCCCCGCGACCACCCAGATCAGTAGCAGAGAGAGCGGGGGCGATAAAAAGATCAGGCTGGAAATCCGCAAGGTGGAGGTGGTCGCTTTCATCGCGCCCATCCACAACACGAAAGCGATGCCCATCTCAAAGAGCCCCACATAGAGTCCGCCGGCCCAGCCTTGCCAGACGGTGGGAAACGGCGTGTCGCTCAACCAGAGCAGGGCGAGTAGCAGCGGCAGCGCACCGGAGAAATTGAGAAACAGGTTCACCTCCGGGTCCAAAGACAGCCGCGTATTGATGACCCAGTAAAGACTCCATAGCAGGGTGCTGAGGAGGGCAAGCCCTACACCCAGCGGTTGGGCGAAATCCAGAGATAAGGGCGCACCTCGGGTGGCGATCACTACAATACCGCCGTAACTGATACACGCCGCAAGCAGCGCCCCCGAGCTCAAACGTTGACGTAACAGTGGCGCTGCCAGAAGTGCCAGGGTGATCCCCCAGGAGTAGTTGATCGCCATGGCTTCCTGAGCCGGTAGCCGGTCATAGGCAGCAAAAAGCACCAGGTAATAGAGTCCAGGGTTCAGCCAGCCAACCAGCAAGCCGGTGGCGCGGGCTTTGGGCGATGTCGCCCGCATGGCCTGCCAGCGCTCGGTCGAGCTCAATCGAATAGCAAAAAAGCACCAGCTGACGGCTGTCGCCAGGGTCACGAGCTGCAGGGGAGTGAGATATTGGAGGCTCAGGCTAAAGGCAGTGGCGACCGTGCTCCATAACATCACGGCTCCCAAACCCATTTTGACGGCGCGTCGGTCGGTGTCTTGCATGAGTGACATTCCGGTCTAGTGCGTCGGTTAGCCTTAGCGATTCAAGGCGCAACGTGACAAGATAAGCGCTCCCCTGACCACACAGGAGCACACAGCATGGGACACATTGGTGAGCATGTCACCCTCGACGACCCCGCTTACATTCACGAGAGTGCATGGCTATACGGCAAGGTCTATGTGGGTCCCGGTGCCTCCATCTGGCCCAATGTTGTCACTCGCGCCGAGACCTTTGAGATCCGCATTGGCGCGCGCACCAATATTCAGGACTTCGTCATGATCCATGTGGGCATCGCCTCGCCTACGATCATCGGGGCGGACTGTTCGATTACGCACCATGCCACCCTGCACGGATGTGACATTGGCGACCGGTGTTTGATTGGCATCAACGCCACCATCATGGATGGTGCCAAAGTAGGGGAAAACTCGATCGTTGCCGGACATACGATCATTACCGAGAACAAGGAGTTCCCACCCAACTCGGTGATTGCGGGAGTGCCCGGAAAGGTTGTGGCGACACGGGATTGCGGTGACGCCAATCGTCTCAACGCGCAGTTCTATAGCGCCTGCGCGGCGCAATACAGTCAGGGCGTCGACCGGCTGTCAGACGACGCGTTGGCGCAGTTCACCAGTCTGGCGAAAACCCCTGATTGACGCTTTGGGCCCCAAAACGAGGGAAAGGCTAATGGGACGAGGTGGGCGCGGGTATTACGGCCTGCTCACCTGCTGCACTTAGTAGTGCCTTCAGGCCGCCGGCATTCCTGGCTTCGGTAAAGCCCTTCTCCTGGAGTACCTGTTCGGCCTGACCCGATCGGTTGCCGCTGCGGCAGTAAAGAATGACCGATGTATCAGCTGTCACGCTGAGCTGATTCAACCCTTCCAGAATGGTCTCGTGGGGGATATTGATGGCGCCGGGGTAGTGGCCGTCGGCGAACTCCTCGGGCGTACGGACATCGACGATCAGCGCTTGGTGCTCGATCGCTGCGAGGATCTCGGGGGGTACCGTGGTGTCCCCAGATTCGGACGGCGCGCCGCGACAAGCCAAGGTGAACACCGTGGCAAAGATAAAAATACTGGGTATAAGTTTCATGGAACGGCCCCTCCTATGAGAGGGGCACAGTGTATCAGTGCTCCCGCTACAGTTAGTAGCAGCGCCGTCAGGCGGCGGCCGGATTTCCTCTCTGCGACTTGCCCTGCTCGTCGTCTAAAGAAGACGTATTCTCAAAAATCCAGTCGCGCGCCGTGGTCAGCGCTTGCAATCGATTCTCGAAGCGTATCTTCTGGGGAAGATAATCACTGGCGCCCAACCCGTCAAAATTTGTAGCCACGGCGCTGTTGATGCCGCAGACGTAAAGATGCTTGCCCGCATGGGCGGCATCTTGAGCAATGGTCTCCACTGCCCTGACCGCAGATACGTCTATGAACGGCACGCGGCTAAAATCGAGCACCAGCGAAGTGTGCTGCTTGGGGCTGATTCGCTCGCGCACGTGGTGACCCAGATCGGCAGCGGCACCGAAACTCAGCGGCCCACCCAAATCAAAGTAGGTGAGCCGGTCACCGCACTCCACGAGTAGCGCCGTCTCAGCATCTGACAGCCCTTCTTTGGAATCATCGTTTTTGCCCGCAGCCGCCGCCAGTTGCGTGTCGGCAACCTGCTTGACGAACGCTACGGCGGCGACTACCACGCCGGCCACGACGGCAGTGATCAGATCAACGAAAACGGTCAGGCTCAGCACCATGACCATGAGCGCTAGATCAAAGCGCGGTCCTCGGTGAGCACGCTTCAGGTAAGACAGGTCGATAATGTCGTAACCCACCTTGACTAAAATGCCTGCCAGCACGGCGTGGGGAATTTTCGATGCCAGCGGCGCCAGAATCAGCACCACGGCGAGCAAAAGCAGGCTGTGCAACATACCCGAAATCTTAGTCACACCTCCGGTACGGATGTTGACCACCGTGCGCATAGTGGCGCCAGCGCCAGGAATGCCGCCAAAGAATCCTGCGGCCACATTACCGACTCCTTGACCGATGAGTTCCCGGTTGGAGCGATGGCGCGTTCGCGTCATGTTATCTGCGACCAGCGAGGTCAACAGACTATCGATCGCGCCTAGGATCGCTAGGATCAGCGCGGCTTCGAACACAATCAGCACAGTGTCGTTGGAGAGTGAGGGCATAATAAACTCAGGCAAGCCAGTTGGGATCGTTCCCAGCACAGGCACATTACTCAAGCTTAAACTCACCACGGTTCCAACGATCAGAGCGGCCAGCGGACTGGGTAAGTAACGCCCCCAGCTAGCGGGCCATAAAAATACTATCCCCAGCGTTAGCACACCAATGCCTAGTGCCTCCACGTTGGGGTTAGTAATAGCGTTGGGCACCTCCAGCAGCGCGGGAATCGTGCCGCCGCCCTGGGGCTCGTGACCAAACAGTCGGGCGAGCTGCAAAGCAATAATGATGCAGCCAATACCACTCATGAAGCCTGACACCACGGGGTAGGGCACTAGTCGGATGTATTGGCCAAAGCCCAGCACGCCAAAAAGGATCTGAATCAGTCCCGCGAGAATCACCGTGGCAAAGACCAGCGACAAGTCGCCGCTCAGTGACGCGAAGACGCCGGCGAAGACCACGATCATCGGCCCAGTTGGCCCAGAGATTTGGGAGGG
>JADHQF010000073.1 GCA_016778085.1 Luminiphilus sp. | reverse complement strand
AGCGCCCAGGCAAACAGCATGAGCACTCTCAGCATGCGCGATGCAGAACGTTGGTCAACTTCTGCTGCGCTGAATGCCTTGCCGTCTTCACCCGGCACGCCATATTCCGTTGGCAACCCGAGCAACTGGGTGGTCGTCTCCTGACTCATAGGCGAAGTGTGCGCGTCCCTGCGAGCTTACTCAAGCTAGATGCGCTACCCGGTTGGCACCTCATTGAACGGGATGCCTTTATCGAGACGAGGTTCCTGGGGTAACCCCAGTACGCGCTCGGCAATAATATTGGCCATGATCTCGTCCGTGCCACCGGCAATACGCAGACCCGGCGCCCCCATATAAGCCCGCTGGATAATGCCCGCTTTAGCCGCCAATGACTCATCAGCAATGGCACCACTGGCACCCAATAGGTCCATCAGGTAGGAAGACATCGCCTGCATCTTGGGCGCACCGACGAGCTTGCCAATGGAATTTTCCGGCCCAGGCAAGGCGCCCCGAGAGAGCGCCGTCAGTGATCGGTATCCCGTGTACTTGAGGCCTGCCTCCTGCACGTACCAGTTGGCGATCCGAGCACGCACCGCCGCATCCTCCAGCGCAGGTCGACCATCGATCTCGACCTCTTCGGCTACTGACATGGCCAGCGAGACATCCATTTGCCCAAAGCTGCCACCAATCGCAGCGCGCTCGTTCATGAGCGTGGTGAGCGATACCTGCCAGCCCTGGCCCACCTCGCCCAAGCGCTGACTGTCGGACACCCTGACGTCAGTGAAGTACACCTCGTTGAAATCCGAGTCTCCCGTCAGCTGCTTGATGGGCTTGATCTCGACACCGGGGGCCTTCATGTCGACATAGAAATAGCTCAGCCCCTTGTGCTTTGGCACGGTGGGGTCGGTGCGCACCACGATCACACCGTAATCGGAGTAATGGGCACCTGACGTCCATATCTTCTGCCCGTTGATGACCCAGTCATCCCCATCGCGCTCTGCACGGGTGCGCAGTGCGGCCAGGTCCGAGCCTCCGGCAGGCTCCGAGAACAGCTGGCACCAGACCTCCTCGCCGCTGGCCAGCGGCGGCAGGAAGCGGGCTTTGTCTTCATCACTCGCCCAAGCCATCAGCGTTGGGCCGATCATGCCCTGTCCAATCAGGAAGAAATTGGCCGGCAGGTCGTACTGGCTTTCCTCCTGACGCCAAATCACCTCTTCGATTGCGGAGGCGCCGCGGCCACCGAATTCCGGTGCCCAACCCATACAGGCCCAACCCGCATCGTACTTTCGTTTTTGCCAAACCTTCGCCTGCTCCAGCGGGGACAGTGCGCGAAAGGCGTCATCGGTCGGCGCATTCTCGGCAAGCCAGGAGGCCGCTTCCTCGCGGAAGCGTGCTTCTTCAGGGGTATCGTTAAAGTCCATCTGCTCTCTCCCTCAGGCTGCCGCGCTTTGTGCGGCCAACGCCGACACCAATCGGTCTTGCCACACCGCTTCGCTACCAATCGCCAAGCTTAATAACTTCGCCCGGCGCAGATAAAAGTGGCAATCAAACTCCCAGGTGAAACCCATTCCGCCGTGGGTCTGGATGTTCTCTTCTGCCGCGTAGGTCGACGCCTGTATCGCCGCAACACGGGCAGTCGCAGCCGCCAACGGCAACTCGTCGCTCCCCTCGGCCAAAGCCCAGACACCGTAGTAGGCGTTACTGCGGGCGAGGGTGTTCTTCACATACATATTAGCCAGCTTGTGCTTGATGGCCTGATAAGAGCCAATGGCACGACCAAAGGCGAAGCGTTGCAGCGCATAGTCACGGGCTTGAGTCAGCGCGGTCTCTGCCAGACCCAGCTGCTCCCAGGCGAGCAACACTGCGGCGCCATCGAGCAAGCTCTCCCAGTCCTCCGGATTAATGGTGGTACCCCCCAACACCTCCGCCTCAGCGCTATCAAAGGTCACCGCGCTGTGCCCTCTACTGGTATCAAATGTGAGCACCGGCTCAACCGATACGCCGGCTTGCTGCAGGGGTACGAGGCAAGCTTCCAGCCCGGCCTCGGAACGGGCCAGCACTACGGCCACTTCCGCTATTGAGGCGTCGGCAACAGGCACTTTTGTACCGGAGATTTGCGATCCGCTGCGTCGGGTTTCAAGCCGGTCAAGCGCCAGACGACCTGCGCGCTCTGCCATGGCGACGGTCGCGACGCACTCACCGCCGGCCAGCCTCGGTAGCCAAGCCGATTTTTGCGCCTCGGTGCCGAAGCGCTGAATCGCCTCGCTGGCCAGATAGACAGAGCTGCTAAAGGGTAATGGTGCTGCACTGCGCCCCATTTCCTCGGCAATGATCGCCAATTCGTAATAGCTCAGGCCCAGACCACCGTAGGCCTCGGGTATCACCGTGGCAGTCCACCCCATCTCGGCAACTTTCTGCCACAGCGCGGCGTCCCAGTCCTGATCGCCATCAAGCACGGCTCTCACCGCGGAGGTGGGGCAATGCTCGGTCAAAAAGCCGCGCGCCTGCTCTCTCAGCAATTGCTGCTCGTCGGAAAACTCAAAATTCATGGCTGTCGCCCGATCAAAAAATCTGGATAAGAGTAGCAGAACTCGTCATGGCCTCACGCCGCAAACAAGAGTTGCGGTGCTTGCTGCCGGAGCCGCTGGTACTGACTTGGAGGCTGGAAACCAAGCTCTGCTCGCAGCTCATCGATCGGCTCGGCAAGCCGCTCCTCCCACTCAATCTCGGCCATCCAGATCGCCTGTTGAGCGATCTGGGCACCTTCTTGAATGAGCGGTCGCACATCGAACTGCGGGACCTCCCGGAGGTACTTCCACTTGGCGATCCACACAATAAAGCTGATGCCCCGGTTCGGTGTTTGTGTCTTCATAAAGGACAGCAGGCTGAGCTCGCCCACCGGGTCCCGTCCGTAGCCCGTCATGACGTGCTGTAGGTCATGGATATCCCGCAATCGGTCCGCCAACCAGATCTCATCCGCAGAAAGACCGCGATAGATTTCTTGGCGCGCACTTGTCTCACTGGAGGCGATCAAGCCATCTGCCGACAGCTCCTCTGCATGCACAAAATCGTAATAGGCGCGCCCTACGCTCCCGACCGGCAGGCCCAATAACCACCCTCGGTCATTGAGTTTGCTAACGATATCCGGCTTTTTTTGCAGTAACGCGCGGCCGCGATCACTGGATCTCAAACGCCTCACCGCGGCACCCAGGCTGTCGCCCTTGAGCGCTTCAATAATGTGAAACACCTGCGTGGTGTCGTCAGGGTTTTTAAGCAGCTCGCGCATGGCTCGCCATGCCGCAAGCGGTTTGATCTGGTTGCGCAACCACAGCGATCTCAGACGTTTCATTTCCGTTTCTTCTCTCGACCTCATTTGGAATCACAGGATGGGCAGAGATAAGCCCTCCCCACGGCACTCACAATGAACGTTGGCAACTCTTCATAAAAGCCAAGCGCCAGAGCATTCACGCCATCACGACAAAGAGGATAGCGGCGACCGTCGCGCCCAACAATGCATAGGGCAGCTGGGTGATCGCGTGCTCGTGGGTCCGGCAACCCGCCCCTTGGGCAGAGAGCACAGTGGAGTCCGAGTAAAAACAGGCATGGGAACCAAAGCCGCTGGCCGAGAACAATGCCCCCATCACCAGCGGGATGCTGACCTCAAAGGTCTGCGCCAACGGGAAAGCAATGGGCATGGTGATGGCAATCACGCCCCAATTGGATCCCGTGGTAAACGACAGCAGTGACACGGTGATGAACACCACTACCGGTAACAACTGGGCCGTCATGAAAGGTGACACTGCGTCGATGACATACGGCGTGAGACCGAGACGATCGTTGGCCTCAACAAAAACGAATAGCGTCAGTAGCATCGCCAGCACCGGCACCATGGACTTCACACCGTCGATACAGGTATCGAATAACTCGCCCAAAGGCATGACGCGTACCAATGCATAATAGATAAAGGTCACCAGAATCCCGGCGATCACACCCCGAAGCAAATCGATGCTCGGAAATACCGTGAAGAAAACCATCGCAATGATGGGGAAAAAGAACACACTCATACCTCCCCGCGCAGTCTCTTCCACCGCCAATGCATCATCTTCGAAAATACCGAGATCACCGGTGCTCTCGGCGTGGGCTTCTGCGCGACGCATGGCCCCAAGCAGGGGAATGATTCCCAGCGCCACCAACGGGACGATCAGCAAAGCGACCATGGGATAGAAAAGATAGGGAATGGTATCGATGAATACCGAGAGACCCTGACCCTCGGGTGCCACACCGTTTTGCTCCAGCAGGCTGGCGAAATAAGCGCCCCAGCTCGACAAAGGGACCAGCAGGCACAGTGGCGCTGCGGTTGAATCCACCACATAGGCGAGCATGGCGCGCGAAGTGCGGAAGCGATCAGTCACCGCTTTCATGGTCGCACCCACTGTGAGTGAATTCAGGTAATCATCTAGAAAAATCACCAAGCCAAGGCCCCAGGTGGCCAACAGGCCGCCGCGCTTGGTCTCGATGCGTCGCATCACTGCCCGGCCAAAAGCATAGGACCCCCCACCTTTGACCAATAACCCGATGAATCCGCCGTATAGCCCGCAGACCAACATGACCCAAGCCACGTCTTCAGTCATTAGCGTGGCCAGCGTGGCCTCCGCCATGGCATCGAGAAAGCCGAACCCCTCCATGATAAAGAAGGCGAACAATGCGCCGGCAAGCACCGATTCGAGTGTGCGACGACTCCAGATAGCCAAACCCAGCACCAGCAGGGTAGGCAGTAATGTTGTGAACCCGTAATCCATTGTCACCTAAACCCTATTTTCCCAATCACATGCAGCCATCAAAGCGTGTGCTCTCTCGCCGCGCATACCCTAGCCCTCATCACAAGCGCTGCCGCACCGGGGGCTCGAACCTGGCAGTATCGGTGATGCGCCGTTTGTGACTCGTCACCGCTGAACTTCACTCCAGCTTGTGGGTTTTTTACGCTTGGAGCTGCCACACGCTGGCGTGTAAGGTGCTAACTCTGTCTGCTAGCCAGAATACGCGAAGTCGAATCTGTCGTGTCACTTTCCAATCTTTTACAGAACATTGCTGATGCCGAGCCAGGCCCTAAAACCTGCGCGGTATTTGATTTTGACGGGACCATCATCTCGGGCTACTCCGCGACTGCGTTTCTCAAGGATCAAATAGCCCGGGGCGAGATCTCGCCCGCTGATCTGGTGCAGCTGACCCAAGCGGCAACCCGCTTTGGCATCGGCTCCTTGGGCTTTTCAGCACTGATGGCGGTTCACGCCCAATATCTCGCAGGTCGCTCAGAGGCGGACTATGTTGCCAATAGCGAGCGACTGTTTCGCAGAGCGATTGCCAAATTGATCTATCCCGAGGCCCGACAATTGATCGAAGCGCACCGCGCTGCCGGTCACAGTATCGCGATCATCAGCTCAGCCACGCCCTATCAGGTGCTGCCCGCGGCGAGAGATCTGGGCATCGAGCACGTCTATGCGACTGACCTGCAAGTTGAAGACGGCCAATTCACGGGCGGCGTCGTGCAACCCACCTGCTTTGGTATCGGCAAAGTCCATGCCGCCGAGCGTTTCACGGCGCAACAAGGCAGCGATCTTGAAAATTGCTTCTTCTACAGCGACAGCACCGACGACATCGAATTGCTGGAAACGGCAGGGCGCCCGGTGGTGTTAAACGGAAACCGCGAGTTAAAGAAGATCGCCCACGAGGAAAATTGGTTGATGGCCGACTTCAGCAGCCGGGGTAACGCCACGAGCAGTCAAGTCGTGCGCTCACTTGCCGCAACCGGATCGCTCGTGGGGAGCTTCATGATGGGCTTGCCGCTCTATGCCTTGAGTGGCTCACGGCGGGATTCTCTCAACTTCTCGATTTCGCTGTTCGCCGAGACCGCCAGCGCGTTGATCGGATTGGATCTCGATGTGCGTGGCCGAGAGCACCTCTGGAAACAGCGCCCAGCGATCTTCATGTTCAACCACCAAAGCAATGCGGACATGTTGATTATGGCAAGCTTAATCCGGCGGGATATTGTGGGCGTCGGTAAACGGGAGCTGAAAAATCTGCCTGTCATCGGCCCTCTGATGGGTGCGGCGGGCGTTGTTTTTATTGATCGCAGCGACCGGCAAGCAGCCATCGAAACCATGAAGCCGCTGGTACAGGCAATGCAGGACGAAAATAAAAGTCTCGCCATAGCGCCCGAGGGCACCCGTGCTCCGACTCCGAAGCTAGGTGCATTTAAAAAGGGCGGTTTTCATGTGGCGATTCAGTCCGGTGTCCCCATTGTACCGGTAGTCATCCACAACTCTGGCGACATTTCTCCAAAGGGAGACAAAATTTTTAGAAGCGGTACCGTGCATGTCGATGTACTGCCGGCCATTGAGACCACCGATTGGTCTGTTGCAAAGATCGATGAGCACGTGGCCGAGGTCCGCAATGCATTTCTGAGAACACTGGGTCAGCCAGAGCTCTCTGCAGAAGAGACGGCCAAGGCGCGCCGCAATACGCCCGATGATTTGAAGCCCGAGGTGCGCGGCCGGCGAAGGAAGGTGGCGCTCAAACAGTCGGCAAGCGAGTCAAAGGAGCAAGGCATCGTGTCGTCGAAAAATGGCACCAAACAAAGCGCCACGCTCGATGGGGCGCAATCGGCCAGTCTGCAGAGTGGCTTCGACCCAGAGGCTCCGGCCACGAGGCACTGAGTGAGTCTGGCCACTGCGCTGCAGGATCAGCTTGCCCACAATCCCTGGCCCGCCTCTGCCGAGAAGGTCATCTTCCTGCTCGACACAACACGGCGCTTCGAAAGACAACTATTGGAAAACTGGATCGCCTTACATGCCAACAAATCGATCGACCACACGATCGAGTTGCTGGATCTGCGCGATGACCGTAAAGCCCTGAATTTCGCTGCACTAGCGGAAGCGCTTCAACAGTACCCAAACGCCACGGTGGCGCCGCTCCGAGTATCTTGGCTAAGAGCCGAAAGAGGCGCCCGCTCTGGACCCAGATTACGCGACGTGCTGAGCGGCGGAGAACGCCGACCCCCGGGTTGGTTGGCTAACCGTGTCGCGCGACTAAACCCCGAGCGTGTCCACCTCACCATTGGCGAGCCGGGTGCGAACACAGATCTCGCTGCACGTTTTCAAGGCAAGACAGGATTATCGGCCGCGAACGAGCCCGAGGACTTCGCGCTATTCGTGGCGAGGCAGGCGGCCGTCGTCATAGACATTGCCGAGCGTCAATTGATCGGTGGCCGCTATAAAGTGCCTCGCTATGTTCACCAAAGCATTCGCAATAACCGTGCCTTCAAGGCTGCTCTGCTAGACATCGCCAACGACCGGGAGCAACCCAGCAAAGCGGTGAGGGCAGAAGCCAGCGAGTACCTGCGGGAAATGATTTCGATACCCACCCGCTTCTGGCTCGATGTGTGGGCCAAGCTGTGCGGGATTTTTCTGGGGCTGGGCTATGAGAAAACGCTGCACTACGACCCCAATGATCTCGAGCGCATACGGCATATCGTGCGCCATTATCCGTCAGCGCTGCTCTGGACACACAAAACCTACATCGACGGATTCGTGGTCCCCAAGCTCCTGTTCGACAATGACTTCCCCATGCCGCACTTCTTCGGGGGCGCTAATCTGAACATCCCGATTCTGGGATTCTTCTTAAGGCGGGCCGGCGGCATCTTCATTCGCCGCAGTTTTCAGGACAACGAGGTCTACAAGCTTAGCCTCAAGCAGTACATTGGCTATTTAATGGAAAAGCGCTTCCCGATGACCTGGTCCTTTGAGGGCACGCGCTCGCGGCTCGGAAAGTTGATGCCACCTAAATACGGGCTTCTCAAATACGTGTTGGAAGGCGCGCACCACGCGGGGTCACGGGACATCCACATTATCCCCGTGTCGGTTTCCTACGACCTTGTCAGAGACGCGGAAGAGTACGCCCGCGAGCAGTCGGGCACACCCAAGGCACCCGAGTCTGTTGGCTGGATGGTCCGCTACCTGAAAAGTCTCGCCCGCCCGATGGGCAGGATTCACGTGGACTTCGGAGAGCCTGTCAGACTTGACGCAGCACCCGATCCGGAGGACCAGCTGGCGATCTCGAAGATCGCCTTTCAGGTCGCCGTGGAGGCCAACCGCGTCACGCCCGCCACGTTCCCGGCGGTCGTCTCTACCGCACTGTTAGGCGCCTTTCCGAGGGCCTTAACCGAGCCGGAAATCGTCAAAGAGGTCTTGATCATGACCGAGTGGGCCACGGCCCGCGGCGTGAGGCTGTCGCCCGACTTCAACCTCAATTACGCAGAGGAAATAGGCAACCTGCTGGCGAACATGATGGAGGAGGGCATCATCACCCGATTCGAGGGCGGCCCGGAGACGGTCTATGGCATCGCTGAGGGTCAGGCGCCGATCGCCAGCTTCTATCGCAACACCATTGTGCATTTTTTCCTCACGCGTGCAGTAGCAGAGCTGGCGCTACTGGCAGTCAGTGAACAACGTGAAAGTCACGAGTCCCTCTCGCAGTTCTGGTCCGAGGTACAAGAGCTGCGGGATCTCTTTAAATTCGAATTCTTCTACCCCGACACCCAATTATTCGAGCAGCAGATCGACGCCGAGCTATGCCGTGACGAATCTGACTGGCAGGCCTTGTTGAGTGAGAGCCCCGACAATGCGCGACTGATCATGAATCGGCTCTCACCAAAACTGGGGCACGTGGCACTGACCGTTTTTGCCGAGGCCTACAGTATTGGCACTGACATTCTGATCCGCCACGCAGACGGAGAGCCGATAGAGGAGGATGCCTTTATCGAGCGGTGCATGAGCTATGGCAAGCAGGCATACTTGCAGCGCAGGATCAGCAGCGAGGCCTCAATTGGAAAACTGCTTTTTGCCAACGCATGGAAAATGCTGGTGAGTCGCGGGCTGGTAAGCAACGCTGAAGGGCGGTCTCGTCAGGCAGAGGGGCTGAATCAGCTGATTCGTCGCCTTGAGGTGATTCGCGCGCTGAGCATTGCCGATCGCGGTGCCAGCACGCTGAGGGATGTTGCCCGTGAGACGCTCTAAGATTGCCGTGCTCGGTGGCGGCTCATGGGGCACCACCACTGCTTCGGTGATCAGCCGCCAATGCGACGCCATGCTGTGGGCGCGCGACGCGCAGATCGTGGATGAGATCAACCAACACCACACTAATGCACGCTATCTGGCGGATGCCACGCTACACCCTAAGCTCACCGCCACGAGCACGCTGAAAGTCGCGGTTGAGAATGCCGACGCCGTATTGATTGCTGTCCCCAGTAGCCATTTCCGTGAAGTGCTGGTGAATGCCCTGCCCGATATGCCGCGGGATATTCCGGTGATCAGTTTGAGCAAGGGGTTGGAGAAGGGCAGCCGGATGCGCATGACCGAGATCATCCGCGACGTGTCGCCACACTGCATTCCCGGGGTGCTGACCGGACCCAACCTCGCCCGCGAGATTGTTGCAGGTCAGGCGG
>JADHQF010000072.1 GCA_016778085.1 Luminiphilus sp. | reverse complement strand
TTTTGTCGGATCAGCCATGGCTAAAGGCATCGTCTCGTCGCTGATCAGTGCCGTTGCCAACCCGGTGAGTGCGGTAGCGGGCGTGCCATCGCGGTAGGCCGCTTCCGTAAATTCAAGAACACCGGCACCCGCTAACTGCCCCAGACGCTGCTCAATGGCGACCAGGGAGTGTTGGCTATGAGCTAGCTTCTGATGTAGCTCCGTGTCGAGTTTGCCGGGCAGAGCGCCTTCCCCACTGCTGGCGAGGAGCTGCCAGATGGCCTCCAATCGCTCAGAGATCTCGGAACGGGTCCATTGAACAGGCGTGTCATTCGTTGACAAAACGGCTACCGTTTTGCTCGACATTACGTCTCGCTCTGCAGCGGCGTCAGTCAGGGCCTGCAAGGCTGTTTCACCTAACGCATCAGCTCGCGAAACAGGGTCGCTCGCGTCGCGGGCGGTCCCCACCGTCAGGGCATCCGTTTCAGAGGCTACAGTCTCAACGGCCTTGGCATCGGATGGCTGGTCGTCAGCCGATGGCATCGTTGCTTTTTTCTGATCCGCAGCCGCTGTGACGCCAGTCGGCTGGGTTTCTGCTTCACCATCAGGCAGGTTTTCGCCTCCCTGCGGCAGGGACTTGCCGTTTTCAGCGCCTGTTTGTCCGCTGTTGAGCTCCGCTTTTAGGGTCTCTGAGAAGGCCTCATATTCGGCGTCACTGGCCGGCACACCCAATGCTAAAGCGCCTGTGGGCGCCGGGGCGGCCTGCAAAATAAAGAGCTCTGTAGTGGCTGACATGCTGTGTCTCCCTTTTCTTCACCATAGAGGTGAGCAAGGGGCGTGCCAACTTACCCCTCAAGCTCGGGATTTCGCGTCCAGTTCGATTCCAGTTTCGCTTGTTCGCGCTTCTCTTCTTCGCGATCAGCCTCGGCATTTTGCTGGGTGATAAGGTTTTTCAGCGCCCGTTCGCGCAGCGAGGCCTGCTGCCACTCAGTACTGCAGGACGCCACCGTCTCAGACGATACCGAGGCGGTCTGCACCTGACTGTCTACGGCGACATGGAGGCGATGCATAAACCGCCGGTACTCCTCCAATTGCCGGGGTGACAGGGTGTCGGCGTCGCGTCGCTCCAGAAACTGATCGTACTCACGACTAAATTCGGTCAACTGCTCGAGGCGAGTTTGCTCTGCCTGTTCACTGCGCAACGCATCGCGGAGCCGGCTGGCCGCGGTATCCACCTTGCCCTTGGCCACTACGCCGACTTTGTCCAGCCGGTGCTTACGCATCAGACACCTCCTGCTCGCCCGCAACACCAGTCAGCGTCTGCAAGGCGGTCACGCTCTCTGACATCGATATTGAGGAATCAATCGGCTGCCTGAGGAGCTCCATAATGTGCGGGTGTAGCTGGATCGCCGTATCGATACGGGGATCGCTGCCACGCTGGTATGCGCCAATGGTGATGAGATCACGATTGGCGTGATACGTCGCCATGTGCTCTTTCACAGCCTGCAGGCCAGCGTAGTGCTGCTCGTCGACCAGCGACACCATGGCGCGGCTGATCGAGGCACTGATATCAACTGCAGGGAAAACGCCCTCATCAGCTAACTGCCGGGACAGCACAATATGGCCATCGAGGATGGCCCGAGAGGCGTCGGCAATCGGATCGTCCAGATCGTCCCCTTCCACGAGGACGGTGTAGATGGCCGTAATCGAGCCATTTTGGTTGTTGCCCGCCCGTTCTACGAGACGCGGCAGCAGTGAAAAAACTGATGGCGTGTAACCTCTGGATACTGGCGGCTCGCCGGCCGCCAGACCAATCTCCCGCTGTGCCTGCGCAAAGCGTGTCAGCGAGTCCATGAGCAGCAACACATTCTTACCTTGATCACGAAAATATTCGGCAATTGCGGTGGCACGCCAGGCGCCGTTGACCCGCATGAGCGGTGATTGATCCGCCGGAGTGGCAATCACAATCGCGCGCTTTAGACCTTCCGGACCCAGCGTTTCATCGACGAAGTCGCGTACCTCTCTGCCCCGCTCGCCCACCAGCGCCACAACAATCACATCAGCCTGAGTGTTGCGGGTTAGCATAC
Organism: Luminiphilus sp.; assembly: GCA_016778085.1. GTDB lineage: Bacteria > Pseudomonadota > Gammaproteobacteria > Pseudomonadales > Halieaceae > Luminiphilus. The sequence continues at coordinate 7,558 of JADHQF010000072.1, read as the reverse complement.
CGAGCAAAGTACTTTTGCCCACACCTGAGCCTGCAAACAGTCCCAGGCGCTGGCCCTTGCCAATCGTGGTCAACGCGTTGATCGCCCGGACACCCACATCGAGTGGCTCAGTAATCGCCTCGCGGCTTAGCGGGTTAAGCGCCTCGCCGCGAAGTGCGGTGCGCTTGAGTGGCAGTACGTCACCGCCACCGTCAATATACTGCCCCGCACCATCGAGCACCCGGCCCATCATTTCTTCCCCGACCGCGACGGCGTTTTCTTCTTCCAGCGGGATAACCGGCGCGCCTATGGCCAGCCCCTCGACACTGGATTCCGGCATGAGCACCAGTCGCCCATCAGAGAAGCCGACAATCTCGGCCACAATGTTACGATTTGGCGCGAGACGAACAAGGCAACGGCTGCCAACGGCACCTGTGCAGCCCGCGGCTTCGATCTTGAGGCCGATCATGCGTACCACCCGGCCCGCTACACTGGGCGTCAGAGACTGAGGATGAACCTCCGCTCCACGAAACCGATCAGTCAGCCGCTCGCTTCTGGCATCAATAATGTTTTGCGCAGACGCCATATCATGGTCCCCCTTCAGAGGGCTCTGAGGACGACGTGGGCTCCAGCGGGGCAGCAGCTGCCTGAGAAGAGAACGCAGGCAACTCGAGGCCCACCGCTTCTCGTATTGCAGCCGTCAGGCGACCCTCTAGCGTGGCATCCACAACAGAATCATCTACATGAATCCGGCACCCGCCCGGCATCAGGTCATCGTCAACCTCGACACGCCACGGCTGGTTTTGCAGAAGCTCGGGCGCGACCTCCTCAAGACGCGAGAGGTCACGAGAATTAACACTAATTTCAACTGTTTGACTGCTACTTTTCAGCAGTTCTAACGCTTTTCTGAGCGCGGCCTCGATCGACGCCGGCTCGGTGTGAAGCTCTCGCTCGAGTACGGCCATCGCGACGCGTGAGACCAATAGGCACTGCTCCTTAAACAGCGCTTCCTCCTGCCGAGCAAATGGTTGGGCCATCGCTTCCCACAGCTGTTGTAGATCTGCGGTGATCGGCTGAACCTTGGCTAACCCGTCGGCGTGCCCCTTTTCAAAGCCCTCGTCGTAACCCTTCTGGCGAGCGCCATCCAGGGTCGCACGAATACTCGAGACCGTCACCGTCTCGGTCTCGCCTAGATGCGGCGGAGACCAAGCGCTTGGCGCCGCGACCTCAGGTGACGAAGTCGTCATTCTTTCGCCCCAACATAATTTCGCCGTCTTCCTCGAGTTTTTTGGCGATGACCAAAATCTTTTTCTGCGCTTCGGTCATCTCGGCCAGTTTGACCGGACCCTTCGCTTCCATATCCTCTACTAACATGTCGGCCGCACGGGTCGACATGTTGTCCAGGAACTTGTCCATTAGGTCGGGATCAGAACCCTTTAGCGCAATCATCATGTCATCAGTGCTGACCTCGCGGATCAATCTCTGCATGCTACGGTCGTCTACATTGCGGAGGTGCTCAAAGACCAGCATCAGGTCACTCACCTCTTCGCCCAGTGCTTCATCACTACCTTTGAGTGCCTCGAGCATCTCGCCTTCGAGTTGGGCGTCTACCGTATTCAAAATATCAGCGGCACTCTTGGCACCCTCAATGGGCCGCGGTGGAGTACTCTTTACCTCTCCAATGTGCTGCTCGAGCACCCGGTCCAGCTCGTCCATGGCTGCCGGGTCGAGAGTCTCCAGACGCGCAATGCGGAGCATGACCTCCTCACGCAGCGTCTTATCGAGCAAAGGCAGGATCTCGCCCGACTGCGTATCATCGAGCAGCGATAGAATCATCGCGCCAATCTGGGGATGCTCCTGCTTGAGAATGTTAGCCACCGTGACTGCAGGCATCCAACGCAAGGCCTCTATAGCCTGCGTGGGTTTGTCCCCCGGCATGACTTTAAACAACACGTTGCGCGCTTTTTCTTCGCCCAATGCTTCCAGCATCACGCGCTCAGTAAAACTCGATGCGCCCACACCAATCGGATTGACCTTACTGAGTTCCTCGTGAAACGAGGACAGCACGTACGCGATCTGTTCATCCGATACGCCCGAGAGCGAGGCCATGGCACGCCCGACCCGCTCTACTTCGGGGGGTTCCATGTGCTTCATCAGCTGAGCCGCCAGGGATTCACCCAGACCCAGCATCAAAATCGCAGCGCGCTGGCTCCCCGTGATGTTGATTTCTTTATCAGCCATCAGCGGCTACCCAGTTCTTCATCACCGAGGCTGCGCGGGCAGGCTCACCACCCGCCGCTTGTCGCGCCATGCTGAGAGACTGCAAATAATTGGCACCCTGATTCATATTCTCTGGCAATCCGACGGGCTCACCTGAAGCCAGCATCATCTGCCCACCAACCTGACCCTCGGGACCAGCTAACTGGTTCCGCTGCATCATTTGGGGCGCGGGCGGAATCGGCACCGCGGCGAAGCGCATCAAGGGCCTCAGCACTGCAAATACCAGTGCCAGCAGCACGCTCAGTGCCAGCAACCCTTTGCCCGCCTGCCAAACCCAATCCTGCTCGAAGAAGCCAGGTTCAGGCAGTGGCTCAGGTGCTGCCGGACGCATGAATTCAGCGTTCATAATGCTCAGTGTGTCACCCCGATCAGCTGTGAAACCTATAGCCTCAGAGACGAGGGTGCGAATTTCGTCCAATTGCGCCTGTTCTAGCGGGACTCGGGTCACCTGGCCGTCGTCACCCACGTTCTCGGCGTAGTCCAGCAGCACCGCGACCGAAAGTCTGCGAACAGAGCCAGGGGTTTCCTGAATATGGCTGATCGTCTTATCCATCTCGTAATTACGCGTGGTACTAGTGCTGGTTCTTGCAGGGGCTTGCTGGGCCACTTGCTGCTCTTCCCCCTGCTGCTGTTGCAGGCCCGGGTCCGCCGGCGCCTCGTTCACGAGCTCACCCGGCACGCCGCCATCGACCGGCGTGTTGGCGACCTCTTCAGAGAGCTGCTCACTGCGCACGACTGTGTCGGGGGCATAGACCTCGCTGGTGCGTTCAACGCGCGTAAAGTCCATGTCAGCATTGACCTGCGCTCGCACAGACCCTGCGCCGAGAATCGGCTCCAAAATCATCACAATACGATCGCTGAAATCCTGCTCCAGCTGCTGAGTCAGACGGTAATGCTCTTTTGACGAGCCCATAGCGTCGTCTTCGCCCTGGTCTGACAGTAGCTTGCCAGCCTGATCCACTACCGAAACCTGAGACGCATCCAAATTGGGCACGCTGGAGGAGACCAGGTGCACGATGCCTGCCAATTGGCGGTCGCTGAGAATACGCCCGGAATAAATGTTGAGCATCACCGATGCCGCGGGCGCGTTGCCCTTGCGCAAAAACGGCGACTCTTTGGAGATAGCCAAATGAACGCGCGCGCTGCGCACGCTATCGAGCGCCGCCATAGTTCGTGCGAGCTCGGCTTCAAGCGCGCGGTGATAGCGTGCCTGCTCCATGAAGCTTGAAAGCCCCAGCTCCTGCTCCTGATACAGACTCTCAAAACCAATACCATCCCCCTTGGGGAGGCCCTCGGAGGCCAGCAACAAACGAGCACGATCGAGATCGGCCCGGGGTACCGCGACCATTGTGCCGCCCCCGTTGATCTCGTACTCGATGCCATTGCTTTCGAGTGTAGCGATTACGATATTGGTGTCCGCCGGGTTCAGCTGATTGAATAAGGGCTTCATGCCAGGCGCCATCGCCCACTGCACCAATCCTATTGCCAGCGCGACACTCGCCGCCAAACCCACCAGCAAGGCCAACTGCCGCACCGCCGGCTGCCGCGAGAAACCGCCGAAGCGCTCCATCAATGTCTGATCTTCATCCGCCATCTTGATTTAGCTCCCCTACCTCACACAGGCATATTCATGACTTCTTTATACGCAGACAACACCCGATTGCGTATTTCAGCCACTGCCTGAAACTGAAGACCCGCCTTTTGCGAGTTCACCATAACTTCTGCAAGCGACACTGTAGGGTCGCCCATTTCAAAACGCGTCGTCATCGCGCGGGACTCCTGCATCGCCGCGTTTACCTCTTTGATCGAGTCCTGCATCAAGTTCGAGAAATTGCCCTGACCCTGGACCGCTTCAGGTGTTGCCTGCGGGTTGGCCAGCGCCTGCATCGCGCGCATCTGCGCGAGCACTTGATTGATTGCTATATCACTCATGATTCGGCCTCCTCCTACCCGGGCTTATGCGGGCAGCGCTACGCCCAACTGGCGCAGACGGGCTAACTTATAGCGCAAAGTGCGCGGGCTGATGCCCAGGCGCTCCGCGGCCTCTTTTTTCTTGCCACCCGAGGCTTCAAGTGCCTCACAGATGAGCTCATGCTCTCGCTGCTTCAGATCGCCATCTAGCCGTGGCTGATCTACAGTGGCCTCTGACTCTATCGGCTCGGCACCGCATAACGGCTCCGTGGTCACGATATCGGCTTCCCGCACCAGACCATCGGGCTGGCACAGAATGGTGGCACGCTGGATGCAGTTTTCCAGCTCGCGCACGTTGCCCTGCCACGTGGCACGGCGAATCTTCTCAGCCGCCGGGAGGTCGAGCCGCAGGGGTCGGTCGGCGGGCTGATACTTGCTCAAAAACAGTTCCGCCAACGGCATGATGTCGGCTCGCCGCTCTCTCAGCGGCGCCAAATGCAGAGGGAACACATTTAACCGGTAATACAGGTCCTCACGGAAGCGCCCCTCAGCGACTTCCTCCATGAGGTTGCGGTTGGTGGTGGCAATCACCCGCACATCGAGGTTAATCACCTTGTCGCTACCCAAGCGCTCGAGCTCCCGCTCCTGCAACACGCGTAGCAGTTTGGCCTGCAGCGCCAAGGGCATCTCGGAAATCTCGTCGAGTAAAATGGTGCCGCCATTGGCCTGCTCGAACTTGCCTGCTCGCGCCTGATGCGCGCCGGTGTAAGCACCCTTCTCGTAACCAAACAGCATCGACTCGAGCATGTTCTCGGGGATGGCCGCACAGTTTACTGCGACAAAGGGCTTGTCTACCCGATTGGAGTGACTGTGCAGGTACTGAGCCAGGACCTCCTTACCGCAGCCCGACTCACCTGATATCAAAATGGTGGCGTCATTCGACGCCACCTTCTGCGCTAACCCATAGACCTTGGCTGTCTCGGGGTCAGACATGATGACATCGCCGGCATCTGCTGCACGCAGCGGCTCCATGCGCGAGACCATGTCGAGGAGTACCTCGGCCTCGAAGGGCTTCAGCAGATAATCCGTTGCGCCCTCGCGCATCGCATCGACCGCGCCCTGCACCGAGCCATGGGCAGTGATCATGACAAACGGCAGTTCGGGGTTATTGACCCTGACCTGTCGCAATAACTCACGGCCGTCCATGTGGTCCATCTGCACATCGCTGATCACCATGTCCACGCATTCCTGCGAGAGCTGGCTCAGCGCGTCGACACCGCTACTGGCTTCGACAGCTTGGTACCCGCCAAATTTAATGGTGTCGCACAGTGCCTGGCGCAGTGTGGCGTCATCTTCTACGACCAGAACTTTAGCTGGCTGATTCATTCAACCTCTCCCTTCACTCGCTGGGTGCCAACATGGGCAGACTGATAACAAACTCCGCGCCACCCGTTGGGTGATTGCGCGCACTGATATCGCCGCCGTGCTGATTCACAGTCATGGCGACCACCGCCAACCCCAGCCCAGTGCCGGCGGCACGGGTGGTGTAAAACGGGTCAAAAATATGGGGAAGATGCTCGTCGCTTATGCCCGGCCCATGATCGCGGACACGGATCTGGATGCTGCCGGCATCCACGGCATTGACCGACACATAAATCTCGGGCGCCTCACCCGAGGCCTGTATGGCGTTGCACACCAAATTACTCAGCGCACCTACCAAGTCTTCGCGCGCACCGTTGATGCGCACACTGCGATCGACTGTTGTGACGGTGAGTTGGTCTACGCCAAGATCCAGCCCGTCGCGGACCAATGCCTCGAACTCTTGCATCACGTCCTGAAGAAATAGGGGCACCAGTTCACGCGCATCACCGCGGACAAAGCCGAGCATGCTGTCGATCGTGCCTTCAACGTTACGCAGCGCGGTGCTGAGGTTGTCGCAGATGTCGCTGCGCTCGTTATCTTTGAGATCAGCACGGGCGAGTTGCGCCAAATAGAGGGTGGTGGATGCAATCGGTGTGCGGATCTGGTGCGCGAGACGCGCAGCCATCTCGCCCATCGCCATCAAGCGCCGCTTTTGGCTTTCGAGCTGCTGGGACTCGTGGAGCGCGGTGGTATCGGTAATCAGAATCAGCTTTTCGCCAGAGTTCCCCAAGGGCTGGACCGACACCGACACGTGCCGGCGCTTATCGCCCTCTGCAGACTCGTAGCGCAAATTGAGCGAGCGGCGCTCAACCGAGGACCAGGATTCGCCAATGACCGGCTCACCAACGAGCTCGATGGCGTGCGGGTTGGCGTCGCGAATAATGTCATGGCGGTCAACTAACAGCATGCCACCCGGCAGGGCCTGCACGAGTGCAGACAGGCGCTGAAATATGACCTCTTTCTCGGCCAGCTCGCGCATCAGCTGTGTGCGGCTTTGGTGCAGCTCTTGCGTCAGCCGTTCTACCCGCTCACAAAGGTCCACGTAGCTGGTATTGAGCTCTTGTGTGGCGCGGTCGAGCGCCAGATCAATCTCTGGTCCCGGTATTGGCTGTTGCTGGGCGGTTTGCATGCGATATTTGCCCGCTGATTTGTGAATTCAGCGATATCCTTGCAAAAACCGTGCCGATTTTATTTGTTGTTTTTTTTCAATAGGTTATGAAAGGAAATAAGACAGTGCGTCAAGATCCCGACGGGTGATTTCGAGGCTTTCAGGCCTTATTCGTTGCGGTCCAGCCCCTGTTTGCGCATTTTTTCTACCAGCGTGGTGCGTTGTAAGCCGAGTAACTTGGCCGCCTGGGCAACCACACCATCTGAGAGGTCCAACGCCTGCATAATCAGCGTCCGTTCGATCTCTGCCATCCGTGACCTTAGGTCGATACCGTCTTCCGTGAGGCCCGAGAGGACGATTTCTGATCCGTCCTCGACGATGGACTCTTCGCTGAACGCAAAGTCGGGCACTCGGGGACTCTCTACTGCCGGCGATGGTGAGTTACCGGTCCGCCACCGATCGGGCAGATGCTTGGTGGACACCTGCTCATCAGGGTGAAGAATGGTCAAGCGCTCCATGAGGTTAGACAACTCACGAGCATTACCGGGCCACTGGTACTGCCGCAGGGTGTCAAAGCAAGCCTTCGATACCTTGGTGCTGGTACCCCGCTGCTTGTTAAAGCCTTCCAGAAACCGCTCGCCAATGACCTGGACGTCATCCGGACGCTCTCTCAGCGGCGGAATCTCGATGGGGAAGACATTTAAGCGGTAATACAGATCGGCCCGGAACTTGCCTTCTTCGGCGTGGGCCTCGAGATCCTGATGGGTCGCGGCAATGATCCGCACATTGGCTTGCTGGGTTTTGTTGCTACCCACCCGCTCAAAGCTGCGCTCCTGCAACACCCGCAATAGCTTAACC
>JADHQF010000071.1 GCA_016778085.1 Luminiphilus sp. | reverse complement strand
AACAAGGCCGATCACCCACGATGCCTTTTACCTCTGCCGCCAGATCGGCAGGCTTCATGTCGTGCACCTTAGGCGCATCAAAAATGTTGAAGCCATGGTCGCTGTCGTTATGGGTGCGCAGACCAATCTGCGCAGAGTGTTCCGGCAAAATGAGCCCCTGCTGTGCGGCGTGATAAAACATGGTGCCGTGATCAATCCGTTGGCTATCCTCTGCCCAAGTGTCGGAATGGGCGTCGAAATGAATCAGTGACAGCTCACCATGCTTCTCGGCATGCGCCCTGAGCAGGGGGTAGGACACGAAGTGATCGCCCCCGATGGATAACAATGCGGTGTCGGTAGCGAGAATCTGGCGGGCGCACTCGTATATTTCATCCGGCACCCCGGCGGGGTGACCCGCATCAAAATCACAGTCGCCGTAATCAACAATCGCCAGCGTTTCGAGCGGCGAGAAGCCCCAACCCACCGCCTTGCGCTCCCAGGCGAGACTCGCCGAGGCCTCGCGCACCCCTCGCGGGCCAAATCGGCTTCCGGGACGGGCGGTGGTCGCCAGATCAAAGGGAATACCCAGCACAGCGACATCAACGTCGGCCAAATCGCGGGTATAGCGACGGCGCATAAAGCTCAGGATGCCGCCGTAGGTGACCTCCTCGGTCACGCCTTTGAGGCTCTCGCGAAGCATTGCCTGATCGGGAGGTGAACTCATGTGTACTTCTCTGCTGTCGTTATTCTCGGCCGAGCAAGTTAATCACATAACCCGCGGCGAAACAGGCGAAGGCGACCATGCTGATCGGCGGCAAACCGCCATGCCAACCCGCTGGCTGTAACCAGCCGCTGTAGCCCATAAAGAACAAATGCCCCGCGCCCAGTAGCAGGGCAAACAGCATGAACCGTCGCGAGGTAATGAACTGGATAAACGCCGCATCTTCTCGCAGAAAAGTCTGGAAGCTCATGTTGTAGCCCCAGAGCACGACAAAGGCAGCCACCCCGCCCAGCATGCTCAGCCCCGCGTTCAGCGTGAGCGTGCCGTCAGGCATAAAGAACTTGCCATACACCGCAGGGTGAAACAGTAGAAAGCTCATCAGCACATGAATCAGCACAAACAGAAAACCGGTCATGCCGAGCGCTTTGCGAGCGTTGAGCCAGGAGGTAGCGACGGCACCGCCGAGGCTTTTGTAGGGCCCGAGACTGAAATTGAGTGTCAGCAGCAGAAACGCTGCCAGACACACCCCTTTATTGAGGATAAACAGCGGAAAGTCTTTCCAGGGAACCGGCCCGAGAATGTGGTAACGCAGCACGGCATAGCCCAGAGACAGTAGAAAGACACCAAAGATAATCAACGGTGCCGCGTTAGCCCGCTCTTCCCCACCGGGTCCCTGGCTGATATCGCTCGCCATGCGCTCCCCCTTAGTATTTTGACGTCGGTTAATCCTAAATCAAAACGGGAGGGCGGGTAATCAGGAAGTCGCCACCATGACCGGACGCTTGCCGTCTTTGCCGTAGAGGTTGACCTGCAGGCTCGAGATCGCATGCACCAGAATAATCGGCTCAATCTTCTGCTTACCGGTCCAATAGATGTTGGGGAAGCGCTCGAGAATGCGCTCATAGGCCATCTTGAGTTGCAGCTGCGCCACGCGATTGCCGAGGCAACGATGGACTCCGTGGCCGAAAGCCAAGTGCTTATCGACGTTGTCGCGCATCATGTCAAACTGATCGGGGTTGGGGAACATGGAGGGGTCCCGGTTCGCAGCGCCGTACCACATGATCACTTTTTCATCTTTGGCGATACGCTGTCCGGCGACTTCAGTGTCTTCCATCGCGGTGCGCCGCATGTGCATCACCGGTGACACCATGCGCAGTGCCTCGTGGGACATCCGTTCGATCAATGAGGGGTCATCGAGCACCATCTGCCGCTGCTCGGGAAACTCGGTTAGCAGGCGGATCGTGCCCGAGAGGGAATTCCGGGTCGTATCGTTACCCGCAAAAATAATCAGTAGCCATGAGCCGTCTAGATAGCTCTGTGACAAGGGCTTTTCGCCCAGCGTCGCGTTGGCAATGGTGGTCAGCAAGTCCTCGCGGGGGTTGCGTATCCGGTCCGCCATCACCCGCTCGCCGTAGCTGAACATATCGTGCAGGATCTTCTCAAAACGGAATGGGAAAGAGGGCTCGGCGAGGAGCATCCTGAACGGATGGGTGATGAACTGAGGGGCCAGCTCGAGGTAGTGCATCCACTTGATGATGTCGGCGCGGTCTTCCTCGTCGACACCCAGCATTTCGCATAGGGTGAACATGGGTAGTTCAATGGAGAACAGCTTGGCGAAGTCCACTACCGGGCCCTGCCGCTCCATATTGTCGAGCAAATCGTCAATTTTGCGGCCCACCCGCTCCTTTAAGGTCTCGATATAAGCGGGGAAGAAAAAAGCCGCTTGCTGGGTGCGCAGATCCCGATGAAGATCCGCGTCGAGGTTAATGAGCGAGTTGTAGGCGGCATACATCAGCCGCTCTGCCCTACCCTTGTCGTTACGCAGCACGCTCATATTGATGCTGCCTCGCTGGGAGGAAAAGATCTGCGGGTTGAGCTCCACGTGTTTGACGTCGTCGTAGCGCACCACGGACCAGAACCCAGAGGACGGCTTTTTGATCTGTGACCACATCACCGGCGCGTCCTCGCGCATAAGGCGATAAAAATCGAAGGGTTGCCCGCGGGTCCAGGAGTTCGTGACGCCCAGCTTGAAGCCGGGCAAACGCGGATAGATCTCATCAAAGACCGGGTCGCGCGCGCCGGTATCGAGCAAGATATCGTCGCTCACTGCCGGATGGTGTTCTATCGGTTGTGCGCTATTCATTGGAGTCCTGAATAAGGTGCTGTGTCAGTTGGAGCCGATGTAGGCTACGAGGATCATCTACGGGCAGATCATGGGGCTCAAGGTCGCATCATGCCAGTTAAGGGCCTCTTCTGACCAAATACCCAGGGTCGCACCTGACTGAAAGCGAGCTGGTGTCCCACAGACTGGGGTAGATCAAGGCGATAGAGCCCATTTGACGCTGAGAGCCGTATAATTTGCGTCGTTTTCCTGTGAGGACCGGTTTTGCGGATCTTTCTAACCCTCCTGTTTGCCCTGTGCCTGCCCTTAGTGGGCAAGGCAGAGTATTCCCGCACCTACCTAGACAGCTATCCGCTGCAGATGGCCGCCGTCGACGAGCTCGACATTGCCTATCGCATCGTCGAGCCGGGTCCCGACAAACCCAAAGTCGTGGTCATCATGGGCTTGGGCGGTTCGAATGTGGCATGGGGCGATGCGTTGATTTCCGGTCTGGCCAACGGCGGCTATGAAATTCTGTTGCTGGATAACCGCGACACCGGCGCCTCCACGCGCTTTGATGAATGGGGCCAGCCCCTTTTGTGGTGGGAGCTCCTCAAATACCGGTTGGGCTTTTCAGTGAACGCACCCTACACGTTGAACGACATGGGGGCCGATATTGCCGGCCTCATGGACGCAGTGGGCTACAACGAGGCACACATTATCGGCGCCTCCATGGGCGGCATGATTGCCCAGATTGTGGCAGCCCAATACCCCGAAAAGACCCGCAGTTTGATCTCCATCATGTCGACCACCAATGCGCCGCATCTGCCGCCGCCAACTGACGAGGCTGAGAAGAGATTGCGCAACCTGGCGACCGGCGAAGCAGAAGCGGACCGCGAGCAGTCCATTCGAGATCGGGGGTTTTATCCAGAGTCCATGCAGCGTCATCTCATGGCCATCTTCAAAACCGGTGATCGCTCCGACGAGGTGGCCACCATCGCCGCACCCACCTTGGTATTACATGGGGCGGATGACGGGTTGGTGCCACCCGAGCATGGCCGGCATACCGCGTCACTGATCCCGGATTCCCGCTTTTTGCTGATCGAGGGTATGGAGCACAATATGCCCAAGGACATCATTCCGCTGCTGGTCGACGAGATGACCGGCCATATGGACGCCGTTGAAGCTGGCGCGCTCGCCACCCGCTAGCGGACAACATCAGTTAAAAAAATGGCGCCCAAGGGCGCCATTACTTTTTTCTAGATTTCCGCTCAGAAATCCAGACGCACCCGCACACCGATGTTTCGGCCTGGCAGCGGCACCTGGTCTTTCACGAAGGAAGAGTGATTGCGCGCCACCTCATCGGTAAGGTTGCGGGCGAACGCCGTCAGCGTCAGACGCGTGGAGTCATTGAAACCGACTGACCAAGACGCATCTGCGTTCACCAGCGTAAACCCGTCGGTTGCAGACTCGCCAGGTGCCACGCTCGTCTGGCGCTCGACATCCTTCACCAACAATTTCGCGGAGAAATCACTGAGCGTGTAGCGAGCAGTGAATATGTTTCTCGCCGGCACGATCCGCGGCACGTCTCCGCCATTAGTGAACTCGGCGTCGACCTCATCGCGACCAAGGGTCAGCTCCAGTTCGCCGCGAGGCAGCTCAAATCGCGTACCGATCTCGATCTCATACCCCGTGAACTCAGCATCCTGCTGGCTGTACTCGGACAAAATCAGGCCACCATGGTCAAAGTGTTCTTCATCATGGTCGTCGTCGTGATGCTCACCTTCGTGCGCCTCGTCCATGTGCGCTTCATGCTCTTCCTCAAGCTCATCACGGAGGTAGATGTAGTTATCGACTCGGTTGTAATAGATCGAAGCCGAACCAAAAAAGTTGTGGTAGTCGAAATTGAAGGCAAGATCGATATTATCTGAGCGTTCTGTGTCCAGCGTGATGTCACCCACCTCGTAACGGCTGCTGGCGAGGTGTTCGCCGTTCATGAACAACTCAACGGCCGACGGTGTTTTGCTGACGCTCGCCAGGCTCAGTGACAGCGAGCTGTGCTCATTGAGATCCCGGCGCAGTGTCGCCGCGGCACTGAACACTTCGTCACTGAATGAGGCTGGCTCGTACACCATCTCATCTTCGTGGTGCTCGTCGTGCTCGCCTTCATGATCCTCGTCGTGGTCACCCTCATGCTCTTCGTCATGATCACCTTCGTGCTCTTCACCATGCTCATCATCGTGGTGCATCTCGGCAACGAAACCATCGCGATCTACCTGATCAAAGCGAAGACCCAAATCCAACGTGGCAAAGCCCAGATCATCCGAGCTGAAGAAGCCCAGCGTGGTCTCGGTGGAGTCCACCGGGGCCATGAAAGCCTCCTCACCAATGATGGAGATTTCCTCCTCGGCGTAGTTCAGCACGACCCGGCGGATACGCTCGCCTGCGCTCAGATCAAAGGCGACCGATATTTCCGTGGCCTCATTACTGAATACTGTCGGGCCCTCCTCGTGGTCATGACCCTCGTGGCCTTCTTCCTCTTCACCTTCGGCGTGTTGCTCCATGAGCTCGTAGTCCGTGTTCTTCACGGCAAAGTCGATGGCATTCAGGAAGGGAATGGATGTTTTGAATGAGCCGCTCAGCGCAATGATCTCTGACTCGGTCTTGGAAAAAATGCGTTCCTCACCGTGCTCATCATGACCCGCATGATCGTCTCCCTCATGCTCATCGTGGTGCTCCTCGCCTTCCTCGTGACCCTCTTCGTGGCCCTCCTCATCCTCACCCTCGTGCTCGTCGCCATGCTCCTCATGGGCGGCTTCAGAGTGAAAAGGGATGCCATAGGTGCTGCTCAGATCGCTATAGGAGAGGCCCACATATCCCCAGTCACCAGTGGTAGACAGGCCCAGTCGATGAGAGGTGGTTGAGACATCGGAGTTGGCGAGTTTGTCCATGTCGCCGTGACCTTCCTCATGACCCTCCTCATGGCCCTCTTCGTGTTCCTCGTCGTGGTCCTCGTGCTCGTCCTCATGATCCTCGTCGTGATGGCCTTCATGCATATCGAGGACAGCGCCCTTGGGGATTTCATAATCCTCCATGTCGACGTCCTGATAGCTATAGGTCAAATTCAAGCCGCCCACATTGCCGCGCAAGGTGAGATCAACCGCCTCGCCGTCATTGACCGACTGGGCTTCGGCACCCAATGTGCCGTTGAAACCCTCGAGGTCTGTTGTGGGGATGCTGTTATCGACCACGTTCACAATGCCGCCGATGGAACCATTGGAGTACATCAATGCCGAGGGGCCGCGAACGATTTCGATCTGCTTGACGTCATTTAAGCTGACATCAACGGCATGATCCGGCCCTAAAGCCGAGACATCGCGGATCACCGTGCCGTTATTCAGCACTTTGACGCGGTTACCGCTCATGCCACGGATGATTGGCTGGCCGACGGCCGCACCAAAATCCGCAGAGGAGACGCCAAGAAGCGCATCCACATGCTCGCCCAGCGACTGAACGCCTGCTCCAGTCATGGCTTCACCATCCAGAACGTGGATGGGACGTGTAGCGGAAGATTCGTTAACGCCGACAAATGACGCCGTCACAACGATTTCTTCCAGTAAAGTTTCTTCGCTTCCTATTGCCGTAAACGGTAAAACCGCCGCTGCAGTGAGAGCGCGTGCTGATAAGCGCCGCATGCTCGCCTCCTAAAAAAGGTTTCAGTGAACTAAAAGGGGTTTGTTCAGCTGAGAGGCGGTGCGCGGGCCTTGAAAGAAGTGGAGGGCGCCACGACAGAGACGACAACAAGGCTCTCTGCCGGTGCGATGGCCAGTGAAGGCGCAGGATTGATGACGGCTGTCGGCGTCGCAGCGGACTGCTCAGCAGAGCAGTGATGACACTCGGTATGGGTTTGCCCAAGGTCGCCGCCGAGGTCGTGCTCAATGGCATGCACAGTGTTGCTGGCGACGAATAGGATCGCCGCGCAAAGCACCCACCGCGCAGACTGCTTGTAGCTATTGAGCATCATTTCCGACTTGAACCCTTTGGTCCGTCACCCGTCTTTTTGCAGGATAGACGAGTCTTAGGCGCCATCACAAGGCTACAGGTGGGGGAATATGGCATCACTTTTGGTCACGCCATCAGCTCGTGTAGATCTCGCCAAAGACCCGATCGAAGATCTCAAGCTCTTCGATGCGGCCCATGCTGACCCGCGAGTAGGTGTCATAACCCTCGTAAATGCCACGAATTCTTATGTTGCGGGCGGCCATTTTAGCCTTAAAGACATCGGCGTCGCGCTGGATGTCGGCGTAGACAAAACTCGTCTGCGAGGGCAGTGGTTCAATCCCGTGGCGCCGGAACGTGGTATTCACCATCTCGCGGCCTTGAAGAATCTTGTCGCGGGAAAAAGCGATGAAATCCTCATCCAGATAACTGTGATACGCAGCGTACAGCCCCACACCGTTGCGCCAGGCCATCACGTTGTCGTTGACCACGCTCACTATCTCGGGATGCCCCATCCCGTAGCCCACGCGAAGCCCGGCCATACCGAAGATCTTTGAGAAGGTTCGTGTGATGAGAATATTGGCACCACCGCGCACCATATCCACCATCGAGGTGTAGTCCGGCTTGTCGGTGAGCTCGTTGTAGGCCTCATCGATCAAAATCGGCACCTTGGGGCTGATCTCTCTGCAGAAGCTGCGCAGCTCATCGCCATCGATGGCCATCCCCGTTGGATTATTGGGGTTACAGAGGTAGACCAGACTGACCGAATCATCGACTGCGCGGGCCATGGCCTCGAGATCAATGGCCATGTCGTCACGCAGCGGCACCCGGTGCACCGCGACACCGAGCTTCTCGGCGTATTGAAGATGATCTGAGTACGTCAGCGTCGGTGAAATCACCTTGCCGCGTTTACCAAAGGCCATCATCGCGGCCTGAAGACCCTCGTTCGACCCGGACGCCAAAAACACTTGCTCACGATCGAGTTGGTGGCGGGCCATAAACAAGCCCATGAGATCATCCTCAATGGCGCCAGGGTAATAGGCAGTCTTGGGCAGAATCTTGGCCACCTCGGCCAGCGCCTTCGGGCTTGGGCCATAGGGGTTTTCATTGAACATGAGACGAATCTGACCGGGGGGTATCTCCACCTGCCCCATGGCCAGCGGTGTTAATGCCAGTCCCGCCGTGCCCATCAGGAGCCCCTGCAGTGCCCGCCGACGGCTGAGTGAGGATGCGCCTACCGCGCGCCCGGACAGCAATGTCATCGCTAAGGTCAACGCCTCGGATGGCGTCGGTTCTGTCGAGATTTCTGTTACGCGTTGCGCCATGGTTCTTCTCCTCATGGGCGGTATCGGATTGTCGCGGGCGCTAGGCGCACCCGCCTACGCCGCTTTTGCGACTTCGAGCACCACCATTTTGCAGGTCGACTCTTCTGAATGGACGTAGGGCTCCTCACAAAGCTGTTTGAGCGTCGCTCTACCCGATTCCACGATCTGGTTGAGCACCTCGGGAAAGTGCGTGTCCTGCCAGTATTCCTCATGCACAGTGCAGCAGACAATCCCGCCAAGCCGCGTCACGCGAACCAGTTCGTTGAGCGCCTCAGGCACTACATGCGCAGAAGTAAAGGTCCCCACACAGGTCACGCCATCGTATAAACCTGCGTCAATCGGTAACGCGGCGTTCATATCCATCTGCTGCAACTGCTGGTAGACGTTTTTTTTGGCTGCCTCAGCGAGCATCGCCTTGGAGTAGTCGATCCCATCAACCTGCGTGAAGCCACCCTCCGAGAGTGCCGCTCCCACCAGACCGGTACCACAGCCGGCATCGAGCAACCGAGCGCCCTCGGGTTCGAGATAATGGCGCAACCAGAATAATGTGCGCTCGGGGCCGCTGTATCCCCAGGTGTCATTCACATCCCGGTCATAGCAAGCCGCCCAGTCCTCATAGAGATCCATGAGCTCGTCTGTAGACCGGGTGTTGAGCACCTGCTCGTGTATGGCCGTTTGCTTGCCCAACTGACGCCTCTGTGTTTTTGCGCACCCGCGGTCTCTGACCACAGTTTTCGCTTTATCATACGCGCCCAGCACAAAATGACACTGACAAGGACGCCAGCGGATGCCTAACCCCATCACTGACATCATTGCAAAAAAAGGTTGGTGCGTTGCAGACGGCGCCACCGGCTCGAACTTTTTTGGCCGTGGCCTTGAAGCAGGCTATCCGCCGGATCTCTGGTGTGTGGAAAAACCAGAAGAGGTGCTGTGGCTGCACGGCGCATTTTTAGAGGCCGGGGCTGACATCATTCTGACCAACAGCTTTGGTGCCAATGCACCCAGACTGAAGCTTCACAAGGCCGAGCATCGCGTCGCAGAACTGAACGCCGCTGCAGCGCAGCTGGCCCGTGAGGCCACCCGCCAGCATTTTGAGGACACCGGCCGAAAAGCGGTCGTGGCAGGCTCAATGGGGCCCACGGGCGAGCTGTTTGAACCCATGGGCACCCTCACTCATATCGACACCGTGGCCACTTTTGCCGAGCAGGCGCAGGCATTGGCTGAGGGCGGCGCTGAAGTCATCTGGATCGAGACCATGTCCTCGCTTGAGGAGGTAGCCGCCGCCGCAGAGGCTGCGCGCGCAACTGGTTTGCCGGTCTGCGCCACGCTGACCTTCGATACCGCCCGACGCTCCATGATGGGCGTCACGCCGGCGGATTACGCCCGGTTTGCAGCTGAGATTGGTCTGGACATGGCGGGCGCCAACTGCGGTGTGGGACCCGCTGAACTGATGGACTCCACTCAGGGGATGATCGCCGCCGGCATCGAGATACCGGTTGTTGCTAAAGGTAATTGCGGCATCCCGCAATATGTCGATGGCGCGATTCATTTCCACGGTAGCCCTGAGCTGATGGCGCAGTACGCCCTGTATGCCCGTGACGCGGGCGCTACGATTATCGGGGGCTG
>JADHQF010000070.1 GCA_016778085.1 Luminiphilus sp. | reverse complement strand
TTCCTTCAACATGCCGAGACCATCTCGCCGGGCATTGCGCACCGATACGCGCGCGGATTCCGCTTCGGCGCGGGCCTGTTTGATATAGCCTTTGCGAGTCTCTTCGGTCAGCACCGGCATCGGAATGCGGATCACATCGCCAGCGGTTGCGGGGTTCAGCCCCAGGTCTGACTTCAGGATGGCCCGCTCGATATCTGGCGTAATCCCCTTATCGAACGCCACCACGCTCAGGGTCCGGGCGTCTTCGATATTGATGTTGGCCAATTGATTAAGAGGCGTCTCTGCCCCGTAGTACTCGATCCGAATGCTGTCCAACAAACTGGGGTGTGCCCGGCCAGTGCGGATTTTATTGAAGTTGTGAGAGAGCGCCTCGAGCGCCTTGCCCATCCGTTCTTCGGTATCCTGCTTGATGTCTTCTATCATGATGAATCCTGGCTGTATTTCTCTTTGACCGTAGCGCACTGCGTTGCGCTATCAAGCCTGAATCAACGTACCCTCATCCCCGCCCCGGACAATACTGAGTAGTGCGCCCCGCTGCGCCATATTGAATACCCGCACCGGCATGTCGTGATCTCTCACCAAACAAATGGCGGTCGAATCCATGACACCCAGCTTCTTGTCGAGCACCTCGTCATAGGTCAGCTCGTCATATTTCACCGCATCGGGGTCTGTGACCGGGTCCGCGCTGTAGACACCATCGACCTTGGTCGCCTTCAACACTACATCCGCTTTGACTTCGATGCCGCGCAAACAGGCCGAGGAATCGGTGGTGAAAAAAGGGTTACCGGTGCCCGCCGCAAAAATAACGACGTCACCATTGGACAGCGCTCGGATCGCTTTGCGCCTATCGTAGTGCTCTACCACACCACTCATCGGAATAGACGACATGGCTTGCGTCGCGATATTGGATCGCTCGAGGGCGTCGCGAAGGGCCAGTGCATTCATGACGGTGGCCAACATACCCATGTGATCACCTGTCACGCGATCCAGGCCCGCCGCGTTCAAAGCCGCACCGCGGAAAAGATTGCCGCCGCCGACTACCAATCCGACCTGAACGCCGATGCCCACCAGCTGCCCGACCTCGAGGGCCAGTTGGTCCAACACTTTGGGATCAATACCGAAGGCTTCCTGACCGGTTAGCGCCTCGCCGCTCAGCTTCAGCAGTATGCGCTTGTAGACCTTGTCCGCCGCCATCTGTCCCTATCTCCGCCTGCTCAATCCGTGCCGCACCATGCTACCGGACTGTACGGCCTCTGTTGATACAGAAACCTTGGTGATTCTTGTCATCCCGACCTGATATCACACCGGGATCAATGCGAGAGTGCGGCGCCAGAATCAGTTTGCGAGCTGGGCGGCCACCTCGGAAGCGAAATCCACTTTCTCGACTTCGATACCCTCCCCTACCTCGAAGCGGGTGAAACCGAGTACTTCCGCACCGGCCTGGGAGACCAGCTTGCCAACCGTCATGTCAGGGTCTTTAACGAAGGCCTGCTCAGTCAGGCTGTTCTCAGCAAGAAACTTACGAATTCGGCCGTCAATCATCTTCTCGACGATTTCCGGCGGCTTACCAGAGTCCTGAGCTTGTGCAGAGTAGATCTCTCGCTCCTTGGCGACGAGGTCCTCAGGCATATCAACGGGTGAGACGACTTGGGGGTTGACGGCAGCCACATGCATGGCCACGTCGCGCGCCAGCTCTTCTGAGCCGCCCTTCAGGGCTACCAGCACAGCGATACGATTATTGCCGTGAACATAGCCGCCAATGACGCCGCCATCTGCCTCGTGGGTCGCTACGCGACGCACGCTGATATTCTCACCAATCTTTTGCACCAGTGCCTGACGGGCCTCTTCGGTATCGCCTTCCGCAAGTGCCGTCACGTCGTCAATACGTTGATCAAACGCCTTGCCCACGACGCTGCTAACGAAATGCAGGAAGTTTTCGTCTCTCGCGACGAAGTCGGTTTCGCTGTTAACCTCGACCATCGCAGCGAAGCTGCCATCGTCTGCGATCTGAATCGCGACTACACCATCAGCCGCAGTTCTACCGGCTTTCTTCGCCGCTTTCATTCCGCTGGACTTGCGCAGTGCCTCAATCGCCGCGTCAATATCGCCGCCCGCCTCTGAGAGCGCTTTTTTGCACTCCATCAGGCCCAATCCAGTCCTCTCGCGAAGTTCCTTAACCAATGCCGCAGACATGTTCTTTCCTCATAAAGCCGCCCATGAAGACGGCAAGATCGTTGATGGTTCCGGGGTCATCAACCCCATAATCACAAGCAGACTAGCGTGTCAGGAAGCAGGCTTCTCGGCCACATCGGCCTCTGCGGGGGCTTCCGATTCCGGCTCTGCGGGGGTTTCTGGTTCTGCCTCTGCGCTGGCTTCAGCAACTTCATCAGCGGCCGCAGGCACGACTGCTTCAGCTGCTGCCTCCGCCGGCTCCGCTGTTTCAGCGGCCTCTGGGGCGGCGGCAGGCGCTACCTCCGCTTCGGTCACTTCAACGAACTCATCAGCGGATACCACTTCTCCCGCAGCCGCTTTACCCGCCAGCACCGCATCAGCCACAGCGGTGACGTACAGCTTGATCGCGCGGATCGCGTCGTCGTTGCCTGGAATCACATAATCGACACCATCGGGATCGCTGTTGGTATCGACGATGCCAATAACCGGGATGCCCAGCTTGTTGGCTTCGGTCACGGCAATGCGCTCGTGGTCCACGTCCACGACAAATAGCACATCGGGCAGACCGGACATCTCTTTAATGCCGCCAATGGACCGCTCAAGCTTTTCCTTCATCCGGGAGCGCATCAACGCCTCTTTTTTGGTCAGCTTGGCGAGGGTGCCATCGCGTTCCTGCTCTTCAAGCTCACGTAGGCGCTTGATTGATGAACGGATAGTCTTGTAATTGGTCAACATGCCGCCGAGCCAGCGGTGGCTGACAAAGGGCATGCCGCAACGCCGCGCGTGCTCCTCAACGATCTTGCCGGCGGCGCGCTTGGTGCCAACAAACATCACCTGATTTTTGTTCTCGGCCAGGCGCTTGACTGTGTTCAGCGCGTCATTGAAGGCGGGCACGGTGTGCTCGAGATTGATGATGTGAATTTTATTGCGAGCCCCAAAAATGTACTTATCCATCTTGGGGTTCCAGAAACGGGTCTGGTGTCCGAAGTGCGCACCTGCCTGCAGCAAGTCACGCATGCTTACCTGCGTCATAGTCAAACTCTCTGTTTGGGTTAACCTTCCGCCCCTTCCTGCGACTCCAACCGGAAACCGGCACCCGGGTCCGCACCTGCGAGGGGGCGTGCTATTTGCCATTATTGGCTCGCCGGATCGCTCCAGCGGCGCGCTTTATACCACAGGCGCCGAGACAGTAAAAGCGCGTCCCAAAAGGGTCTCAGAGTCGGTTACACTCTCGCTCCCTCTGGATCCAATACCGCCGGCGGCCGCTGATGAGCACTGTTACACCCAAAACCCACACTGAAATTGACGCCATGCGCGAAGCGGGCCGTCTCGCTGCAGAGGTGCTTGAAATGATCGGGCCTCAGGTCGAAGTGGGTATGACAACCGGCGAAATTGACCGCATTTGTCACGATCACATCGTTAACGTGCAAAAAGCGATTCCTGCACCACTCAACTATAAAGGCTTCCCCAAATCGATCTGCACGTCGGTGAACGAGGTGATTTGCCATGGTATTCCCTCTGACAGCAAGAAATTGCGAAACGGCGACATCATGAACATCGACGTCACAGTGATCAAAGACGGCTGGCATGGCGACACCAGTATTATGGTGGGCGTGGGAGACGTCGCTCCCCACGCTGAGCGCCTGATGCGTATCACCCAGGAATGCCTCTACCAGGCATTGGCGCTAGTTAAACCTGGCGCCGCATTGGGCGATCTGGGCCATGTCATTCAGCAGCATGCCGAGTCCAACTACTACTCTGTCGTCAGAGAGTATTGCGGCCATGGTATCGGGCAGGTTTTTCATGAAGAACCGCAGGTGCTCCATTACGGCAAACCCGGCACGGGCCTGAAATTGGAGCCGGGTATGACCTTTACGGTGGAACCCATGATCAACGCGGGCAAGCGCTACACCAAGTTGAATGCGCGAGACGGCTGGACCGTGACCACACGAGATGGCCGGCTTTCAGCACAGTGGGAGCACACCATCGTAGTAACGGACGGGGGTTGCGAGGTGCTCACCCGGAGGCAGGATGAAACCTTTCCCTTCTGAAGCACTTCCAGAAGGGTCCATTCCCCCTTTTGACGCTTTCCTCACGCAGGACACAAACCCTGCTCTGGCAGCCCGGAGTTTTCTACAGACAGCGAGAGAGACGCTGGCTGAAAGCTTTGCGCCCGGCAAGGCGATTGCCCCGTTCCTCCGACAAACCAGCGACATGGTCGACGCGGTGCTCACCCGATTGTGGGTGGAATACGTGGGCGAGAACTCGGCGCCGGCACTCATCGCGGTGGGCGGCTACGGCAGAGGCGACCTTTTCCCCCAGTCTGATATCGACGTGCTCATCCTCACTCGAGAGGCACCAGACGCCGACACCGCCAGCCAATTGGAACGGTTTGTCACCACTCTCTGGGATACGGGGCTGCAGATAGGACACAGCGTCAGGACACTGGCTGAGTGCGAAGCGTTGGCAAAGAAAGATTTGACCGTGGTGACGACGATGATGGAATCACGCCATCTCGAAGGCGACTCCGGTTTGATCGAAGCGCTGGCAGAGGTCATCGCCCCCTCCGCCATGTGGCCGCCCAACGACTTTATCCGCGGCAAACTGGGCGAACAACAAAATCGCCACGACCGCTACAGCAATACCGAATATGCGCTGGAACCCAACATCAAGAGCTCACCTGGCGGACTGCGTGATCTACAGGTGATTGAGTGGATCACGCTGCGATGCTTTGGGGCCGGGCTCAGCGAGGTCAACGAGCCTGACTTTTTGAGCGAGGCCGAACGCGACCAGTTGCGCAATGGTCAGGAGTTTCTCAGTCAAGTGCGCTTCGCGCTGCACAGCATGACAGGGCGCGCCGACGACAGACTGCTGTTTGACCACCAAAAAAAGCTTGCGGCGCTGTGGGGTATGGTCGATGGCGACACGCTGGCTGTCGAGCAGTTCATGCAGGTGTATTACCGCTGGATGAAAACCCTCAGCCAGCTGAACGAATTACTGATAGAGGTGTTTGAGCACCGACTGGCCGACGCCCCCGACTCCGAAGTGCGCGTCATCGATGACGATTTCGAGGTGAGCGACAGCCGTATCAGGGCCCGACACGACAGCGTATTTCAGGACAACCCCAGCAATTTGTTACGACTGTTCGTGCTGATCGGCAACGACCCGTTGGTGGATCGGATTGAACCCAATACGCAGCGCCTGCTGCGCCGGGATTCTCCCCTGATCGACGACGCCTTCCGGGCCTCGCAGGCGAACCGCAACCTGTTTATGGACGTGCTCGGTGTGCCCCACAATATGACCAAGCAGCTCAGGCGCATGTCACGTCACGGCGTGTTGGGTCGATACCTGCCCGCGTTTGGCAAGATCATTGGGCAGATGCAGTTTGATTTATTCCACGCGTACACCGTGGATGCGCACACGACTGAGGTCATCGCGAACACCCGGCGCTTCATGCGCGCGGATTACACCGACCGATTCCCGGTCTCGACCCGGATTGCGCGCCGCTTGAGGGACCCCAGACTGCTTTACGTTGCCGCACTGTTTCACGATATCGGCAAAGGTCGGGGCGGCGATCACTCAGAGCTTGGGGCAGTGGATGCCGAGACGTTCTGTACCGATCACGGTTTATCGCAGACCGACACCGAGTTGATTGTCTGGCTAGTGAAGAACCATCTATTGATGAGCCAGATCGCCCAACGTCGGGATATCTCCGATCCCGAGGAAATCCAGCGCTTCGCAGAGATTGTGGTGACTCAGGAACGCCTCGATTACCTGTATACGCTCACCGTAGCCGATATCGCCGGCACTAACCCTGAGCTCTGGAACGCATGGCGTTCATCGTTGATGCGTCAGCTGTACACCGAGACCCGTCGAGCCCTGAGCCGCGGTCTGGACAATCCTCTGGACCGGGAGCAGGTCATATGGGAAACCAAACGTAATGCCGCTGATGCACTTGAATACCGGGGCTTTCTCGAGGATGAGCTGGAAGAGCTCTGGTCCACGCGGGGCGAAGACTATTTTCTCCGGGAGCGCCCTGAGGATATTGCCTGGCATACCGAAGCCATTGCGGATCACGACCACGAGCGTGGCGCGTTGGTGCTGGTGCGGCAGGCCAGTGACTCACCCATTGGCAATGCGACCCAGATTTTTGTGCACACGCTGGATGAGCCCAGTACCTTCGCCAGGATCTGCGCGGCGCTTGAGACGCTGGACCTCACCATCCACGACGCCCGCATCTACAGTGACACCGACGGCAGCACCCTCGACACCTTCTTTGCACTAAAGAGTGACGGATCCTCTCTGGACAGCCATCCGGATACGTTTCAAGAGATTGAAGACAGGATTCGCCAACACCTCGGCGCATCCGAGCTGAAAACAGTGTCACGACACACGCCCAGAACAGTCAAAGCCTTCACCATTCCCACCACCGTAAAGTTCTCCCAGGACGAGACCAGTTACCTGACGACGCTTGAAATCACCACCGCCGACCGACCCGGATTACTGGCACGGTTGGGATCAGTACTTTCTCAGCATGATGTGTCGGTACAGGGCGCCAAGATTCAAACCCTGGGCGAGCGTGTTGAGGATATCTTTTTTCTCGCCGATGCAACGGGCGGTCAGCTGCAGGATAAAGCGTTACTGGCCACCCTAGAGAGCGATCTCATCGAGGCATTGGGTGCAGGACAGAAGGAAGACAGCGCAATATCGGAGCTGAGTATTTGAATACCGGTCTGAATACCCTGCATCCCTACCCTTTTGAAAAGCTGGGACGGCTTTTTGAGGGGCTCTCCCCTCCCGATCAGCCGGTCATTCCGCTCACCATTGGCGAACCCCAGCACGCGCCACCTAGCCGAGTGACCGAGTTACTGAGCGAGCACACCGCGCTAGTGGCGCAGTACCCTGCCACTGCAGGTCGACCTGAGCTTCGCGCCGCGATCGGCGCCTGGCTGGAACGCCGTTTTCATCTGCCCTCGCTGGGTGCGGACCGACATGTCTTGCCCTTAAATGGCACACGAGAAGGTCTATTCGCCTTGGCACAAACGCTGGTGACCCACGGTAGACCCGGAGCGGTGTTGTGCCCGAATCCCTTTTATCAGATTTACGAGGGCGCGGCGTTGCTGGCGGGCACCGAGCCCGTCTTGTTGAATTGCGAAGCCGGGAACGGCTTCCTGCCGGATTTCGATTCGGTGACCGCCGCACAGTGGCAAGCCTGCCAGCTATTGTTTATTTGCACGCCGGGCAACCCCTCCGGCGCAGTCATGTCCCGAGAGGCATTACAGAGACTCATTGAATTGGCGCAAGAGCATGATTTTGTGATCGCCAGCGACGAGTGCTACAGCGAGATCTATCCAGACGAGCGGCTTCCGCCAGTGGGCTTGCTCGAAGCCGCCGCCGGCATGGGCAATACCGACTACCGGCACTGTCTGTGTTTTCACAGTCTGTCAAAGCGATCCAACCTACCAGGGCTGCGCTCGGGTTTCGTTGCGGGAGATCCACACTGGATTGAGCAATTCCGCCGGTACCGCACCTATCACGGTTGCGCGATGCCACCGCATCACCAAATTGCCAGCGAGTGGGCGTGGAGCGACGAGCTGCATGTGCTCGACAATCGCGCGCGCTACCGGGAGAAATTTGCTGCTGTGACGCCCATTTTGACGCAGGTTCTCGCGACTCCCTCTCCCGATGCCGGCTTTTACCTGTGGCCCGAGACACCGATCGATGACGAAACCTTTGCCCAGCATCTACTGCAGCATGCAGGCGTCAAAGTGCTCCCCGGTCGCTACCTCGCTCGGGATACCGCGGCCGGCAACCCCGGCGCGCACCGCGCCCGCCTAGCACTCGTAGCAGAACTCGCACAATGCGTTGAAGCCGCAGAGCGCATTGCGCACGCAGTCAAATCAGGTTGGTGACATGGGTAGCCCGAGCAATCTGAATAAAGCGGAGCGCATCGCCTATATCGACGAGAAACTGCAGTCGCTATATCCGAAAACACCCGTGCCACTGGATCACAAGGACCCCTATACCCTGCTGATCGCCGTATTGCTCAGCGCGCAATGCACCGACGAGCGGGTCAACCAAGTGACCCCAGGGTTGTTTGCCAAGGCCGACTGCCCGGAGGACATGGTCACACTGAGCGTCGAAGAAATCCGGAGCATCATCCGCCCGTGCGGCCTTTCGCCGCAGAAATCCAAAGCGATCCATCGTTTGAGCGAGCTATTGTTAGCGCACCATGATGGTGAAGTACCGGCTGACCTTGAGGCGCTGGAAAAACTGCCGGGAGTGGGTCATAAAACCGCGAGTGTGGTGATGGCACAGGCATTTGGACTGCCGACCTTCCCGGTGGACACCCATATTCACCGCCTCGCGCAACGATGGGGACTGACCCGGGGGCGGAACGTGGTCGAAACAGAGCGGGATCTGAAACGCGCTTTCCCCGAAGTGCGTTGGAACGCACTCCACCTTCAAATCATTTATTACGGCAGAGAATACTGCTCGGCGCGGGGCTGCGATGGCCGCGTCTGCGAGATCTGCCGCACCTGCTACCCTGCGCGAAAACACCCCAAACGTTGCAATAAGGCGTGACCGCCGCGGCGATGTGATTGCAATTCTGCTACTCTGCGCCGCCTGACGCGCGATCCGCTGTGGCGCCTCAGCCTGTAAACGATGAATCACTGCATAGGTCATGCTGATGAGTCAGCCAGTGCTCTTTGGTATTCCCAATTGCGACACGGTCCGCAAGGCGCGCAAGTGGCTGGATGAACAAGGCCAGGCGCATGAGTTCATCGATCTGAGGGCCGACACGCCGTCCACGCATAAGATCGCCGAGTGGCTCGCGGTGGTTGGCGCAGAGCGACTGATCAATCGGCGCAGCACCACCTTTAAGCAGTTATCCCAACGTGACAAAGCGGCATTGGAAGACGATGGCGCGGTTAGCGTGTTGCAGGCTCACCCCACCTTGATCAAGCGCCCAGTAATGGAATGGAACAATACGGTGTCAGTGGGCTTCAAGGCGGAAGACTATGCACAACTATTTGATGTCTGAGGAACCCCTTTCATGAGTTCGCTTCACGGTTTTGGTTTAGGCATTGTGTCGGAGAATGCTCAAGGCACCGTGCTGGATACCTTCTATCCACAGCCAGTCGCGCAGGTCAGCAGCGAACTTTCCAGCGTGCTGTCGGGCGTCTCGGGAAGACTGGACGCCGCGCAGCTCGAGGCTTTATCTCAGGCACTAAAAGCAGCGGGGGACAGCGCCGGGGCCGGACTCGCGATGCAACTGGCCGCCGCGGAGGGCAAAGTGGTAGCGACATCGCTGGCCGAGAACGCACCGCCACGCTCAGTGGAGGAGGCCTACCTTAAACTCCATCTCATCTCCCATCGATGGGTGAAGCCCCACGAGACCGATCTCACGGGATTATTCGGTTTGCTGCCCAACGTGGCGTGGACGGACCAAGGGCCGGTCGACCTTGAAGAGCTTCCGCAACGCCAGCTGAGCGCGCGACTCAAAGGCTCAGTCCTCGAAGTCTCAAGCGTCGATAAATTTCCGAAGATGACCAACTATGTGGTCCCTGCGGGTGTCCGCATCGCGCACA
>JADHQF010000069.1 GCA_016778085.1 Luminiphilus sp. | reverse complement strand
GAAGAAACGACCGAGGAATAAGCCATGTCACGTTTTTTTCGACGCAGAAAGTTTTGCCGTTTCACCGCGGAGGGCGTGACCGAGATCGATTACAAGGATCTGGATACCCTCAAGCAGTATGTCTCTGAGACCGGCAAGATCGTACCAAGCCGGATTACCGGCACCAAGGCCAAGTATCAGCGTCAGCTCGCGACGGCGGTAAAGCGCGCGCGCTACCTCGCTCTACTGCCTTATACAGACGCTCATCACTAAGCGTTAATGATGCGCGGCCTCGCTGAATTCATCATGCGCGGCCGGTGGCAGGCGCTCGGCATCGCGGTACTGGGGTCGGGCAGCCTGTTATTTGGCTGGATCAGTGCGGCGGCCATCGCACTGGTCACCCTGAGAAAGGGGACAGCTTCCGGCGGGTGGTTGGCGCTGTGGGCTTTATTGCCCGCGGCGATCATCACAGCCATGACCGGCGACACGGGTAGTGCCATGTTGTTGCTGGGAGCCTACGGTCTGGCAGTTGTCCTCCGGGAAAGCGTCAGCCTGTCATTGGCAGTCATGGCGAGCGTGCCGCTGGCACTGGTCAGTGGAATGGCGTTGACCCTGTTGAATGGCCCGTTTTTAGAGGACCTGGTAGCAACATTTAATCAGGCCCTCGCCCAGTTGGAGCAGGACCTCCAGCAAGAGGGCTCGGGAGAGTTAGCGTTCAACTCGCTGGCGGTCCCCCAAGTTGCGGCGTTGTTGGCAACGGGTAATGCGGTGATTGCTTTGCTCAGCCTGATGCTGGGGCGTTACTGGCAGGCAGCCCTTTACAACCCGGGGGGGTTTGGCGCCGAGTTTCGAGCGCTGAGGTTGCCTAGCGGTGCGGCGATTGCCATGGCGCTCGCGGCAGGCGCATTGTGGTGGATGGGGCCCGATTGGCGGGTCTGGAGTGCGGCCGCTGTACTGCCTCTCACCATCGTCGGGTTCGCATTGGTACATGCCTATGCAGCCCGTGCGAACAAAGGGGT
Organism: Luminiphilus sp.; assembly: GCA_016778085.1. GTDB lineage: Bacteria > Pseudomonadota > Gammaproteobacteria > Pseudomonadales > Halieaceae > Luminiphilus. The sequence goes on along the minus strand of JADHQF010000069.1, from coordinate 8,888 downwards.
CGCTTGGCTGACCCTGATGTACGTGCTGTGGATCGTGCTAGATCCTGTGAAGTGGGTATGGGTGGGATGTGTCGTGGTGGACGCATTCGCTGATTTTAGGGCCAGATGGGCGAGCTCTTCTGGCCAGGGTTCTGGTGGCGCCTAAGCCGCCGAAGAGGAATTGATTGGAGTCGGCCGTTTACACGGCCAGCAGAGGAAAGAACGATGGAAGTCATTTTGCTCGAAAACATTGGCAATCTCGGTACCCTGGGCGACAAGGTTGATGTGAAAGCCGGTTACGGCCGCAATTTCCTGATCCCGCAGGGCAAGGCAGTGCCGGCCACAGAAGACAACGTGGCCAAGTTTGAGGCTCGCCGTGCAGAGCTGGAAGCTACCGCCGCGGAGACACTTTCTGCCGCGGAAGCGCGAGGCGAGGCGTTGGCGGCTCTGGGTGCGGTCGAGATTGCCGCGACCGCTGGCGAGGAAGGCAAGCTGTTTGGTTCCGTGGGAACCCGTGACATTGCCGATGCATTGACTGTCGCGGGATGTGAAGTCGACAAATCGGAAGTCCGGCTGCCCGAGGGCGTGATCCGCGAGCTCGGTGAGTTCGAGATCATGATTCAGGTCCATGCAGAGGTATCGACCTCTGTTGCGATTCATATCGTCGCTGAGTAATGCCCCGCGGGGTCTCCGCCCCGCATATTAGTCTGTGCGCCACAGTTTTTGGCGGCGCCAACCCTAAGGCGCAGATCTTTTCTGGCAGTTCTTCCCGGTCGCGGGTAATCTAATCGGCCGGGCGGCGCTTATGCATCGATGATTCGGTGCGACCCCGGCTGATCAGGCACAGAAGAAGGCGACACCTTGGAGTCGGTAAAACCTCAGGATTCGGATATCTCGCGGATCCGCATGCAACCCCAGTCGGTCGAGGCAGAACGCTCGGTCATAGGGGGTATTTTATTGGTACCCGAGAGCTGGGACGTGATTGCCGAGCTGGTTGATGCCAGCGACTTTTATCGGCCTGAGCACCGGGCGATTTTCCGTCAGATCGCCATTCTGGTTGATCGTAACGAACCGATTGACGTCATCACCGTTGCAGATCGCCTGCTGGCAACGGGCGAATTGGATGCGGCTGGCGGCCATACCTACCTCGCAGATCTCGTCGAGCAGACGCCCACTGCCGCCAACGTCAGTGCCTATGCTCGGGCTGTACGGGAGCGCGCGCTGCTTAGAAAGCTGATTGGCGCAGCACAGGATATCGCAACCGCAGGTTTTAACCCGGAAGGCCGTAGCGCCGAAGAACTGGTTGATGAAGCTGAGCGGCTCATCATGACGGTCTCGGAGAGCGGCCCGAAACTGGGTGGCCCTCAAGGCATGGCCCCGCTGTTAACGGGTGCGCTGGAACGCATCGAAGAGCTCTACAACTCGGGTGGTGATATCACCGGCCTCACTACCGGCTTCATTGACCTCGATAAGAAAACCTCGGGACTGCAGCCCTCGGACCTAGTGATCGTGGCGGGCCGGCCCTCTATGGGTAAGACGGCTTTTGCCATGAACCTGGTCGAGAACGCGTCTGCCCACACCGAAAAGCCGATTCTGGTTTTTTCGATGGAAATGCCTGCAGAGCAACTCGTAGTCAGGATGATGTCCTCACTGGGCAAGATCGATCAGTCGCGGTTGCGCACGGGTAAGTTGCAGCAGGATGACTGGCCCAAGTTGTCGGCAGCGATGGCGAAACTGAAAGAGACCACTATCTTCATTGATGACACGCCGGCGCTGACGCCAACCGAAGTTAGAGCCAGGGCGCGCAGACTCTCAAGGGAGCATGGTGATCTGGCTATGATCATGGTGGATTACCTGCAGTTGATGCGGGTTGCGGGTGCGGCGGAGGGCCGCACCGCGGAGATTTCAGAAATTTCACGCAACTTAAAAGCCATTGCCAAGGAGTTCCGCTGTCCGGTGGTGGCACTGTCACAGCTGAATCGAGCGTTGGAGCAGCGGCCTAACAAGCGTCCTGTGAATTCGGATCTCAGGGAATCGGGTGCGATCGAGCAGGACGCCGATGTGGTGATGTTCATTTATCGGGACGAGGTGTATCACGAGGACTCTCCTGATAAAGGTGTAGCCGAGATCATTATCGGCAAACAGCGTAATGGCCCGATCGGCACCTGTCGCCTCGCGTTTCAGGGCGAATTCACGCGGTTTGAAAATCTCGCCCGGGATGACTACGCCGGCTACTGATCCCGTGCTCCCGCTCTATGCCTCGTGGACCTGAGACTCCCTCGAAATGAGACAACTTCCTTCGCCCCTCGATTTCTCTGCTCTGCTCGAAATGTTCGGCGGAGACAAGCAGATAGTGGCCCCACTACTCTCTAAATTTGTTGATGAATTGACCGCGGATCTCGCTGCCAGTGAGCAGGCGATTACTGATCAAAACGCTGAGGCGCTGAGGCAGATTGCACATCGCATTAAGGGCACCAGTGCCAATTTGCATGCACTCATGCTGTCGGCGGCCGCGCGTGAGCTGGAGCAGGCGTGCACCGAAGCTAACACCTCGCTGATGACGATCAAGCAGCAGGTGATGTCAGATCAGGCGCGTGTAGTGCAAGAGGCAATCGAAATCTGGGGCGCTTAAAGCTGAGCGCCAAGCGCCCGAGCAGGATTGATCACAGACCGATTTCTTTTCTCAGGCGCGCGAGATGCGTGACCTGCTCCTCTGCGCTGGGTGGGTCCTCTGTGGGTGCCGATAGTGCTATCCGTTCCGGACCCTGTAGCACTTCGCCCCGAGCGGCGCGACTGACCCATCGCTCGTAGTGTTCTCGATACACCGGCCAGGTTTTTGATTCCGGCTCATTAGCCAGAAAAAACCAGTCGCTGTCGCGCCCGGCAAGGTACACCGCCGGATGTTGCCACGCCGCCTCGGTTTTCGGTGAGGGTGCCAGGCACGCTTGCCGATAGGCATCGTAGGGCGAGGGGAGCCCTAAATCACTTAGACAGTGCCGACACGCTTCAATCATACGATTCAAAGTGGGTAAGTAGTCGCTGTGCTCGATGGCATGCTGTGCGGCGCGCAGGATCACCGCAGTGGGGTAGGCCTCGAGCGCCTCCAGCCAGAGTCGTTTGACCTGTTTCACCTGCTCGGCGTCTGACCAGGCCGCGTAATATTGGTTGTGGTAGTTCAACCGAAACAACGCGAACACCTGATTGATCGTCTCAATCAGCTGCGAGTCGGGCGGTTCCGTGGGATCAGTTGGCCCAGCTGGTGTCGGTGAGGTCGTCGCTGAGACTTCGGTCTTTTGAGCGATGGCTGCCGCCAGCGCCGCCGCGTCCTGTTTCTCCGCCATGCTGTTCTCCATACCCTGCGCTGCGACACTGGCGTTTTACGTGCTGCAGAAATTTACTGTTCCAGGAAGTATGTACCTCATTACTGTCCACCCAGTACATCACAAATTCGGGGAGCAATGTTTGTGCATCAGCCTGTTCGATCCCCGCCAATCGCAACGTCTCATAGACAGAGGTATCGGGTTCCCAGTTGCGAGGTATTCGCGTGGGCTCCGTGCTGTGATGCATCTGGCTGGTGTGCTTTAGCCAGCGCCGGCGAACATGTTCGACGAAGCGACTGTTAACTTCTTTTGGCGGGCCGCCCCGCTCACTCCAGTACAGAATGAATTCTGCTCGCACCGATTCTGCAAAGACGATGTCGATGTCCGCTTGAGCCAGTATCTCGAGCGCGTCCTGGCTGGGTGTCCAGTCGCGGTCAAAGGACGCAGGAGTGCTGATCTCGAAGGCGTGTGCTTTTGTTTGCTTGGCTTCCTGCTTCTGTGTGTCTCGCCAACGGGTAAGAATGTGCCGTCGAAACTGGGTCTCAGCCTCGCTACTGTTGGAGAGCATAAAGCTAGCTTGGGCACTGTTGATAAACGATTGGGGAATACCGTGGTTCAGCACCAGCAGCTCTATCAAATCATCACTTGGCTGCCAGTCAGGGTGTCCGTAAGAAGTAGTCTGGGCATTGGACGCGGTCGACCTCTGCACATCCCTGGCGTTGCTGGCTGCCGCACTGAGCAGGACGATATTCGGGTCCTGACTAGGTTGCTGATGGATAATGCCCAGTGCCACCAGCTTCGCGATGAGCGTCGCAATGTGATCCAGAGACCAAAACGACAGCGTTTTTTGCAGCGCTGTAACGGACAGAGGAGCCCAATCATCAGCGCCATTCAGGTGGCTGCCCAAAGCCTGCAATAAAACGGCTTCTTCAAGTCCGATTGTCTCGGCCAGTTCGGGCGAGAAGGTCAGTTGGCGATCGGGAATGAGTGAAGCAGGCGGCATTATGATGCGGAGTGGGTCAAGCGGTCTGATAGGATACCGACTTACCTGCACCAATACAGCAATTACGATCAGTTTCCGGAGAGTTTCGCGTGGCGAAGGCAAAAACCGCATTTGTCTGTAATGACTGTGGGGCCGATTTCCCCAAGTGGCAGGGCCAGTGCGGAGAGTGCCAGGCTTGGAACACCCTCTCGGAAATTAGGCTCAGCGCGCCTGCGGCGAAGGGGGCTAACGTGCGGGCAGCGGGGCGGTCCGGTTACGCTGGGACGGTGGCCGCAGTGCAGCGTCTTGAAGATGTTGCGGTGATCGATTTGCCTCGACTGGCTTCTGGGTTTGACGAGTTGGATCGCGTCCTCGGCGGCGGATTTGTGCCGGGCTCAAGCATCCTCATTGGCGGCCACCCCGGGGCAGGCAAGAGCACGCTGCTGCTACAAGCCCTGTGTCAGCTGGCGGCAGCGCATCCCGCGCTATATGTCACAGGCGAGGAGTCTCCCGAGCAAATCGCACTGCGCGCCAATCGTCTCGGTCTGCCGACCGATCAGCTGCAGCTGATGGCAGAAACCGATGTCGATGCGATCCTGGCATCCTCCGAGTCGATAAAACCCAAAATTCTCGTTGTCGACTCTATTCAGGTGGTGCACAGCGAGACGCTGACGTCAGCTCCTGGGAGCGTGTCGCAGGTTCGGGATTGCGCGGCCCAACTGACCCGGTATGCCAAGCAGACGGGCACGATATTGATACTGGTGGGTCACGTGACGAAAGACGGCAGCCTCGCAGGGCCGAAGGTGCTCGAGCACATGATCGACTGCTCGATCCTTCTTGAGGGTGACCACGATTCCCGCTACCGCACCCTGCGAGGGCAGAAAAATCGTTTCGGCGCCGTGAACGAGCTGGGCATTTTCGCCATGACAGATGCCGGCATGCGCGAGGTCACTAATCCTTCGGCGATTTTTCTGGATCGCTCGGAGCACACTGCGCCGGGTACAACGGTTGTTGTCGTATGGGAGGGCACCCGCCCGTTACTGGTGGAAATTCAGGCGCTTGTCGATGACAGCTCACTGGGCAATCCCCGGCGCGTGACAGTGGGTTTTGAGCAGAACAGGCTGGCGATGTTGCTTGCGGTGCTGCATCGACACGGTGACATTCAGGTGAGCGATCAGGACGTGTTTGCCAACGTGGTGGGCGGTGTGCGGGTTATGGAGACCTCGGCTGATCTGGCGCTGTTGCTGGCAGTGGTGTCGAGCCTGCGGAACCGGCCCCTGCCGAGGGACTGGGTGGTCTTTGGCGAGGTGGGTTTGTCTGGGGAAATTCGACCCGTGGCCAGTGGCCAGGAAAGGCTCGCCGAGGCTGCAAAACACGGCTTCAAGCTCGCGATTGTGCCCAAAGGGAACGCTCCCAAAAAGGCGATTAAGGGCCTTAAAGTGATCCCCGTTGTGCGTCTCTCCGAGGCGTTGGAAGCCAGCCAATGAGTGATCCCTCAAAGAAATCACCCAGATCGCTTCCGCGGTGACCGAGGTCTACGCCCACAATCTAATGCCCTGTTCGCTCGGTCTGGTGTGACACTGTCGGTGTTTTTGTGGCCGTGCCTGCTAATCATTACTTCAGCTTACGGTGCTTCACTCGGCTGGGTACCGCGGCTTCCGCGCCAACTCGCTGTCGCCGATCATCCTCATACTCCGAGTAGTTGCCCTCGTGGAAAACCACGTTGCCATCATCCTCATAAGCGAGGATGTGGGTGGCGATTCGGTCGAGGAACCAACGGTCGTGCGAAATCACCAATGCGGAGCCAGGGAACGCCAGCAGTGCTTCCTCCAGCGCCCGCAGCGTTTCGACGTCGAGGTCGTTGGTGGGCTCATCCAGCAAAAGCACATTGGCTCCTTGCTTGAGCAATTTGGCGAGGTGAAGTCGGTTGCGCTCTCCCCCAGAAAGATCTTTAACAAATTTTTGCTGGTCAGAGCCTTTGAAGTTGAAGCGACCCACATACGATCGCGAAGGCACTTCATAATTGCCGATGCGGATGATGTCTAAGCCGTCAGATACCTCTTCCCAAACGGTTTTACTACCGTCGAGATCATCCCGGGATTGATCTACATAACCGAGCTCCACTGTCTCACCCACCGTGACCTCACCGCCATCGGGGGTCTCTAGACCCATCAAGATGCGGAATAGCGTCGATTTACCCATCCCGTTGGCACCAATAATGCCCACGATGCTACCTTTGGGCACCGTGAAGCTGACTTCTTCGAACAACAACCGCTCCCCAAAGGCTTTTCGCAGGCCGTTGACCTCGATCACCTTGTCTCCGAGTCTCGCACCTGGCGGAATGTAGATTTCGTTGGTCTCGTTACGGGTTTGAAACTCTTGCGAATTGAGTTCCTCAAAGCGTTGCAGTCGCGCCTTATTCTTGGCCTGACGACCTTTTGGGTTGGAGCGCACCCATTCAAGTTCGGCCTTAATCGCTTTTTGGTGTGAAGCTTCTTGACGTTGCTCCTGCTCTATACGTGCCTCTTTAGCTTCTAGCCAAGTGGAGTAATTGCCCTCGTAGGGAATGCCCCGACCACGGTCCAACTCGAGAATCCATCCGGCGGCGTTATCGAGGAAGTAACGATCGTGAGTGATCGCCACGACGGTCCCAGAGAAGTCTTCCAAAAAGTGCTCCAGCCATGCCACAGACTCGGCATCAAGGTGGTTAGTCGGCTCATCGAGTAGCAGCATGTCTGGCTCTGAGAGCAGTAACCTCGCTAGCGCGACTCGGCGGAGCTCACCTCCGGACAGGGTGTCGACGTTGGCGTCCCAAGGCGGCAAACGTAAAGCGTTAGCAGCAATCTCGAGTCGCGTGTCGAGGTTGTGTGCATCCTTGGCCTGAATAATATCTTCGAATCGGGCCTGCTCCTTGGCCAGCGCATCAAAGTCTGCGTCGGGCTCGGCATAGTCCGCATACACTTTCTCTAGCCCAGCCAGCGCATCGATGGCTTCCTGAACACCTTCCTCTACGTTGCCACGGACATCTTTTTCTGAATTGAGCTGGGGCTCTTGAGGTAAATAGCCGATCTTGATATCAGGCTGGGGCCGCGCTTCACCCAGTATCTCAGTATCGATGCCCGCCATGATCTTTAGCAGGGTGGATTTACCCGAGCCATTCAGACCAAGTACGCCAATCTTGGCGCCTGGAAAAAACGACAGTGAGATATCTTTGAGAATTTCCTTTTTGGGTGGGACGATCTTTCCCACCCGATTCATGGTGTAAACGTATTGCGCCACGGTATGACTCCAACGATCTTGCTGAAACGGGATGCCCTTGGGGGATTACCCGCAGATGCACGGATTATCGACATCGAGCCGGCCCGAGTCGAGATGCTATTGTTGGAGATCAATGGTTCGCCTTGTGGAGAGGACTTATTTCGCGTATTTCGACGATAGCGGACTTGATGACGTCCTCGAGTTTCTGCTCGGTCTCTTTCCACACGACTCGGCTCTCGCTACCTGGATTTGCGGGTACATCCGCGTCGCGGAACTCAATCGTTTTGATTTCGCCGGTCTTCCAATGTTTGAAAGTCATGAATTTTTTGTCATGCGTTCAAGTGCCTCTCAAATGAAATTCGCGTTCAGCGCAGTTCCTTGAGATCTGCGCATCACTTTGACATATCAGAGGGTGAAAATCTGACTCACGATATTAGCGTGTTGGAGAACTAGTGAGGCACTGACCCTGCTATGCCGTGGGTGATCCCAACTGACACTGTGTTATCCCTTCACACGGCGCTGCGATTTGCCGGTGTGAACGTGAGACTCGATGAACTCAATTATTTTGCCGGCGACATTTACTCCAGTGGCTTCCTCAATGCCCCTTAAACCGGGTGAGGAATTGACCTCCATGACCAAAGGTCCCCGGTCGGAACGCAATAAATCAACACCCGCAACGCTCAGGCCCATAGTCTGCGCGGCTTTGATAGCGGTGCGTCTTTCCAATTTGGTGAGTTTGGTGAGTTTGGCGCTACCACCACGATGCAGGTTGGAGCGAAACTCACCGGCTGCTGATGTGCGCTCCATCGCCGCCACCACCTTGGCGCCAATGACGAAACATCTCACGTCAGAGCCGCCTGCTTCCTTAATAAATTCCTGAACGAGGAAATCAGCGCTAAGCTCCTTAAAGGCGTCTATAACAGACTCAGCGGCCTTTGCGGTTTCTGCAAGCACCACGCCGCGTCCCTGAGTGCCCTCGAGCAGCTTTACTACCACTGGTGCGCCGCCCACTAATTGAATGAGCTGTCGCGTATTTGATATGTCGTGGGCGAATCCCGTCGCGGGCATCCCGAGCCCTTTTTTGGACAGCAGTTGCAGCGCCCTTAGCTTAGATCTGGAGCGGCCAAGCGGGATAGAGCCCACTAAAGAGTAGGTGTCCATCATTTCGAACTGCCGAATCACCGCCGTACCGTAGTTAGTGATGGAGGCGCCGATGCGGGGGATGATAGCGTCCAGATGCTCTAATTCCGTTCCGCGATACCACACAGACGGTTTCGCGGAGCTAATGTCCATGTAGCATTTCAGGGTATCGATGACTCTGCAGTCGTGACCGGCCGCGAAGGCCTCCT
>JADHQF010000068.1 GCA_016778085.1 Luminiphilus sp. | reverse complement strand
GCATCGTGGTGCTCTTCATCGGCAAGCAGCTCAATCAGGTAGTGCCGGCATTTCGTGAGTTCAGCATTCCCGAGCCTGTGACCGGCGGGTTGCTGGTGTGCATTCTGTTCACACTCATTTACGCGGTCACTGGAGTCGGCGTCGAGTTCAACCTCGGGGCGCGTGACGTGCTTCTGGTGTACTTCTTCACCACCATCGGCATCAATGCCAGCTTCAGCGACCTGCTGAGCGGCGGCAAGCCGCTCGTCATTCTATTAGCCGCCACCGTCGTGTTTATGGTGCTGCAGAATTTCACGGGCATTGGTGTCGCCTCTGCATTGGGCCTCGAGCCCGCAGTCGGCCTCTTGGGGGGCACTGTGTCACTGATTGGCGGTCACGGCACCTCCATCGCCTGGGCACCCGTCTTCGCGGAGAAATACGGCATCAGTGGCGCGGCCGAGATCGGTATTGCCTGCGCGACCTTTGGGCTGGTGCTGGCGAGCCTTATGGGCGGCCCGATCGCCAAGTTCCTGATCAACCGACACAACCTCAAGTCTGAAGCCGAAGAAACGCTCGACATTGGTGTCAAGCAAGAAGATCGGGGCATGGATATCCATTACATGGACGTGCTCGACGCCATCCTGTCGATTCACATTTGCGTGATTATCGGCGTGCTGCTGGACGAGGCGCTTGAAGCTGCCGGCGTTCAACTCCCCCTGTTCGTCAGCTGCCTCTTCGCCGGCATTGTGATGAGCAATCTGCGCCCAAAAGCGCTACCCCGCATCACCGGCACCTCATGGCCTTCGCGGACGCCTGCGATCGCTCTGATCGCTGATGTCTCACTCGGGACGTTCCTTGCCATGTCGCTGATGAGCATGAAGCTGTGGGAACTCGCCAGCCTCGCCGGCCCTCTGGTACTGATTCTCGGCGCCCAGGTGTTGGTGGCAGCGACTTTTATTGTGTTCGTCGTATTTCGGCTGATGGGCAAGAATTATGAGGCAGCCGTGGTCTCTGCGGGTTTCGGCGGCTTCTCGATGGGCGCCACACCCACGGCCATGGCCAACATGTCTGCCGTCACCAAGCGATATGGGGCCTGCCACCAGGCCTTCATTATCGTGCCGTTGGTCGGCGCATTCTTTATCGACATTGCCAATGTGATCATCATCCAGCAGCTACTTGCCTGGATCGGCTAAGTCGTCGCGAGCGCTATCAGAAACATCGCAGAGATCACTTAGGCAATGCAGCGCAGCAAGTGGCAGCGCGCACTGATCATCGTCTCGCTCATTTTTGCGGGCGAGGCGATTTTTACCCTCCCCTATCACGTCACCCGCTTTTTTCGTCCGACCTTTCTTGAAGTATTCGACCTTACAGCGACCGAACTTGGCGTGGCACAAAGCGCTTACGGCTTCATTGCCATGGCCGCTTACTTTTTTGGCGGACCACTGGCGGACCGATTCGAGCCCCGCAAACTGCTCTCGGTTTCGCTCTGGGCCACCGCACTGGGCGGCCTCTATTTAGCTACTTTCCCCGACGTCACCGGCGTGATGCTGGTGTGGGGCTTTTTCGGGCTGACCAACATCCTATTGTTTTGGGCGGCGCTGATTAAAGTGACCCGCGCCTGGGGCGGCGATGATCAACAAGGCCTCGCATACGGACTGCTTGATGGCGGCAGGGGTTTATTAGCTGCCGTATTGGCATCGCTAGGTGTCTTTGCATTTTCGGTGGCCTTCCCTCTGGGCTATGACGCCGCGACGCTTGATCAAAAAGGGGCCGTGCTGCAGCAGGTGATTTATGGCTATACGGCGGTCACGGCCGCGGTCGGTGTGCTGGTGTGGTTTACGCTACGCGGCCTCGATGGCGGAGCCGACGACAGGCAAAGTGCGTCCACCGCTGACTTTTTCCGTCAGATCAAAGCAGTGATCAAGCTACGTGTGGTGTGGTTGCAGACAACGGTGCTGGTGTGTGCCTACACCAGCTTCAAGGCGTTTGATCAGTACGCGCTGTTTGCCGTGCGCGGCCATGGCATTGATGAGATCGATGCGGCACAGATTGTGGCGACCGGGGCCTGGACCCGTCCCATCGCGGCGCTGGCACTCGGCCTTCTGGGGGATCGGTTTGGTATCTCGCGTATGGCGCTGGTGTGTTTCGTAATGCTGATTATCAGCCATTCGCTGTTTGCCTTTACCGGCACGGCGCTCGGCACCTTGTCGATGATTTTGCTGAATACGCTGGTGACCGGCATCGCCATCTTCGGGTTGCGCGGGCTCTATTTTGGCTTACTTGAAGAAGGGCAAATACCGCTTGCTATGACCGGCACCGCGGTGGGTCTGGTATCCGTGATCGGGTATACGCCTGATGTGTACATTGCCGCTGTCGCAGGCTACTTGATTGATCAGAGCCCGGGACTCGCGGGCTTCCAGCATCTGTTTATGCTTTTGCTTGGGTTTTCGGTTGTTGGCGCAATCGCAGCCATCGCATTTGAGCGTCAGGCGCGCACACCGTCAGTGACAGCCGGCGTCAACTCGCGATAAAGAAATAAACGGTCATACCAGCGGCCACCACAACGATGGCCCGGCGCACCAAACGCTGACTCACCACTCTCACCGCACTCGCGGCCGCATACCCACCGATCAACGTGCCGATGAGCACGATCGCGCCCTCTCTCCAGGCGATGAGGTCACCAACGCCGAACATCACGATGGCCAAAATGGATACGAGCGCCGAGACCAGCAGCTTCAACCCGTTCATCAAATGGATATCCTGATACCCAGCCAGCGTGAAGTAGCCCAGCAGGATGATGCCCAAGCCAGCGTTGAAAAAACCGCCGTAGGTGCAAACCAGCAGCAGCAACAGCGCCAACAACACACCGCCCAGCGTCGAGAGCGACTGCTTGCCCTCAAAGCGGCGCCGCAAAGCTGCCTGCAAAGGGTCGCCCCAGATCAACAACACTGTGGCCAAAAGTAATAACCAGGGAATCGCGCGACTGAAGGTGTTTTCCGGAGTCTGGAGCAATAGCCACGCGCCCAGGCCACCGCCGATAAGTGCCGAGACCGCGATTCTGGGTAACTGTCGCCGATGCGCCCACAGTTCGCGACGGAATCCCGCAGCGCCACTCAGATAACCGGCACTCGAGGCAAAGGTATTGGTGGCATTGGCAGCGATGGGAGACACACCCGCCGCCATCAGCGCGGGAAACGTAATGAAGCTGCCGCCGCCCGCGATGGAGTTGACCATGCCGCCTATCAGACCCGCGAGAAACAGACCCAGCTCTTCGACCACGGTGTCTCCTGACTCATACCAATACAGACAGCGCACTCTGCGCCGTCTGGTGTCGCGACGCAACGGGTCGTCATGGAGTCTTCAGATCTCCTTCTGGCCCCTGGACTTTCGGACCTTCGGACTTTCGGAATTTCGGACCTTCGGACCTTCGGACATCCAGACTGATTGCTGTAATAATCGGGGAAAATACATCTGGGGCACAGGATGGGGCGTGGTTTTTTCGTTTGGGCAAGCAGTGTCTTGCTCAGTTGCACACTGTTGTGGCCATCAGCCGTCAGGGCATCGGCAGTTTATGAGATACAACTACCCCAGGTTTTTCTTGAAGGTATCAGCTACGATCTGACGGTGTCCTCGCCCGCTGCAGAGCACACTGCCACCTCTCAGCCTACTCCCTTATTACGGGTCAATGATTTTCCGTATACCCCAAGTCGCTCTGACGGCGAATGGATCTTCAATGACGTTGTTGTCACGGGCACTGGTGCCGCTGTGGTGAGCCTCGAGATCTCTGGAGAGGTGGTGCAGCAAACCGAGGTGTCTGGGATCCCGGCTTGGGTCTCGATATTGCCGCCATTGGTGGCGATCGGCATGGCCCTCCTCATCCGCAGCGTATTGCCCGCTCTGATGCTGGGTTTATGGCTGGGTGCCTGGGCGCTGGAGGGCTTAACGGCCAAGGGCCTTTTTACGGGGCTGTTTACGAGCTTTGAGGTCTATGTGGCCAATGCGGTGGCCGACTACGATCACGCCACCATTATGCTTTTCACGTTCATGATCGCCGGGATGGTCGGCGTGATTTCACGCAATGGCGGTATGCGCGGCATCGTCGAGTGGATTATCACCGGCGCCAACAGCGCCAAGCGTGGGCAACTGGCGGTGTGGTCACTCGGGCTGCTGATTTTTTTCGATGATTACTCCAATACCCTCGTGGTGGGTAACACCAGCCGCTCCATCACCGACCGGCTGCGCATCTCACGCGAGAAACTCGCCTACCTCGTGGACTCAACGGCGGCGCCGCTCGCCACCGTCGCGCTGGTCACGACCTGGATCGGCTATCAGGTAAGCCTGATTGGCGATGCCATCGCGCCGCTTGATGACCTCACCATGAGTCCTTACAGCATTTTCCTGAACTCCATCCTCTATAGTTTCTACCCGTTTATGGCGATCCTGCTGGTGGTGCTGGTCATCACCACAGGCCGAGAGTTCGGGCCCATGCTGGCTGCAGAGCGACGGGCGCGCTCTACGGGCGTCACGGCGCCGCCGGTCAAATCACGAGTGGGTCAGGATGATGAGGCAGCGCTAGCCATGAAAGAAGGCGTCCCGCCGAGGGCTTTTAATGCGCTGATTCCGGTGGCGGTAATGATTGTGGGGATTCTGGTGGGCCTCTACGTCACCGGAGAAGGCGATACGATCGGCGAGATTGTGGGCTCGGCCAATTCCTATCGGGCGCTGATGTGGGCATCGCTGGCCGGCGCCCTGGTCGCGATTGTCATGACCGCTGCGCAAAGGCTACTGACGCTCGACGAAATCGTCGACGCGTGGGTGTCAGGAGCGCGGTTTACGTTTATTGCCATGATTATTCTGGTACTCGCGTGGTCGATGTCAGAGATCAGCCGCGAGTTGCATACAGCGGACTTCTTGATTGCCAGCCTGGGTGACACCCTGCCCGCGGCGGCGCTGCCCGCCGTCATTTTTGTGCTGGCCGCCTTTACGGCTTTTTCAACCGGCAGCAGTTGGGGCGCCATGGGCATTTTGCTGCCGCTGGTGTTACCGCTGTGCTGGGCAATTATGGGCATGGAGGGCCTTACCGCGGATAAAGATTACTTCATTCTCTATTCCTCTGTATCGGGTGTTCTGGCCGGTGCGGTCTGGGGCGACCACTGCTCACCGATCTCGGATACCACCGTGATGTCCTCCCTCTCGGCAGGCTGCGACCATATTGAGCACGTGCGAACCCAGTTGCCCTATGCGCTGCTTGCGGGCGCTGCCGCCCTAGGATTTGGCACCTTGCCCACCAGCTTTGGCCTGCCCTGGTGGGTCGGCATGTTGGGGGCTGCGGCGGTCACCGTGGTCGGCCTCAGACTACTGGGGCAACCGGTAGAGGACTACCGACCGGATTAAGCGACCACTGTGCTTTGGTCTTGCAGTAATGGCCTTGGCTCGGTTTTTTTCTCCGCCCCGCGTTCGTATACTGCGCACGCAATGCGCAATGCGTGATGTGACACGGGGCAAGCCGCTGTTTATCCAGTGGCCACGCCGCAACGCTAAAACTCAGCCAATAATGTGGAAGCCCAAATTCACATGACGACCTGGACCTTTAAATCAGCCAAAGGGCAGCGGTGGCACACCGGTGCCATCACCTACTCACTTGCTGCGTATGTCATGGGCTGGTGGCTGTTGTTTTCAGGCGGCTGGGCGGGCTTCATCCCCGGCGTTTTATTGCTGGGGCACGGCATGATCATTGCGGCCTACATGATCCACGAGTGCGCCCACAACACCGTATTCACGGTCAACCGGCACAACAACCAGCTAGCCGGTTGGCTCGGGTGGATCTGCGGGTCCTGTTACGGCACGGTCGAAGACATTCGCACCAAGCACTTTCGGCACCATGTCGAGAATGACGATGTGGTGTGGTTTGATTACGAAGGCTTTTTCAAAAAGCACCCGCTCGTTTATCGCATCACAATTTTCCTCGAGTGGTGCTTCATACCTGCTCACTGCATCTTGATGCACACGATTATGGTGTTCAGCGCCTTCATTATTCCCCAGCGCCGCAACCAGCTGCCGCGCAACGTCGGCGTGATTCTGGTTCGCTTCACCCTGCTCGCTGCACTGGCTTGGACTGCGCCCGTCGCGTTCGTTGGCTATCTGATTGCCTACATGCTGATGATCATTGTGCTGCGGTTCGTTGACGGCCTCGAGCACGATTATCCCTATCGCACCAATCTCTATACCGACGAGGTCTCCGAGCATAAAGGCGATTTAGCCTGGGAACAGGAGCACACGTTTAGTCCCATTCTTTCCTGGCGCTACGAATGGGTGAACTGGCTAATCCTGAACTTTGGGTATCACAACGCCCATCATGCCAAACCCACCACACCATGGTTCGAGTTGCCCACACTGCACCGCGAACTGTTCGGGGAAGACCCCGATACGGTGATTCGCTTGTGGCCACAGCTGGTGATGTACGTGCGCTACCGCCGATACCGCATCTTTCACGACGCGCCGGGTATTGAGCCCGCGTCGGGCAAGGACTTTTTGCGTGCGGCCCAATCTGCGCAGCTCACCGGCGGTAACGCTGCGTCGTTTCTGACGTCCTTCTAACGCCGCATCGATGACACACACCCTCAATATTTACCAGTCGCTCTGGGCGATGGAGCGGCGCATTCCCGGGCAAGCCGAAGAACCTGTCGAAGTACACATGGAGCGCATTGCCGAAGCCGGCTACGCCGGCGCCTGTGTCGACCCAAATGTGTCCGAGATCGCGGATTGTTTGGCACTAAAACCCATTTTCGAACGCTTGAGCCTCAAGTGCATGGTGAACGCCTTTCCCCACGATGTGGATGCGCTGCAACCGCTCCTCGATATGGCCGCAGAAATGAACGCCAACCAGGTCAATGTGATTGGTGGTGTCATGCCATTGACCGCAGCAGAGGCCGTGCCGGTGGTTGAGACGTGGCTGGCGATGGCAAACGCGTATGACTTTCCACTGCTGCTCGAGACGCACCGGAACGGCACCCTGAACGACCTGTTCTTTACGTTGGAAGTGCTGGAGTTGGTCCCTGAGCTTCGGCTGTGTGCCGACCTTTCCCACTTCGTGGTGGACCGTGAGTTACAAATCCCGCTGAATGAGACCGACCAGGGCTATTTCTCGACCATCCTTGAGCGCTCGGATTCGTTTCAGGGTCGGATCTCGAATAATCAGCAAATCCAAATTGCGATTGATTTTCCCCAGCACCGTGATTGGGTCGCCCAGTATCGGCAGTGGTGGCAACAGGGCATGTCAGGCTGGCATGCTCGGCAACCGCACGATGCCACACTCAATTTTTTGGTGGAGCTTGGGCCACCTGCCTATGCGATTACAGGTGCTGACCAACGCGAGCTGTCAGACCGATGGCAAGAGGGCCTGCAAATCAGAGAGTGGGTGGAAGGGATCTGGTCAGATCTCGAAGGCGCTTGATCCAGCCCGATCTCGTCAGGCGGTAAGGACACCCTCAATCAGGGTGAGTGCCTCAGCCACCTCCCCGCTGGTGTTGTAGTGGCCCAGCCCCAAACGCAGCACGCCCTCCTGCGGGTCGAGATCGAGCGCCTTGGCGACTTCAAAGGCGTAGTTGTCGCCCCAATGACAGTAGAGACCCGCATCTGATAGCTGTCGTGCGATCGCACTGGCGGGGTGTCGGTCATGGGTAAAGGAGAAGGTCGCCACACGATGCGTCAGGGTGCTCGCGCCCTGCATGGTCAGCCCCGGCATCGCCACCAAGCCCGACAACAATTGCTCTGACAATGCGTCTTCATGGCAGCCCATTGCCGCATAGGCACCCTCGAATAACGAGCGGCGATCGCCACTGCAGCCGGCCTCAGCTGCCAGCCACTGAAAATACTCCAGCGTACCCATCAGTCCTGCGATCAATTCAAACGCCGGCGTGCCGAGGCTGAATCGGAAAGGCAGGTCGTTGCTGGCACAACGGAGTTTATAAGCGCGAAGGGACTCCAATCGCTCCCGTTTGCCATACACCACCCCTAAATGCGGCCCATAAAACTTGTAGGGTGAGCAAGCGAGAAAATCGCAGCCCAGGTCTTTCACATTGATGAGTCGGTGCGAGGCGTATTGCACGGCGTCCACATAAACGATGGCGCCGGCGGCCTGAGCCATCGCGGTCAAGGCCTTCACATCGTTAACCCCACCGGTCAGGTTACTGGCGTAATTGAGCGCCAGTAACCGCGTGCGCTCACTGAGCAGAGGCTCGAGCAACGCGGGTTCGGCACGCCATGAATTGCGATCAAATTCGAGCCACTTAACTACCAGATCATTGTCTTCAGCCATTTGCAGCCAGGGCGAGACGTTCCCCTCGTGCTCCATCCGGGAGATGATGATTTCATCACCTGCCTCAAACTGGTGCGCGAGACTGCGCGAGAGCTGGTAGGTGAGCGTTGTCATGTTGGCGCCAATCAGCACCTCACCAGGGTCAGTCGTGCCCAGAAAATCGGCCATGGCTTTTACGGTATCGTCATAGAGTGCGTCGACCTCGACAGAGGTCGGATTAAACACGCCAGTGTTGCTGTTGTAGCGGTGAAAAAAGTCGACGATGCGATCAATGCTCTGTTTGGGGACCTGGGTGCCCGCCGCGTTATCAAAATAGATGCGGCGCTGGCCCTTGTCTGTTGTCGCCAACGAGGGAAATTGTTGTCGAACGGCGTCGATTGGAAATGTCATGGTGTGTTAAGTCCCCTAACGTCGGGCCCGAAAGCAACAGCGCATCGGTCCTTGCTACAGCGATCGCTATAGCTGCTCAAAAAAATCCAGGATCAGGGGCCAGCTAGAGCTGAGGTTATACCTGTGGCCCATGTCGCCGCGGCAATCTAGCACGGGCGGCCACTGTGAGTCGCTCTGACAGTAGGACCAGCCGCGACACTCCATACTGGAGCTGCCAACATCGATGGACTCCGCCGGTACCGTGGTGTCACAGCCGTGCGACTCCGCCCAGACTCTAGTGATCGCCGAGGCGCTGGAATAATAATAAACGTCGCCATCTGAGGTGGTGGTGAAACTTTCTTGCTCCCAGTCACCCGGGGGAACTGTCCTGTCCCGCGAGCCCGTAATTGAAATGACGGGCATACCGCCCTCGGAGATCGGTGGATCCAGATAGCCCCGATGGGGCAACCCCAAAATGGGAGCTACCGCCGTGAAGACTTCTGCGCTCTGCGCATCCCGGCCCAGATCCCAGACAAACATACCGCCGTTCGAGCCGCCCACGGCGTAAACGCGTTCAGAGTCAATGCAGACATTGGCGGACACCTCTTGAACCAGCGCCGCTGAAAATGCCACATCATCGACAGAGCATTGCGTCCAGGAACAACCGTTCTCAGCGATTCCTTCGCAGGACGGATAAGTGTAGTTCGCGGTCATGTCGTCATCACAAATCGCGTCAGTGTCATTACTGACTGCTGCATTGAGGCCATCCCCGTCGAGACCCGTTGTTGACCCCTGAAAAGACCAGGACGAAAACCGATTGCCCGGTTCTTCTCGACCCAGTCCCAGCGGCGCCACTAACACATAGCCTCGTTGGTCCGACTCTGATTGCACTGTCGCATTGTCCAGAAACTCACTTTCATCACCGCCCCAACCGTGGAACAACGCGATGAGCGGATAAGCCTGATCGGTGCTGTAGCCGGCCGGTAGTCGAACCCGGAATTGGCGCGCGATGCCCTCCTGCTCGAGGGTGTAATCTCCCGAGCTCCAGCTGGTAGACGGGCAAACTGCTCCCGTATCGGATCCGCCCACCTCAGCAATGTCAGTGATTTCGAAGCCTTGGGTTGCGGTATCAAAATCCATCACCACATCCCACTGCCGACCCTCAACGGTGAGGCCTTTCAGCGTGAAAGAGGCGTGATCAAATGACACCTCTGATACCGTCGATGTATCGACTTCCGAGCCGTCTCGGATGTAAGAGGACATGAACCGGTCGACCTTCACGGTCGCGTTTTGTGTCGCAACGCCGCCATCGTTAGAGATTGCCCGAGCTGTAAAGACATACTCCCCTGG
>JADHQF010000001.1 GCA_016778085.1 Luminiphilus sp. | reverse complement strand
ATTCGGCGAACCTTGCCGAATGGATGACCGCACTGGAGACAGATTTGCACAGCGCCTGCGCCCAGAGACCTAACTTGGGCACATCAGAGTGCTTCACTGGGTGTGTGGCGATCGGTAGTCTCGACTACGATGCCCCTGCGGGTAGCCTTCGAGCTCAAGATCAGCCCGACTCCCAAACCATGGCTGGGCTTTATCACTGGCTGCTGGTCACCCACCGCAGCAGTCAAACTACCGAGCTGCTCATACATCCGGACTGCCCGACGGTGACCCGACAACGGATCACAGCACTCATTAAAACCAGACAAGCCACTGTACCTGCGAGCTTTCATCTCGCAGAGCATTTTCGTCCCGCCATCGATAAACCGCAGTATCAGGCGCATATCGCACGGATTCAGGAATACATACTGGCCGGGGACTGCTACCAGGTGAACTACGCACAGCGGTTCGAAGCAACCCTCGAGGGCGACGCATGGTCGGCCTACCGGTATGTCAGAACGCTTCTGGCCGGCGGATTCTCCGGTTTTCTCCGCACGGCCGAGGACCACGCAATTCTCTCACTGTCCCCGGAGCGCTTCCTGAGGATTCATCATGGCACGGTCACGTCCCAACCCATCAAGGGTACGGCGCCCAGACATCCCGACCCCGAGCAAGACGCGGCGCTGGCAAAAGCGCTTCTCAACTCCGAGAAAGATCGCGCAGAAAACGTGATGATTACCGACCTGCTGCGCAATGATCTCGGCCAGTTCTGTGAAACCGGCAGCGTGAGAGTCACGGAACTCTGCGGCTTACATAGCTTTAACAACGTGCACCATCTGATCAGTACGGTAGAGGGTAAGCTGGCGCCTGGCGTGAGCGCAGGCCAGATGCTACTCGCCACTTCACCCGGCGGCTCGATTACCGGAGCACCTAAAAAGCGGGCTGTCGAAATCATCGCTGAATTGGAAGCCACGACCCGTGGCGCATACTGTGGCTCGCTGTTCATCCTCGGTGGCGACGATTGGTTGCAAAGCAGCATCGCAATCAGAACATTGGAAGTCACCGGGAACACGATCCACTGCTGGGGTGGTGGCGGCATCACCGCCAGCTCGCAGTGGGAGGCGGAGTATCAAGAAACCCTCGACAAGGTCGGACCGATTATGGCTGCGCTCGAGGAGGCCAATCAGTGCTCGGGTAACTCAATCCCTTCGTAGAGCGCGATGCGGTCTGTCAGCTTGGCGCGAGACAATGCTTCCTGCACCAGCTCTCGGCCGAGATGCGGCGCCAGCTCGTGAATGAAATCGTGCATGTAGCCCCGGAGAAAGGTGCCCTTTCTGAATCCCAGACTCGTCACAGAACTTGCAAACAGGTGTGACACGTCGATCTTTACGAGATCAGAATCCAGCGGCAGGTCGTAGGCCATACCTGCGATCAAGCCAACACCCAACCCAAGGCGGACATAAGTCTTGATCACATCCGAGTCGACAGCGGTAAAGACAACTCTGGGCGTGAGCCCGCGGTCGTTAAAGGCCTCATCCAGCTTGGATCGCCCTGTAAAACCAGTGGTGTAAGTCACAATTGGGTGCTCAGCGATGGCCTCAAGAGAGCAGTGATCGAGGGATGTCAGCGGATGCCCCTGAGGCACCACCACGCAGCGATTCCATCGATAGCACGGCAACGTAATGAGACTGGAAAACTGATTGAGCGCCTCGGTGGCGATCACAAAGTCGACTTCCCCGTCTGCAGCCATCTGCGCGACCTGTGGTGGGGTGCCCTGCTTCATAACCAACGACACGTCGGGATATCGTGCCATGAACGCTTTTATCACACTGGGCAACACGTAACGAGCCTGCGTGTGAGTGGTCGCAATCGACAGGGTGCCGGCGGTCTCGTTTGAAAATTCCTGCGCCACTTTCTTGATCGAATCTGCCTTGCGGAGAATCTCACCAGCCAGATCCAGAATCACCTCTCCAGCCGGGGTGATGTGCGTGAGGTGTTTTCCGCTCCGAGCGAATACCTCAACGCCGAGCTCATCCTCTAGCAGTCGAATTTGCTTGCTGATACCCGGTTGCGACGTAAAAAGACTCTGCGCGGTAGCGGACACGTTAAGATCGTGGTGCGCCACTTCCCAGATGTACCTTAGTTGCTGCAGCTTCACGTCCGAGCGCCTCTCTGGAGCTCCTGATTTCTGTCAGACCTTACCCCCCTTTTTGGCGGGTGACTAGCAAGAAGGAATAAAATTTTGATTTCTTATAAGCAAATCAGTCGGCGTTAGCGACACCATGGGGTACATGCCCGGTAGGAACATGGCCCGCTGCGTCGCTGCAGTGCACTTGCTGGTCGTCAAAAAACACGTCGGCGCGATAGGCCTTTAGGAATTGTGTTTTGGTAAGCCCGCCTAAAAAGATCGATTCATCGATGCGCACGTCCCACGCTCTTAGCGTTTGGATAACCCGCTCGTGAGCCGGCGCGGAACGAGCCGTCACCAGTGCCGTGCGGATGGGAGGATGCTCTGCAGGCAGGGCCTGCTGCAGTCGTTGCAGCGAAGCCAGAAAGTTCTTGAAAGGCCCGCCCATGAGCGGCTGTTTCCGGGCAGCATCCTCATTGGCGGCGAAGGCGTCCAACCCGTCGCGCTTATAAATCTGCTCCGCCTCATCGGAGAACAACACCGCGTCACCATCAAAAGCGAACCGCAATTGATCATCTCCCGTTCCAGCAGCGGCATTGGACACCAGCGTGGCTGCCGCCACACCGTGCTCAAGCGCCACCCGAACATCGCCGCCCTCTGCGGAGAGAAATAATTGGCAACCAAACGCCTCGATGTAACGCCACGGCGGCTCCCCGCCACAAAAAGCCGCCCGGGTAATCCCCAACCCGTAATGCTCGATAGAGTTGAAGACCCGTAAACCGGTATCCGCACTGTTGCGAGAAAGCAGTATCACCTCGATGCCCAGCGAGTCGGGAAGCTGGCTGTTGAGTGCCAATAACTTCTTGACCATTGGGAAAGCCTGCCCGGGCTCGAGCGTCTCGTCTTCTTTCTCTATTTGGTAGTCGGAATAGGCGTCCAGACCTTCTTGCTCGAAAATGCGATGCGCGTCGTCAAGGTTAAACAGCGCCCGCGACGAGATCGCGATCACCAGCTTTTGCGCACCCGTCTCCGCCACGAGCGTCAGATCGATTCCGCAGCCACACTTCGTCGACTGAAGTAGCTACGTGATAACTTAAATACAACGGGAGACAGCAATAGCAAGGCGATGAGATTAGGGATCGCCATAAAAGCATTGAGCGTATCGGCAACCAACCAGATCAAACCCAAGTCAGTTCCCGCACCCACCGGTATCGCCAATACCCAGAGGATTCTGAATGGCAGGATAGCCTTGGTACCGAAGAGATAAACGACGCACCGCTCGCCATAAAACGACCAGCCGATCATGGTGGTCGTGGCGAACAGTACCACCCCGAGGGTCACGACCAGTTCGCCTCCTGGCAAGGCAGAGCCGAAAGCAGACGCGGTCAAGCTTGCGCCGGATACGCCCGACTCAAGTACACCGGTCAACATAATCACCAAACCTGTCATCGTGCAGACCACGAGCGTATCGATAAAGGTGCCGAGCATCGCCACCAGGCCCTGCTCCACCGGCTCATTCGTTTTGGCAGCAGCGTGCGCGATCGGCGCGCTGCCTAGCCCCGCTTCGTTGGAAAATATCCCGCGGGCCACACCGAAGCGGATCGCCGCCCAGACTGTGGCTCCTGCGAAGCCACCGGCGGCGGAAGCGCCATTGAACGCACTGTCAATGATGGTCGCCAGCGCCCCGGGCACCTCCTCAATGTGCGAGCCAATGACGATCAAACTCATCAGCACATAGGCAATCGCCATGGCCGGCACAATGGCACTGGCGGTGGCAGCAATACGCTGAATGCCGCCGAGAATGACCGCACCGACAACAACCATCAAAACGCCGCCGGTTAGCGCCCATGGAATCTGAAATTGGTCGCCTAGCACCTGCGCGACAGAATTGGACTGGACCGTATTCGCCAGCCCAAAACCCGCCATGCTGCCAAACAGGGCAAAGGCCCCGCCCAGCAGCGCATAACGCGGGCCTAGACCATTGCGGATGTAGTACATGGGTCCGCCGCTGTAGCCCCCTCTGTCATCCTGTTCTCGATAGCGAACAGCCAGCACGGCTTCGGCATACTTCATTGCCATCCCAAACAGCGCGGTCAGCCACATCCAGAAGAGTGCGCCAGGCCCGCCCAAGGTGATCGCCGTCGCCACGCCCGCAATATTGCCCGTCCCAATGGTCGCACTGAGGGATGTCATCAGTGCCCTGAATGGCGGAATATCGCCCTCGCCCTGACCCTTGAACCCCCCGAGCAACAGCCGGAACGCAAATCCGAGGCGCCGCCAGGTCAAAAATCCCAAGCCGAGGGTCAGAAAAATGCCGGTACCGAGCAGCAGCACCTGCATGGGCACACCCCAGGCCCAAGCATTGATTTCGACGATAAAGGCTTCCATTGCGTGCGTTTCTCTCAAACCAGTGTGCTCGCTGAGCATATCAGTGCATCACGCGGACTGACCAACTTCAGCCCGCCTCCCAAGGCCATCTCAAAAACTGAGATGCCATGCTGTACCGTAGCCATCAGCTCGCGCCGGATGCAGCACTCATCAACTGGGGCTCGTGAGCGAACAATCCGAACACGCCGCCCGTGTGAACAAAAATGATGTCGTCGACGTCTCGGTAAAAACCCTCGCGCAGATCAGCCAGCAACCCATGAAACGCCTTACCTGTGTAGACCGGATCCAGCACGATACCCTCCAGCCGGGTCAACTCGGCGATCAATTCGTACACCGGCGCATCAGCCTGGCCATACCCAGGACCCACCGAGTGGTCACGCGTCTTAGGCACTAAATCTATTCGTGGTAGCTGTGGCCAGCGCGCCAGCGAGGCCTGCCAATCTGCGGCCACGCGCCGATTAAACCAGTCAGCATCGTCACACACGGCATAAGCCACGACATCAATTGGTAGGTCGAGCATCGCCACTCCTGCGGTCAGTCCGGTCTGGGTGCCCGCTGAACCCGTTGCCAGAGTGAGCGCGGCGCGCCCGATACCATGATCATCAAGATCACTTTGAAGCTCTTCAGTCGCGGCGATATAACCCCACACACCCAGGCTGTCACTTCCTCCGGTCGGGATCATGAGCGCTGGACGCCCTGCTTCCGAAAACTCCGACTCGCGCCTTGCATAGATTGTCTTTAACTGAGTCGCCCACTCTTTTGCCGGCAAAATCTCGAAGGTGGCCCCTGCCAGCTGATCCAACAGGAAATTACCGGTGTTTTGCTCAGGCTCGTCATCGGCGCGCAGCACCAGATGACAGTCGAGCCCCAACTGAGCGGCGACCAATGCGGTCGCCCGGCAGTGGTTACTCTGCACGCCTCCGCAGGTGACGAGGGTCTGAAAGCCATGCTCCAGTGCGTGCGCGGCAATAAACTCCAATTTACGAACTTTGTTGCCCGTCAGCGCAGAGCCCGTCAGATCATCGCGCTTCATCCAGAGTCTTTTGCCGGCACCCCATTTATCTGAGGCGCGCGACAAAAATTGAAGCGGGGTGGGAATCCGCGCCAAATCAAGGCGCGGCGGGTACTTAATCGGAGTCAACGCCAACAGACTTCAGTGTGCCTTTCGGCAAGACCGAGGTAACGTGGACCTTCTGAAACTTCAGCTCGACGTTGTTGCCAACGGATAGCACGAGATAGTTGGCGTCCAGCCCACTGATCTTACCCAGCATGCCGGAGGACAACGCAACTTCGTCACCCTTCTTGAGGGCCGCCACCATGCCCGCATGTTCTTTTTGACGTTTTCTCTGAGGCCGAATGGTCGTGAAGTACATAAACAGCAGAATACCCACCATCATCAATGGCAGGAAAAGCCCCCCGCCTTGCGGCGCCTGACCCGCTGCTTGCGCATATGCCTGAGGAATTAACATGAATCACTCTCCTGTTACCGGGGCGCCACTCTAAGCCCTGCGATTAAAGACAACAATACTGCGTTATCACTGTAATACGCAGCACTTCACTGGATCAGAAGCTGGCCACTGTGAATGTGAGTAACCGGCACCCTCAAACCAAGACCGCCGGGGCGTATCCCTACTCCGTCATCGGTCTATTTTGGCTTGGGAATCGCGAAGTCTATCGTGAGCGGCGCGTGATCCGAAAATCTCTCGTCACGATAGATGGACTGGCGTCGACCGGTCCCTGACAAACCGGGCGTGACCAGCATGTAGTCCAGTCGCCATCCGACATTATTCGCCCAGGCCTGCCCCCGATTGGACCACCAGGTATACAGATCCGGCTCGTCGGTGATCTCGCGAAAAATATCTACCCACTGAAGCTCATCATAGATTCGGTCCAGCCAAGCGCGCTCGTGGGGCATAAAACCCGAATTTTTCCGATTACTTCGCCAGTTTTTGAGATCGATATTTTGATGACAGGTATTCCAGTCGGCGCAGACAATAAACTCTCTCCGCTTCCGCCTCAAAGCCGCGAGGTGCTCATAGAACGGCTCCATGAACCCATCCTTGCGAGCTTGGGCGACCTCGGACGCTGAGCCTGAAGGCACATAGAGCGACACGACGCTCAAACCGGGAAAATCCACTTGGATGTATCGCCCCTCTAAATCGACGATATCCCAATCAAGCCGGGTCGTGACCTTCTGGGGCTTCTGCCGAGAGTAAATAGCAGTGCCTGCATATCCCGGTCGCTCTGCCTCGTTGTAATAACAGTGGTAGCCCTTGGGGTAAAAAACGGCGTCAGCCAGCTGCTCTTCCTTGGCCTTGATCTCCTGAATACATACCACATCGGCTTTCTGTTGTGCGAGCCAGTCAAAGAATCCCTTGCGTGCCGCAGCGCGGATCCCGTTGGTGTTACAGGTGATTACACGATACATGGGTGACTCAACACTCTCGACGCCGTCTCGCCAAGCAGTCAAACAAACTCGAGCGGACAAGACAACAAAGAGGTGACGATTGGGGAGATGCGGGCCAGAGCCGCGGCGTGGGGATCGTTTTGTTAGGGGGAGCCATGCTCCGAACTGTGTCTTTTTCCCTCACGCCGCACAATCAGATTAGGTAGGTCGGCACCCGCTGTCCAAGACTAATCCCCCATTTACAGGTAGCTGTTTAGATCGAAATGCTATGACAGCCCTGTGCCCAGCGCCACCCGATCAAAATCGCCGCGGCAAGCGGCAGAGCCGCAGTTTCCGACCGTTGGCAGCCTGGAAAACCCGCTCCTATACTCTCGGCTGATCATTCTGAGCGACCGCAAGAGACAAGGGCCAGAGATACCTGTGCGCATCACCCTACTCACAAATCGAGATCTCGCGAGTAACTTCGCTCTTAACTTGCTGCTACCTGAGCTCTCGACTCATCACGACCTCCACGTGTTCTGCTCCGACAGAGTGGGAGGCCAGCCTGCAGCGCCCGGTTTGGCTGCGGCATCGTTTTATGAACAAACGCTACCGCTAAAAATCCTGTTCCCGCTTATCGATGCACAGCCGAAACAGGGGGAGCTCCTCACCTTTGAGGCTCTGGGGCAGTTTCTGGTCGCGCCGGTGGCCAGCCTGAACCAGCCCAATACCGCGGGAGGCCTGCGCACCCTGGCCGCCACCGAGCCCGACTTGATGATCTCAATCCGTTACGGCTGTATTTTGGAAGCCGACGCGCTGTTGATGCCGGCCAAGGGCGTGCTCAACCTCCACTCGGGCGGACTCCCGGAGTATCGCGGCGTTATGGCAACCTTTAGAGCCATGCTGGCCAATGACAAACTGCTCTGTAGCACCCTGCACTGGATAGATGACGCAACCATAGATACAGGCCGGATCATCAGCATTCAGCGCAACGAGAGAGACCCGCACCAGTGTTATTTGGGTAATACCATCGGACTCTATCCGGCAGGCTGTGCGGCGATCCTCAAAGTCGTCGATATGATTGAGGCGGGTCAGGAACCCGACGCACGGGCGCCCGCACAGACTGGGTCCTATTACTCTTTCCCGGATCAAGAGAGCCTGGAGGCCTTTTCTCAAGCGGGGCATCAGTGGGCCAATCCTGAATTCTTGACTGCGCTGCTGTCGCGTTACCTACCCGCTCAGTGATGGGCGACGTGCGGCTTTAGGGTTTTGCGATCATCGGGTGTGCATTTTGCGTCAAAAGTACCAAATAGACGATAAAATTAAGCATTTAGCGGCAATTATTTCTGAAAAATATAGGTTAAAACATTGTTTTATATATAGATAATACGGCCGCCAGCCATCTGTGAGTGCAATTCGCAATTTGCTTGATTTTTATTTCGTTTTGCAACATTATTGGTCCAAGTCAGGACGACGAGCGTGTTGCGGGTGGCCAAGGAAGGCCATAAGACCCAGGCCCGAAACACACCTTACAGGGGCATGGATTGCCCCTTCTTTTTTTCTCCTCTAAATCTTACCTCACTGCACCCACCAGCCGGTAACCGGCGAGTGTAGCGCCATGAGGCGTGGCTCTATGCCAACTGAAACCGCTTACAGCACCACCAAAGATAAGAGCCAAAGAGAAGAGTAAGTCGCTGCCAATGAATAAGTGGGGTGGCTGACGGGTCTCGAACCCGCTACCTCCGGAGCCACAATCCGGTGCTCTACCTGGTGAGCTACAGCCACCATCAAGAAGCGCAAGCGGAGAGGCTACCGCGCTGACCCGAAGGCTACTCTCCTTCACTGTGGCATAACCGGAAGGAGATGGTCGGGGTGGAGGGATTCGAACCCCCGACATCCTGCTCCCAAAGCAGGCGCGCTACCAGACTGCGCTACACCCCGATGACGGAGGGTTCAGCCCCCGCGCGGCGCGCAGTTTACCGGCATTGCGAATTGTCGGCAATGCGTAACAAAACTTCTTCCCCCGTCGATCAATCTCTGAAAGAATCGCG
This sequence comes from Luminiphilus sp., assembly GCA_016778085.1. Taxonomy (GTDB): domain Bacteria; phylum Pseudomonadota; class Gammaproteobacteria; order Pseudomonadales; family Halieaceae; genus Luminiphilus. The sequence goes on along the minus strand of JADHQF010000001.1, from coordinate 32,042 downwards.
CCCGTTTTTAAAGGGGAATTTCACATGACGGCAGTCATTCTGGACGGCAAGCACGTTGCCCAATTAACAGAAGAACAACTCGGCGTGCGTGTTGAAGCGCTGAAGGCAAAATCTGACGGCAGGACACCGGTTCTGGCCACCATACTGGTAGGCGACGATCCGGCTTCAGCCACCTACGTGAAGATGAAAGGCAACGCCTGCCGCCGGGTCGGCATGGAGTCCATGGCGATTGAACTGCCGGCCTCTACCCGCACCAACGACCTCCTGAGAGAAATCGAGCAGCTCAATGAGAACCCGGACGTGCACGGCATTCTGCTGCAGCACCCGGTGCCGTCGCAGATCGACGAGCGCGCCTGTTTCGACATGATTGCCCTCGAGAAAGATGTCGACGGCGTGACCTGCCTAGGCTTTGGGCGCATGGCGATGGGCGAACCCGCCTATGGTTGCGCCACCCCACAGGGCATCATGCGCCTGCTGGCACACTATGAAATGAACCTCGAAGGCTTGCATGCCGTCGTGATTGGCAGAAGCCCGATCTTGGGCAAGCCCATGGCGATGATGCTGCTGGAGGCCAATGCCACCGTCACCATCTGTCATTCCCGAACGCGCGACCTCGAGAGCCACGTCCGTCAGGCCGATCTTGTGGTGGGCGCTGTAGGTCGCCCCGAATTCATCTGGGCGGACTGGATCAAAGATGGCGCCATAGTGGTCGACGCGGGGTATCACCCCGGTGGCGTCGGGGATATTGAGCTGGGCCCTCTCGCTGAGCGGGCCAGCGCGATCACCCCGGTGCCGGGTGGCGTAGGCCCAATGACCATCAATACGCTGATTCAGCAGACCGTCGAATCAGGCGAGAAAGCACTGAGCTAGATCGTTAACCTCGGCGGCGCCACTGGGTGCCGTCGGGACCGTCCTCCAGCACCACACCTTGCGCCTCGAGATCATCCCGAATCTCATCGGCCCGCTGAAAGTCACGATTCGACTTGGCTGCGATCCGCTCTTGGATCAGCCCATCAATCTCTTCTGCAGTGGGCCCCTCCTCCCCCATCGAGTCGGTAAACCAACCCTCGGGGTCTGCCTGTAGCAATCCAAGCAGGCCGCCGCCTACCGTCAGCTCTGCCTTGGCTAATGCGATTTCTTCAGGGTCATCTGATTTGTTTAAAGTGCTCGCCGCCGCATGCAGCGCAGCGACAGCCTCCGGGGTATTCATGTCGTCTAGCAGGGCGTTCAATACGCGGCTTTCTGCCGCGGCGAGTGCCGCAGGCTCCACATGCCGATGGCGCCGAAGCGCACCATAAAACGCATCTAGTGTGCCTCGAGCGCTAGTCAACAGATCGCCGGAGAAATTGAGCGCCGAGCGATAATGAGCTGAGAGCAGCGCAAAGCGCAGCACCTCGCCGGGAAAGCGCTCTAGTAGCTCTCTCACCGTTCGCACGTTGCCCAATGACTTGGACATCTTCTCACCATCCATGTCGATAAAAGCGTTGTGAATCCAATAGCGAACAAAGTCGTCACCATACGCACAGCAACTTTGGGCGCGTTCGTTCTCATGATGAGGGAAAATAAGGTCGCGACCACCGCCATGAATATCGATGGCCTCCCCCAAGTGTGCTCGAATCATTGCCGAGCACTCGATGTGCCAACCCGGCCGCCCTCGGCCCCAGGGGCTATCCCAACCGGGTTCTTGATCGGTAGAGGGCTTCCAGAGCACAAAATCGCCGGGATGGCGCTTGTAGTCGGCAACCTCGACACGGGCCCCTGCCATCATATCCTCGAGCTTACGCCCGCTGAGCGCGCCGTAGGTGGGCATGGACTCAACCGCGAACAAAGCGTGCCCGTCGGCCTCATAAGCGTGCCCCTCGGCGATCAATCGCTCTGTCAGCGTGATCATGTCATCGATGTGCTCGGTGGCCATGGGCTCAATCGTGGGCGCAAGCGCATTGAGAGCCGCCATATCCTCGCGATATTTCTGCGTGAACTCCGTGCTGACTTCAGCAATGTCAGTGCCGCGCTGAAAAGCTGCGTCAATGATCTTGTCGTCGATATCGGTGATGTTGCGGGCGTAAACGACCTGCGGATAGAGCACACTTAACAGCCGGTACAGACAGTCAAACACCACGACCGGGCGCGCATTTCCGATGTGCACGTAGTTGTAGACCGTGGGCCCGCACACATACATGGTCACGCGCTCGGGATCGCGGGGCGTAAAGACGTCTTTGGCCCCTGTTAGGGTATTGTGAAGACGTAGGTCAGGCATGGGTTGCCGACCAAGTGTCGCGCAGACCAATGGTCATATTAAAAACCGGACGCTCCGAGGCATGGTCATAACGGTCTGCCACGAAGTACCCCTCACGCTCAAACTGAAATACTTGCTCTGGCTCAGCCTCCCTTAAACCGGGCTCCACCATCGCGACCTCAATCACCTCAAGGCTGTGGGGATTCACTGCAGCCAACATATCGTCCTCGCGACCCGGCTCGGGCACCGCGAACAGCCGGTCGTAACGCCTGATCGTTGCAGACAATCCATGTTCGGCAGAGACCCACTGAATCACGCCTTTGGGTTTCGCACCGTCGTCTGGGTCGGTACCGGGCACTGACGTCACACATCGGGCCAATACGCGCACGACATTGTCGTCGGCATCTTTCTCACAGCTCTCCGCCTCGATCACCAATCCGCCGCGCAACCTGACCCGCTTACCTAACACCAGGCGCTTGAACTGCTTGTTCGCCTCCTCGCGGAAGTCGGCCTGGTCGATATAGAGCTCACTGCCCATCTCCAATTCTCGGCTCCCAAATTCTGGGTCAGCCGGATGATTAGGCACGGTCAGCAACATGGGCTCAGCAAGATTAGTCAGCGTCAGGCGAAGAGGCTGCATGACACACATCGCCCGGGGCGCGTGCTTGTTGAGATGGTCCCTTACGGCACTCTCCAGCATCGCCACATCGACCGTCCCGTCAGAGCGGGAGGTACCGACCTCTTCACAGAAATGCCGTATGGCGGCGGCGGGATAACCTCTGCGCCGAAGACCCGCGATAGTCGGCATGCGGGGGTCGTCCCATCCGGCGACGACATTCTCGTCTACCAACTCCTTTAGCTTGCGCTTGCTCGTGATGGTGTAGCTGGTATTAAGCCGGGCAAACTCGATTTGTCGCGGCTGATGGGGCACCGGCAGATTCGCGATGAACCAATCGTAAAGCGGGCGGTGGTCCTCAAACTCCAGCGTGCAGATAGAGTGGGTAATCCCCTCAATCGCGTCCTCCTGTCCATGAGCAAAATCATAGGTGGGATAGATTGGCCACTCTGAACCCGTCTGGTGATGTGCCGCGTGCCGAATGCGATACAGGATGGGGTCGCGCAAATTCATATTGCTCGAGGTCATGTCGATCTTGGCGCGCAACGCCCGCTCGCCGTCGGCGAATTCGCCCCGGCGCATGCGTTCAAATAGATCACGGTTCTCGTTGACGCTTCGGTCGCGAAACGGACTGTTCCGCCCTGCCCGTGTCAACGTGCCCCGATACTCGCGCGCCTCTTCGGCGGAGAGATCGCAGACATAGGCGAGCCCTTCATCAACAAGATACAGAGCCCACTGGTAAAGCTGCTCGAAGTAGCTCGAGGCGAAGCGCACCTCTCCAGCCCACTGGTATCCCAACCAGCGGACGTCTTCCTGAATAGAGTCGATAAACTCCTGACTTTCTTTCTCGGGGTTGGTGTCGTCAAAACGGAGATGGCACTGCCCACCAAACTGCTCAGCAAGGCCAAAATTCACGGTGATCGACTTCGCGTGACCGATATGCAGAAAACCATTCGGCTCTGGTGGAAACCGCGTGACCAACGCATCGACACGCGCGGCCTCCAGATCAGCCTGAATCTGTGTGCGCAAGAAGTTACTGCGAAGCTCCGCGGACATCCCGAACCCTAGGCAAAGCGCCCTGAAATGAGCCGCGTACTATACCAACTGGGCGTCGAGCTTGGCATGGGAGCATTCCCACTTACCGCAAAAATTCCGCATCGCAACCACTCGCCATCTCAGGTACGATGCCGCCTCCCGATGTAGACCCCTGAGGTACTCATGCCAGCTGCGCATATCCTGATGACCACCACTGTCGGCCCCATGACCCTGGAGCTCGACGCAGACAATGCTCCGAAGACGGTGGAGAATTTCCTGTCGTATGTCGCGGATGGCTTCTACGACGGCACGATTTTTCATCGGGTCATCAATAACTTCATGATTCAAGGCGGCGGTTTCACAGCTGACATGGAGCAAAAAGAGACGCAGGCTCCGATCGAAAATGAAGCCAACAATGGTCTCAAGAACGCCCACGGCACGATCGCCATGGCACGCACACAGGACCCGCATTCCGCAACCGCGCAGTTCTTCATCAATGTTCAGGACAACGACTTCTTGAATCATACCGGTGAAAATATGCAGGGCTGGGGATACGCCGTGTTCGGCAAAGTGACCGACGGCGAGGATGTGCTCGATAAGATCAGATGCGTGCAAACCGGTGGTCAGGCCGGACATCAAGATGTCCCCGTCGAGCCCATCATCATCGAGAGCGTGACCGTCATCGACGACTAAGGGCTGCTCGGTGCACCGACTTTTTGTCAGCGATTTACACCTTAGCGACGACACACCTGACATCGAGGCGGCACTGGTCGCGCTGCTAAAACACGAATCCCCCTTCGATTCGCTGGTCATGCTCGGCGATATCTTCGAGGCATGGGTGGGCGACGATGACAACTCGCCGCTTGCTGAGCGCATCAGGTTAGCGCTCCGCGCACTCGCAGATTCGGGCACCGAGATCCTCTTCTGCAGAGGGAATCGCGATTTCATGCTGGGAGAGCAGTTCGCCAGTGACATTGGCGGCGCCCTCTTGCCAGATCAGACAGTGCTAGACGTCGCAGGACATCCTGCGCTGTTGCTCCACGGCGACACCCTGTGTACTGACGATGTGGACTACCAGCAATTCAGAGAACTCGTTCACTCCCCCGAGTGGCAGACTGAAATGATGAAGAAGTCACTCGATGAGCGCCGTGAGCTGGCCCGCCAGTTGCGATCAATGAGCATTGATGCAGCGAGCAACAAACCCGAAGACATTATGGATGTGAACCAGAGTGCAGTGAGTACCGCCATGCGCGATGCCGATGTGTCGGTAATGGTGCACGGCCACACTCACAGACCTAACCGACACCAGTGTGACGCCGGGGAGCGCATCGTATTGGGAGACTGGACTGCAAAAGCGGGCTGGCTACTCCGCGAGCGAGGCAGCGAGCTCAGCCTAGAGCGCTTTTCTATCGGCTAATGCCGTGTCCCGACAGGGCCGCTGTGAAAGCGGAACTCAGTGTCCGCACCCTTCACCAGCCCAGCCTCAAGACCACGGAAGTAATCGAGCCGATCCACCAAATGGACCTCGTCGGCCAACGATTCAGCCAAGCGCAGATAGTCGGCGTAATGCCGAGCCTCGCTCTTCAGCAGCGAAAAATAAAAGTCACCCAGTTCCCTATCGAGCTCCGGAGCCAGTCTGGCAAAACGCTCGCAGGATCGGGCCTCAATGAGCGCGCCTACAATAAGCGCATCAATCAGCCTTCCTGGCTCCTGTCGACGCACCCCTTTGTGCAGTCCCTGAGCATAACGAGAGGCGCTAAGCGGCGCATAGGCAATATCACGCATCGCCATCATCTTGATCACCTGCTCGAAATGACGGAGCTCCTCACGAGCAAGCCGGGACATTTTATTCAGTAGCACCGAGTTATCGGTATAGCGATTCATGAGCGCCAGAGCCGTCGCCGCCGCTTTTTTCTCACAATTGGCATGATCGATGAGCAGGGTCGATTCCTGCTCGCGCCGCAATGCCACCGCCACCCAGGCATCTGGCGTGGGGCAAGGTAAAAACTCCTTGATACCGGCCACCAAAGCCTCAGCCGCACTCACCGGAGGGCCTCCTGAGGCGACTGATCCGCAAACAGATCTCCGGTAGCGATGTAGCGGTCATAGTGGGCTGAGGACAGAATCCAGAATTCCTCATCAATCTGATCTCGGAGCGCCACCAGTGCCATATCTCTGCAACTGGGCAATACCTCAAACCCGTACTGCTCGGGCTGAGCAATTTGTGTCGCACCCGCCTTCAGGAGCGCGAAGAGATGGCAGTAGGGATCATGATGCGGCTGATGGCGAATTTTCTGCACCGACAGCTGCCAATCCAACAACTTTTGGTCGACAATTCGAAACTTGTTGGCCACGCACATGGCCAAAAAGCGGTCCAGACGCGCATCAATCGCCTGTTTTTGTGCCTGCGAATAACCGTTCCAGTAGATCACCTCATGCGCAAAGCGCTTGCAACCGCGACAAACCGCATCACCGATACCGGTGGAGCAGACGCCGATGCAGGGTGTTCTAATGGGATTGAGGTCAGACACGGTTCCTCCGAGGCGACCGAAGTTTAGCAGTTTCTGTATCGAGGCAACGCCCCGTCCATCGGCTGAATGAATGAGGGATATTCAAACCGTCGTTAACGGTGAAAACAGTCGCCACGCTATAATCCCGGCACCGAGAACCCTGCACGTAGAAGGACGCTGTAAATGCTGCAAGCCTACCGTCAACACGTCGCCGACCGCGCCGCCCAGAATATACCCCCTGCTCCGCTATCCCCAGAGCAGGTTGCCGACTTATTGGAACTGCTGGAGAACCCACCAGCGGGCGAGGAGGCCTTTCTTGTCGAACTGCTGACCGAGCGAGTCCCTCCCGGGGTTGATGAGGCCGCATATGTCAAAGCCGGCTTTCTGTCGGCGCTGGCGAAGGGGGAAACCAGCTGTGATTTGATTGATCGCGAGCATGCCATTCGCCTACTGGGCGACATGCATGGTGGCTACAACATCGCCACGCTGGTCGGATTACTCGACGATGAGGCGCTAGGCACTCACGCAGCAAGAGAACTAAAACAGACGTTACTGGTGTTTGACGCCTTTCATGACGTGGTAGAGCTGGCAAACCGCGGATCAAAGAATGCCCAAGCCGTTTTGGAGAGCTGGGCGGCCGGAGAATGGTTCACCGAACGCCCCGAGGTGCCTGAGTCACTTAAAATGGTGGTATTCAAAGTCACCGGAGAAACCAATACCGATGACCTCTCCCCCGCTCCCGACGCCTGGTCGCGCCCCGATATCCCGCTGCACGCGCTGGCCATGTTCAAGATGGCCCGAGACGGCATTGAACCTGATGCGCCGGGCGTCACCGGCCCACTGAAACAAATCGAGGCAATCAAGCAGGCAGGTCTGCCGGTGGCATTTGTTGGCGATGTAGTGGGAACAGGATCATCGCGCAAATCTGCCACCAACTCCGTACTCTGGTACTTCGGTGAAGATACGCCCGGCATCCCAAACAAAAGGGCTGGTGGCGTCTGTATTGGCGGCAAGGTCGCGCCCATCTTCTACAACACGATGGAGGACGCCGGCGCACTGGTATTCGAGGCACCCGTTGATTCGCTCGGCATGGGTGATGTGATCGAGATCCGTCCCTATGACGGCAAAATCCTGTCAGAGAGCGGCAACGTACTGTCGGAGTTTGCCTTACGCTCCGACGTGCTCCTGGATGAAGTCCGCGCAGGCGGGCGCATCAATCTCATTATCGGGCGCGGCCTCACCGGAAAGGCGCGAGAGGCGCTGGGGCTAGGTGAAACCGATCTGTTTCGCACCCCAGAGCCCCCAGAGCACTCTGACAAAGGCTTCACGCTGGCACAGAAAATGGTGGGGCGCGCGTGCGGCGTAGAGGGCATTCGACCCGGCACCTACTGTGAACCGCGCATGACGACTGTGGGCTCACAGGACACCACAGGGCCGATGACACGGGATGAGTTACAAGATCTCGCCTGTTTAGGCTTTTCGGCCGACCTGACAATGCAATCCTTTTGTCACACCGCGGCTTATCCAAAGCCGGTCGACATCGACACGCAGCACACGCTGCCTGATTTCATCATGACCCGTGGCGGCGTCTCATTACGCCCTGGAGATGGGATTATCCATAGCTGGCTCAACAGAATGTTGTTACCGGACACCGTTGGCACCGGGGGTGACTCCCACACCCGGTTCCCCATGGGCATCTCGTTTCCCGCGGGCTCCGGCCTGGTGGCTTTTGCCGCCGCAACAGGGGTGATGCCACTGGACATGCCCGAATCAGTGCTGGTCCGCTTCAAGGGCGAGATGCAGCTGGGCGTGACCCTCCGAGATCTGGTGCATGCGGTTCCCTACTATGCGATCCAGCAGGGACTGCTGACAGTCGAGAAAAAAGGTAAGAAAAACATATTCTCAGGGCGGATTCTTGAGATTGAAGGTTTAGATTCGCTGACCGTTGAACAGGCGTTTGAACTGTCGGATGCGTCGGCAGAGCGATCTGCCGCCGGATGCACCATCAAGCTCGGGGAAGGCACCATTGCGGAGTACCTGCGCTCCAATATTGTATTACTACGCTCCATGATCGCGGAGCGCTACGGCGATGCTCGCACGCTCGAACGACGGGCAAGAAATATGGAGGCCTGGCTTGAGAATCCTGAGCTACTTCAGGCGGATGTAGATGCAGAGTACGCGGCAGTGATTGAAATTGATTTGGCAGAAATCGATCAGCCGATTGTCTGTGCGCCCAATGACCCCGACGATGCGCGTCTTCTCTCGGAAGTTCAAGGAGATCAGGTTGACGAAGTGTTTATCGGCAGTTGCATGACCAACATTGGCCATTTCCGGGCCGCCGGTGAGCTACTAAAAGCACATGGCGCACCCGTCAGCACGAGGATGTGGATTTGCCCCCCTACCCGGATGGACGAACATCAGCTTATGGAAGAAGGCTACTACGCGATTTTCGGGCGGGCTGGCGCGCGGACCGAGATGCCGGGCTGCTCGCTGTGTATGGGCAATCAGGCCAGAGTCGCACCGAAATCGACGGTGCTGTCGACGTCTACCCGTAACTTCCCGAATCGGCTCGGCGAAGGAGCGAATGTGTATCTCACCTCCGCTGAACTCGCCGCAGTCGGTGCACTACTTGGCAAACTACCGACCCCTGCCGAGTATCTGGAATACGCCGGCAAGATCGACTCTATGGCAGATGAGATCTATCGCTATATGAACTTCGATCAGGTTGTGGCCTTCCAGAAGCTGGCCGAGGACGGCGAGCGTATTGCGGCAACGATTATTGATGAAGTCGCCTGACCGCACCCTCTGGTGCGACTGAGCGTGCCGGGCTGGCGTGATCGCGACGCCGAATACGGTCGCCTAAAAGTGACCGTAGCGGCCTAGCGACTCAGCGCAGCGAAGCCCCGCAGACAGTCTGACTGCAGATCCGCGAGATCCTCAAGGCCCACAGCGATCCTAACCAACCCTTCGGAGATGCCCGCGGCTCCTCGCTGCTCGGCTGTCAGGCGCCCATGGGTCGTCGATGCTGGATGAACGATGGTGGTCTTGGCGTCTCCGAGGTTGGCTGTGAGCGACATGAGCTCGGTCCCATTGATGAACTGCCAGGCCGCCTCGCGGCCACCTGCTACCTCAAATGCCAGCACCCCGCCGAAACCCTGCTGCTGACGGACCGCCAAGGCATGACCGGGATGGTCGGGCAGACCGCAGTAATGTACCGCTTCTACCAGAGAATGCTCAGCCAGCCACTCAGCAAGACGCTGCGCGTTGTCAGAATGGGCACGCATTCTGAGGTCCAGCGTTTCCAGCCCCTTCAGCATCACCCAGGCATTAAACGCGCTCATCGTGGGTCCACAGGAGCGGTTGAACGCCACTACCGGCGTGATCAATTCCTCTGGCCCCACCAGAGCACCACCCAATACTCTACCTTGGCCATCCAGATACTTGGTCGCAGAGTGGGTCACGATGTCAGCACCCAGCAGCAAGGGCGTTTGGAGTGCCGGCGAGCAAAAACAATTGTCGACGGCCAGTATGGCGCCAATGTCCTGACTGATCTGGGCGAGTGCGGCAATATCTGCCACAGCATTGAGCGGATTCGACGGCGTTTCGATAAAGAGCATCCGGGTATTCGACTCGGCCGCCCCGCGCCACTGATCGGGATCAGTGAGCGGGACAAAACTCACCCCAACGCCAAATTTCTGCAACGTATTCTGGAACAGACCCACCGTGGCGCCAAAGACATCGCGTGAACACAGTACATGATCGCCCGCCTTGAGATGAGTAAGGCATAGCGCCAAGATGGCCGACATCCCCGACGCGGTGGCGACCGCCGCATCGCCCTGCTCAAGCGCTGCTAATCGCTCCTCAAAAGCCCTGACGGTCGGATTGGTATAGCGGGAATAGACGTTGCCATCGACCTCACCGGCAAACTTTGCCGCGGCATCCTCAGGCGAATCAAATAGGAAACTGGAAGAAGTAAAGATCGGCTCAGCGTGCTCACCCTCGGGCGTCCGCCGGATGCCGGACCGGATAGCGCGGGTGCGAGGCCCCGCATCTTCAAGCCATTTACCCGTCTCTTTCGTCATGACTCAGTTGTCGTTGTGGAGGCCGACGACCGCCCCTTCACTGGCTCCCGGGAACGGACCGCGCCCCTTGGCACCATCGGCACGCGCAGCCTCAATCGACTGCAAGTATTGATCATCAATATTCCCCGCGAGGTACTGGCCGTCGAACACTGACGACTCGAATCCGTCGACTTCGGGGTTTCCTTCGCGCGAACATTCGATCAGGTCTTCGAGATCCTGATAAACCAGCCAGTCTGCACCGATTTCCTCGCGCACCTCCTCGACGGTTCTACCGTGGGCAATCAGCTCGGTGGCTGCGGGCATGTCGATGCCATACACGTTGGGGAATCTCACCGGTGGCGCAGCTGAAGCGAAGTAAACCTGCCTCGCACCTGCTTCGCGCGCCATTTGAATAATTTGGCCGCACGTCGTGCCCCGCACGATAGAGTCGTCAATCAGCAGGACGGTTTTATCCTGAAACTCCAGCGGCACGGCATTGAGCTTCTGTCGCACAGACTTTTTCCGTTCACTCTGCCCGGGCATGATGAAAGTGCGCCCGATGTAGCGATTTTTCATAAAACCTTCACGGAACTTGACCCCCAACTCGTAGGCCAGCGACTGCCCCGCAACTCGGCTGGTATCCGGAATGGGAATTACGACATCGATATCGTTCTCGGGTCGTTCGCGCAGAATCTTTTTGGCCAGCGCTGCGCCCTGGCGCATGCGCGTCTTATAGACCGAGATGCTATCGATGAGAGAATCGGGACGTGCGAAATAGACATGCTCAAAAATGCAGGGGGTTAATTTTGGTGAATCGGCACATTGCTGGCGATGAAGTTCACCGGCCTGAGTGACACAAATGGCCTCCCCGGGCAGCACATCGCCCAGTAGCTGGAAACCCAACACGTCCAGCGCCACGCTCTCTGAGGCGACCATGTACTCGGTACCACCCGCCTTGCCTTCACGCTGCCCGACGACCAGTGGACGTATGCCGTTGGGATCGCGGAATGCCACCAGACCAAAACCGGAAATCAGTGCTACTGCGGCATAACCGCCCTCGCAGCGTTTGTGGACCACCTTGATGGCGTCAAAAATGTCGTTGGCAGTGGGCTGAAGCTTGCCCAGGCGATGCAGCTCGTGGGCAAACACATTGAGCAGCACCTCGGAGTCCGAATCTGTATTGAGGTGGCGAAGATCTGACTGGAATAACTCATCTGATAAAAACGCGGAATTAGTGAGGTTGCCGTTGTGCGCCAGCGCTATACCGTAGGGAGAGTTCACATAGAACGGCTGGGCCAATGCAGTGCCCGAGCTGCCCTGTGTGGGATAACGGACGTGTCCGATGCCAAAGCGGCCCAATAGCTGTGACATGTGACTGGTACGAAAAACATCGCGCACAAGGCCCTCGCCCTTGCGCTGCATGAGTTTGCCCTCTGAACAGGTCATGATGCCAGCTGCATCCTGACCGCGGTGCTGAAGCATAGTCAGCGCATCGTAGATATCAGCGGCAACATCCCGCTCTGCGACCAAACCTACCAGTCCACACATAGTGCCTCTCCGGCCTTAGAGCATTTCACTCGAATCGATGGTGTCCTTCACCGCCTCAGTCGGCTCCGACTCCAGGACCCGGTCAAAGTTCGCGCCGATCCACTCGGCGACCCATTCTACAGGCTCCATCAGCACCGCCGCGTCCAATAGGTCCTCATCGGAATCAGGCAGGGCTGCGCGCAGCAGGATACTGATTGCGGCCACGATGATCACCCCCCGAAGCAGGCCAAAAATACCGCCCAATAAGCGATTACCAACATTAAAGCCCGGTTGTCGCATCTGCTTGGATAAAAAAGCGGCGATGACGCCAAACATCATCAGCACAGCAATGAACGTCAGCGCCCACCCTAGCAGATAACGGGTGGTCGGCTCGTCGATCAGGTTTCGTGCCAAGTCAGCGACCGAGTCAGCCACCACGTTGGCGAGAAGGAATGCACTAACCCAACCGATAATCGAAAGCGCCTCGCGCGCGAAACCTCTTGCTATGCCGTAGCCTGAGGAAACCAACCAGACAAGCACAATGACCCAATCAAACAGGTTGAAGCTACGGATCGTTGACCCAAGCTGACCCAATAGTTCCGCCACGTTACTGTTCGTACCTCAGAATCTGGGAGTCAACTTTGAGCACGGCATCGATGTCGGGCTTGAGCCGCATCAGCCGCGCTCTTTCAGCATTCGGTCCAATCTGTACGCGAAACAGCTCATCATCCACTCGGACATAACGACTCGAGAACGCCTTGTAACCCCGCGACCGCAAACCCTCCACAAGCTCATCAGCGCGAACCGCACTCCCCACCGTCGCGACCTGGAGAACGTAAAAGATCGCCAGCCCCTGATCATCCACGATTGCATCATCGGACGGGGGTGCCAGCCTGGGTTGCGGTGCGGCGACCGATTTGCTGTCTGGCAAATCGGCGAGGGAGTCGGCCGCAGCGTCGGTTTGGGTTTGGATATCGGCGACGTCTTGCGCCTGCGATGGGTTTTTAGAGGGATCCGGCAGCTTTGGGGCCACTGAGGGCTCGAAGCTCTCAGGTTCTGGAATCGGCGTCTGATCAATGACAGGTCGCTGGGACATCGGCTGCAGAACAATAGGCTCTCGAGTATCTGGCGTCACAAAGATCAAGGGCCAGAAAACAATCCCCAACGCCACTAATACCAGTGTCCCAACGAGCCGTTGCCTGAATAACGGATCCACTTAGTGCTGCTCCCCGTCATAGTGATGCGCCGCCAGATACGCCGTTGCCTCACCCACCGAGAAAAACGACCCAAAGACCACTACCCGGTCACCGGTCGTGACTCGCGTCATCAGTGACTGCCATAAATCGGCGAAGGCTCCCTGGTGAATCGGCGCGCCCATTGGCTTGAGAAACTCCGTTAAGCGATCGGTGGACATGGCTCTCGGTACGTCACAGAGATCAATAAGATGCCATTCATCAAACGCCGATTCGCACAAAATGAGCATATCATGAATGGGCTTATCCCCCATGACACCAAACACAGCGGCGGTCTTACCAGACACCGGGTGATCTTTGAGAAATTGCACCAGCTGAGAGACTGACTCGACGTTGTGTGCCACATCCAGCACCACCTCAAAGTCCTCCGTTTGGATTCTGCTGAGCCGCCCGGTGAGTCTCACTGACGCCAAGTGGTTGACCAGGGACTGATCTACCTTCACCAGACCGCTGACTTCCAGCGCTTGGATGGCCGCCCCCATATTCGCGGGCAGCAACCCGGTATTGTCGGGCAGCTGGTAGCGTCGATGGGATGAGGTCTGCATCTCACCCCCCACAACACGCCATTCCCGATTTATCAAAAAAGTTGTAGCGCCGAGGGCATCAAGCGTCGAGATCAGAGAATTGGGCGGATCAGGATCAGCGACAACACAGGGTTGCCCCGGTCTTGCCACGCCTGCCTTTTCGATAGCAATCAGCTCCCGGCTATCCCCCAACCAGTCAGTATGATCGAGTCCAATGCTGGTCACGACACTCAGATCAGCGTCGATAATATTCACGGCATCGAGCCGCCCACCCAGTCCAACTTCTAGCAGCTGAACGTCGACATTCCGCTCTCGAAAAATCCAGAGGGCAGCGAGCGTAGCGACCTCGAAATAGGTGAGGCTGATGGCTGCCCTAGCATCCTCGATCGCCTCGAACGCTGCGATAAGCTCAGCATCCTGGATCTCGACGTCGTCGATACAAATTCGCTCGTTAAAACGATTCAGATGGGGGGATGTGTAACGGCCCACCCGCTTGCCAGAATGCACCAATGCGGCGGACAAGACAGTCACAACGCTACCCTTCCCGTTTGTCCCGGCGACCGTCAGCGTTGTCGGCGGTGAGGAAAGCAGTCCTAGGTTTTGGGCGACATCAGAGACTCGATCCAGCCCCAGCTCGATTTCTACCGGGTGCTGTGATTCGAGACGTTCCAGCCACTCGCTCAGCGACAGTGGGGCCATGCTCAGGCTAGGCAGCGCCCCCATCGGCCTCAATCACCTCGCCTTCCAACACCGGCGCAGGTTGCCCTGGGGGCGAGAGATTGGTGAGCTTGGCAAGCACACGGGCAAGGGTTTCACGCATGTCATTGCGGTGCACAATCATGTCGATCGCGCCATGCTCCAGCAAAAACTCGCTGCGCTGGAAACCCTTAGGGAGTTTCTGGCGAATGGTTTGCTCGATGATGTTAGGGCCCGCGAAACCGGCACGCGCGTCGGGCTCTGCGATGTTGATATCTCCCAGCAGAGCCAAAGACGCAGAGACACCTCCGTAAATGGGGTCAGTCAGCACTGAGATATAGGGCGTACCCTGCCCCTTCAGACGCTCTATCACCGCTGATGTTTTCGCCATCTGCATCAGCGAAATCAACGCCTCCTGCATTCGGGCACCGCCCGAAGCCGAGAAGCAAATCAGGGGAAGGCCCTCCTCCAGCGCGACTGTTGCAGCACGGGTGAACTTTTCGCCTACGGCATAACCCATTGAGCCACCATGAAAATCGAACTCAAATGCCAGCGTTACCGCCTCGACTCCGAGAATACTGCCTCGCATGGCAATCAAGGCGTCTTTTTCACCTGTGCTGCGCTGAGCGGCAGTCAAACGATCGCGATATTTACGTTTATCTTTGAACTTGAGGTGATCCACCGGCTCGAGATCGGTAAACAACTCCGTCGCGCCCCGGTCGAGGCACAGTTCAAGGCGACGGCGCGCACCGATACGCATGTGGTGGTCACACTTTGGACACACCTCGGCATTTCTTTCCAGATCGGGCTTATAGAGGATCGCGTCGCATTTCACGCATTTTTTCCAGAGCCCTTCTGGAACGCTGGTGCGATTTGCGCTCTCATCTTTGTTGACGCCGGATGGCAGGATTTTGTCAATCCAACTCATGGGATTCCCCAACGCGGAAACAGCAGAGTATACGAGGGTGCGGTTTCTCTATGAAGGTGAAGAGTCCACACCCACACGGATACTTTGTAGCAATTTTACCGCGGCGCTGTGGATCTGGATCTCTTCCAAACCCTCGGCAGAGCGGGCTTTTTGCTCCATTTCAGCAATTAATGCACTGCCGACGACCACTGCATCAGCAGAAGCCGCCACCGCACTCGCGCTGGCCGCGTTTTTGATGCCAAAGCCAACTGCAATAGGAAGAGACGTTTTCTCTCGGATCAGGGCAACATTGCGCGCCACTTCATCGGTGTCCAACTCCCCCGAACCGGTCACGCCCTTTACCGCGACGTAGTAGATGAACCCGCGTGCCCGCTCAACAATTCTTTGCACACGGGGCTCGGGCGTGGTCGGCGAAATCAAAAAAATATTATCGAGACCGACATCCTTCAGAGCGCCGTCGATCGTGTCTACCTCCTCAGGGGGCAGGTCAACAGTAATCAGGCCGTCGACCCCTGCCTCAGCACTGGCTGCTGCAAATGCCTCATAGCCAAAGCGCTCGATCGGGTTCGTGTAGCCCATCATTACGATGGGTGTCCGATCATTGTCTTTCCTGAACTCTGCCACCATGCTGAGCACCCGGTGCAAGCTCATGCCGTTGGCCAGCGCACGCTCATGACCTTTTTGAATCACCGGCCCCTCGGACATCGGGTCAGAAAATGGCACCCCCAACTCCAGAATATCTGCTCCGGCATCAACCAGACTGTGCATTAAGGGTACCGTGCCCTCTGCGCTGGGGTCGCCCGCCACAACATAGGGGATCAAGCCTCTGCGCTTATCGGCTTGCAGATCCGCAAAGACCTGAGAGAGTCGACTCATGGCGACAATTAGACCTTGATGCCGTCGAGGTCGGCTACCGTCAGGATGTCCTTGTCGCCTCGTCCGGACAGATTCACCACAATATGTTGCTCCGGCGACATGCTAGCGGCGAGCTTCTCGGCATGAGCCATCGCATGCGCCGTCTCCAATGCGGGCATAATGCCCTCGACACGCGTCAGTCGATGAAAGGCTGCCAGCGCCTCATCGTCGTTAGCAGCCACATACTGAACGCGACCTATATCCTTAAGCCAGGCATGTTCAGGCCCCACGCCGGGATAATCGAGCCCAGCAGATACCGAGTGAGTCTCAAGGATCTGCCCGTTATCGTCCTGCATGAGATAGGTACGGTTACCGTGCAGTACGCCGGGACTGCCGACGGAGAGCGGGGCTGCGTGCTCACCGGTCTCTAAGCCCTTGCCGCCCGCCTCAACGCCATACATCACAACGCTCTCATCCTGCAGAAACGGGTGAAACAGTCCGATTGCGTTGGAGCCGCCACCTACACAGGCCACCAGCGCGTCCGGCAACTTACCGTACTGAGACAGACTCTGCGCACGCGCCTCACGACCTATGACGCTCTGAAAGTCCCGCACGAGCATGGGATAAGGATGAGGACCTGCGACAGTCCCAATGATGTAAAAGGTATCCTCCACATTCGTGACCCAGTCGCGCATGGCTTCATTCATGGCGTCTTTCAATGTACGTGAACCCGAGGTCACGGAGACAACTTGCGCACCCAACAGCTTCATTCGATACACATTGAGCGCTTGCCTCCGAATATCTTCCTCGCCCATGAATACGTGGCACTCTAGCCCGAGTCTTGCCGCAACCGTCGCACTAGCCACGCCATGCTGGCCCGCCCCGGTCTCAGCGATCACTCTCTTCTTGCCCATATGTTTGGCTAGGAGTGCCTGCCCAATCGTGTTGTTCACCTTGTGCGCACCGGTGTGGTTCAAATCCTCGCGCTTAAGCAGGATCCTCGCGCCGCCAATAGCATCGGATAGCCGGGCCGCCTCATATAATGGCGAAGGGCGACCGACATAATGGGCGAGGTCCTCGTCAAACTCTCGCTGGAAGGCTGCATCGTCTTTGAGGCGCGCGTACAGCTGCTCGAGATCGGCCAGCGCCGACATCAGAGTCTCGGCAACAAACTTGCCCCCAAAACGACCGAACCGGCCATCCTGATCTGGCACTGACGCAAATAATTCAGGAGTAACTTCACTGGTCATAATCCACCTTCGTTCATCTCCGGCAAAGCGGCTTCAATGAAAGCCCTCATCCGATCTCTGTCCTTAACGCCCTTGTCTTTCTCGACACCGCTGCTGACATCGACCGCTGCAGGTCGCACCTGACGAATTGCGGCGGCAACATTTTCAGCATTCAGCCCACCGGCTAGCATCAGCCTTTTCTCGAGGCCCGCATCAATCCATTTCCAATCAAAACGGTGACCCGTGCCACCGAACTGACCATCGTGTGCGCTGTCCAGTAGCAACCCACGAGCAGAACCATAAGCATGACTAATCTCCGACAGATCCACATCAGCCGACATCGCTACCGCTTTCAGGTAGGGACGCTGAAAATGCTCACAAAATGCCGGACTTTCCTGCCCATGGAACTGCAATACATCCAACTCAACCTGATCAAGCACCGCCTGCACCTGCTCGACAGTCGGATCGACAAACAGTCCAACCAGCGTGCCCGAACCATGAACGACTGCATGGATATCCCGTGCTCTCTTCGCCGTCACATGACGAGCGCTTGCAGCATGAAACACGCAGCCAACGGTATCAGCGCCGAGTACCAAAGCTTGATCAGCGTCCTCGGGCCTCGTGATGCCGCAGATCTTGATGCGCACGGCCTGCCCCTGTCTTGAAACCCCTATTCTAGCAGTATCAGGTGGCTTACAGGCGTCCTTGAAGAAGAGTGGGCCCTTCTGGCGTTTTCGGCAGTGCGAAAGCGTCAGGATAGATCACATCGACGAGGTACAGACCCTCAGCGGGAGCGGTGTCAGCAGCCTGGGTACGATCTCGATTCTGCAACACCGTCTCGAACCACTTGACAGATGACGACCTGGAACCTACGGCCAATAGAGAGCCGACAATATTGCGCACCATATGGTGTAAAAAAGCGTTAGCCGTGATGTCTACGACAACATAGTCACCTTGTCTGATAACAGTGCAGGCCGTGACGCATCGATTAGGTGAGGATGCCTGACAGCTCGCCGCCCGAAAGGCGCTAAAATCGTGCTCGCCCAGCAAGGTCTCAGCGGCATCATTCATGAGCTCGACATCAAGTGCATGGCGGTACCAAGTCACTAAGTTGTGAAGCAGCGCTGGTCGGGTCGGGGTATTGCAGATGATGTAACGATATCGTCGCGCCGTGGCACTGAAGCGCGCGTGAAATGCGTCACTGACTTCCTGGGCCCAATGGACTCTTATATCTACTGGCAGGTACCGGTTTGTCCCCATGACCCATGCCTTGAGGCTCCTGCCGACGGGGTCATCAAAATGGACCACCTGGGCAAAACCATGCACCCCCGTGTCGGTGCGACCGGCACAAGTCGTCCTCACTTTTTGCCCGGCTATCTCTTGAAGAGAGGACTCCAGCGACTCCTGCGCCGTAGGGACACTCAGTTGGGGTTGCGCCTGCCAGCCATGATAATGGCCGCCGTGGTACTCAATACGGGCCGCGACGCGAGCGCCCGGAGACAATGGCGAATCCGACAGGCTCAAGGACTCAGGACGCCTCTAACCGCAATAGCAGCTCGCGAGCTTCCGCCTGCTGCGGCAGGTCTCCCTCCTTGATGACCTCCATCAATACAGGACGCGCGCCATCCTCGTCGCCCATATCGAGGTATGCGCGGGCGAGATCCAGCTTGCTATCCACGGGATTGGTCTCAACCCCATGGATAGACTCATCCGAATCAAAACTCTCTGCTGTCGGTATCTCTGCAGCATCGACGCCAGCATCGAGCGGACTAAGGTCGAGACCTGATGTGTCGGGGGGCAACGAAGCGTAAGCCCTTGTTTCGTCCGATTTAGCACTGTCGGCACCTGTCTCCGGATTGCGGTCACCGACTACACCCTCGAGGGGTGCCAGCTGCAGACCTTGCTCATCTTCAATCGAAGACAAAGATGCCGCCTGCCCCGCCTCAGATTTTTCAGGTACCAGCGGATCCTCGAATGCAGACGGCGCAGCGTCGAGCAGCGGCACCTCTTCAACGACATCAACCGATTCAACTTCGGACGCATCCTCCGTATTTTGGGCATCGTTGAGCGCAAAAGCGGGTTCTGCGGAGAAAGACAGCTCACTCAGGACTGACGCCTCCTCCGATTCCTCTGCGCGCTCCTCGCTGCGCTGAGCGACGGTATCTCCCGAAGGCGAGGTAAGTGTCATGCCCCCATCTAGTAGTATCTGCCGGGCCCGCTCGAGCAATTCGGGGCTATCTCCCTGCTCCAGCCGCCCTAACAGCGCACCCGCTTCAGCGAACTGCTCCAGCTCCACGTAACACTCAAGCAGGCACATGTTTAGCGAAGCCGAGGTTAATCCCTCTGCCAGCGCGTCAACCAGTACCTCCACCGCCTGGTCAGTGCGACCATAGGCAATGTATGTCTGGGCCTCCTCGACCACCTTCGACACCATGATCTGTGGATCAGACAACCGCGAGGGGCTACTCATCTCATCAATCTCCTCAGCAGGGAGACTGTCTTTCAAATCGGCATGGTCGATAGATTCAGACTCAGTATTTCGCCCGGTGCGTCGCCATATCAAGAGCCCACCGCCGATTAATAATGTCGCGATTCCAGCCAGAAAGGGCCACAGCGGCAGTGGTTGTGCCACGCTATTCGGCTGCCCGGCGGAGGCAGATGACGTTTCCACCGCAACAGGAACAGGGATGGCTATCTGTTGCTGAGAAAGCGCTGACCTGAGTGAGGCCAGTTCTGCGTCGCGCTCGGCAAGCTGCGTCTCAAGACCGTTCACGCTTTCCTGCAGTCGACTCACCGTCGCAATCAGCGCCTCTAACTCTCGCCCAAGCGAAGCGCCTGGCACATCCAAAGGCGCTTCGTCACCGGGCTCCGTTTCGCCTCCAGCCAACATGGCGGTATCAGAAGGTTTGTCTGACTGCCCCACCGCCGGCTCGGAAGCTTCCACGGTCTTCGTTTCAGCATCGGCCACCAGCGTCAGGCCCTGCGACTCGCGAGCAACACCCTCTGCCCATTCCTCATTCTGCAGGGCCACCTCTTCAAGCGCGGTGGCGAGATCGATCCGAATATCCCCGGCGGCTGGAATCTGCAGCACGTAACCAGACTTCAAGCCGTTAATGTTGCCAGCCTGAAAAGCAGTCGGGTTCGCCGCCAAGATCTCCAGCATGGTCTGCTCTACCGAGACGCCCGCCGCAGCGCCATCAGAAGCGATGCGCCACAAAGTGTCAGTTTTCACTACAAGGTATTGAGTGCCCGGAACGGGTCTCACCGACGCGCCAGTCGCATAACCACCGGCATCGAAGCTTGCTATCTCTGCACCCGAGACCACTGCCTGATTGTCGGGCTGCGCCGCTCTTTCGATCGGCGCATCCTGAAGCTCCAGCACCGCCGGCCTCGGCGGCAAATCGATCAACACGGTATATTCGCGCAAAAGACGCCCGTCGGGCCACCGCGCCTCGACAACAAAATCAAGGTAAGGCTCCCGCAACGGTGCCTCTGTCGTCAGCACCACCCGACGCCCTGACTCATCTGACTCCACCTGAAAATTAATGCGGGTCAGGAAGAAGTCTCGTGACACTCCCAGCCTCTCGAACTCGGCGTCAGAGGCCAGATCGACATGCACGTCATTGTCATTGAGTGAATCGGCCTCAAGCAGCGACACTTCGGCGCGGAATGGCTCATTGAGATAGGAATAAAGTGTGAGCTCTCCTAGCCCTAGGGCCCAGCCGTCACCGGATATGGTCGCCGAGGACAACACAGCAGCGGATACGATTGAAATTCTTTTCATGGACTCGTCGCCTTTACCTTCCTTTGGTTTGGCTTTCACTGGGCCCTGCCGCCATTCCTTGGCGCCAAATATAAAAGGTCCCAACTTTACGAAACGCTCTGGAGATACTCGGACAGCAAGACCTCTGCGATCTGCACGCTGTTCAGGGCAGCTCCCTTACGTACGTTGTCAGCCACCACCCAAAGATTCAAGCCTCTTGGATGTGAAATATCCTCACGAACCCTGCCCACAAATACCGGATCGGCTCCCGCTGCCTCAGTGACCGGGGTCGGATAGCCACCGGCTTCGTGACGATCCAGTAGCGCAACCCCAGCCGCGCCCTCCAATACCTCTCTCGCTCGCTCCGCTGAAATGGGCTCTCGGGTCTCGATGTGGACAGCTTCTGCATGACCGTAGAAGACCGGCACCCTCACACAGGTCGGATTCACAAGAATGTTGGGGTCCCCCAGAATCTTTTGCGTTTCCCAGACCATCTTCATTTCTTCGCGGGTATAGCCGTTGTCCTGAAAGTTGTCGATGTGGGGTATCGCATTAAATGCAATCTGCTTTGGATAAACTTCTGGCTCTGGCGCTTGTCCGTTCAGTAAACGCGCAGTCTGCCCCGCCAATTCCTCAATCGCCGCCTTACCGGTGCCGCTGACCGCCTGATACGTCGCCACGTTGATTCGCGCAATGCCGACCGCATCATAAAGTGGCTTCAGCGCCACCAACATGCCAATAGTTGAGCAATTCGGATTGGCGATGATGCCCCTCGACCGATAGCCCGCGATGGCCTCTGGATTCACTTCAGGGATCACGAGAGGGATGTCTTCATCGCGACGAAAATGCGAGGTATTGTCGATCACGACGCATCCCGCAGAGGCCGCAATCGGCGCATATTCGGCACTGATATCGCCACCGGCCGAAAATAACCCTATCGGTGTCTGGGAAAAATCAAAGGTACTCAGATCCTGCACCGTGTGATGCTTGCCGCGGAACTGCACCGACTTGCCGGCTGATCGGCTGGAGGCCAGTGGATACAGGGTGTCGACCGGAAACCCGCGCGACTCAAGGATCTCAATCATTACCTCGCCGACCGCACCCGTTGCGCCCACCACTGCCACATTCACTGGCTTCATCATCGTCTCCCTAGTGGCCTCGCAACGCCGCCACAACGGCGTCACCCATCGCCCGCGTACCAACAGCCGCGGCGTGGTTGCCATCAACAATCAAATCCGCCGTGCGAAGACCCTGCGCCAATACAGAGGCCACGGCGCCTTCTATGGCTTCAGCAGCCTCCGGCGCATTGAGCGAGTAGCGCAACAGCATGGCCGCTGACAGAATAGTTGCAAGCGGGTTAGCGCTGTCAGTGCCTGCAATATCAGGCGCAGAGCCATGAACCGGCTCATATAGCCCCTTGGCGTCCGCGTTAAGCGACGCCGACGGCAACATCCCAATGGATCCGGTCAACATGGCAGCAATGTCAGAGAGAATGTCGCCAAAAAGATTACCGGTCACCAGAACGTCAAATTGCTTGGGCTCACGCACCAGCTGCATGGCTGCGTTATCGACATACATATGCGACAGCGCTACGTCGGGGTAGTCTGCGCTCAGGGACTCCATGGTCTCTCGCCACAGCATGGTCACTTCGAGCACATTAGCCTTATCGACCGAACACAGGCGACCACCTCGCTTTTGTGCCGCCTCAAAGGCCAGTCGACCGATACGGCGAATCTCCGTCTCGCTGTAGCGGTCGGTATTGTAGCCCTCGCGGACGCCATCGGCGTTGGTGGTGATGCCACGTGGCTCGCCGAAATAAATCCCGCCGGTCAACTCTCGGACAATGAGCACATCGAGGCCCGCCACCAGCTCTGCTCGTAGACTCGAAGCCTCAGCCAAATCGGGAAACAACAACGCTGGCCGGTGGTTACAGAATAAATCCAGATCAGCCCGAATCGCCAACAGCCCTCGCTCTGGGCGATCCGCGGCAGGCAGCGCGTCCCACTGGGAGCCACCGACGGCGCCGAGTAAAATCGCGTCAGCACCTCGGGCCAAGGCACGTGTGGCATCGGGATACGCAGCGCCCTCCTCATCGATCGCAATGCCGCCCAGTCGTCCTTCGCTGAAGCTGAGCCCTAGCGAGAACTGAGCGTCTGCGGCTTCCAGCACCCGTCGTGCCTCACGCACAACTTCCGGACCAATCCCATCGCCGGGCAGGAGCAGAATTTGACTGCTCACAGAACAATATCCTCAAACAACCAAGGAAATCGCTCGCGGTGCTGCTCTTCAAAAGCCTGAATGGCGTCCGTTCGCTCCAGCGTGATACCGATGTCATCCAAACCCTTCAGCAAACACTCCCGACGAAAGGCATCCAATTCAAATGACCAGAGCGAACCGTCAGGCAGAAAAATCGTGCAAGCCTCGAGGTCAATCGTCAGGGCGTAGCCTTCTTCAACGCGTATGGCAGCGAACAACGTGTCAACTTGGTCCGCGGGAAGCACAATCGGCAGGATGCCGTTTTTAAGCGCGTTCGAGCGAAAGATGTCGGCAAAACTCGGCGCGATAACAGCACGAAAACCGAAATCCTCCATCGCCCATGCCGCATGTTCACGGCTCGAGCCGCAGCCGAAATTCTCCCGGGCGAGCAAAATAGAGGCGCCCTGATAGCGCGGCAGATTCAAGGGGAAATCGGGATTCAACGGCCGACTACTATTATCCGCGTCGGGCTGCCCTTCATCTAGATATCGAAGCTCATCAAATAAATTCGGACCAAACCCCGATCGCTTGATCGATTTCAGGAACTGCTTCGGAATCATAAGATCAGTATCGACGTTAGCGCGATCCATGGGTGCGACGAGCCCGCTGTGGACAGTAAACGGTTTCATCAGCCGGCCTCCACTGTATAACCGGTTGCTTCCAACGGCACAAAATGGCCCGCCACCGCCGCCGCCGCCGCCATGGCCGGACTGACCAAGTGCGTTCGGCCACCACTGCCTTGTCGGCCCTCAAAGTTGCGATTAGAGGTGCTGGCACATCGCTCACCTGGAAGTAAACGGTCTGCGTTCATCGCCAAACACATCGAGCAACCGGGCTCACGCCACTCCATACCGGCCTCAATGAAAATGCGATCCAGCCCCTCGGCCTCTGCCTGAGCCTTGACCAATCCCGAACCCGGCACCACTAGCGCCTTGCGGATGGAGGGCGCTACTTTACGCCCCTCGAGCACCCGGGCAGCGGCACGGAGGTCCTCGATACGTGAATTGGTGCAGGAACCGATAAAGACCGCATCAGGCTTGATCTCGGCGATCGCCATACCCTCCTCAAGCCCCATGTACTCGAGGGCCCTGGACAACCCAAGCCGCGCCGTCTCATCGGGCATCTCCGCCAGAGTGGGTACCCGCCCATGCACTGAAGTGACCATCTCGGGTGAGGTGCCCCAGGTCACGTGAGGCGCAATTGCGTCGCCATCGAGCGTGATGCTGCGATCAAAGACGGCACCCTCATCACTGTGAAGCGTCCGCCACCAGGCCTCTGCCGCATCCCACTGCGCGCCTTTGGGTGCGAGTGGTTTGTCCCGGAAATAATCCAGCGTTACCTCATCAACCGCCACCAAGCCACAGCGGGCGCCAGCCTCTATCGCCATGTTGCAAAGCGTCATTCGGCCTTCCATCGTCAGTTCACAAATCGCCGTGCCTGTGAACTCCAGCGCGAAACCGGTGCCGCCCGCAGTGCCGATCTCACCGATAACCGCCAAGGCGATATCTTTGGCGGTCGCGCCCCCAGCCAGCCGACCCGTGACCTCTACTCGGAAGTTCTTCATTTTCCGCTGGATCAAACACTGCGTAGCCATCACGTGCTCAACTTCCGACGTGCCGATACCTTGCGCCAGTGCGCCGGCAGCGCCATGCGTTGAGGTATGGGAATCACCGCACACAACTGTCATACCCGGCAGCACCGCGCCCTGCTCGGGGCCCATGACATGCACAATACCCTGCCGCACATCGTTCAGCGGAATTTCCACCACGTCGAAGGACTCGCAATTATCGTCGAGGGTCTGTAACTGGACACGGGACACGGCGTCAGGCAATGCCTCCAAGCCCGCCTCTCGCTCACTCTTCAGTGTCGAAACATTATGATCCGGCACCGCGAGGTTGGCGCTACGCCGCCACAGGTCTCTGCTGGCAAGGGTGAGCCCCTCAAAGGCCTGAGGCGAAGTCACTTCATGTAGCAGATGACGATCGATGTATATCAGTGCCGTCCCGTCATCGCGCTCCTCGACCAGATGAGCGTCCCAAAGTTTGTCGTATAGCGTTTGCGCCATGAACTGAAATCCCGAAAGCCAACGAACGCAGAGCCCCCCAACCCAACAGACGGATTTCGGCAGCGGCTGCGCCTAAAAAAGGCGCGGAGTATAGCACCGAAGTAAGGCCAATAAAGGCGCTACGGCCACCACGGCCACTTGCCTTGACGCCCCGGATTCATCGTTTCAGGCGCGCTTTTCGTCGGGCTGTCAGCCGTGGGTCAGGCGCCAGCAGGCATGAATGCGGTGATTACGGGAGAAATCTTCCGGGATTGAACCCTGCGTGACGTCTTGCACCTGCCATGTCTGCTGCACCGCCGGGTCCAATACAAATTTGCGATGGTTGGTTGAAAAGTAGAGCACCCCACCATCACTGAGGCGTGCCATCGCCAGCTCCAGCAGGGAAAAGTGATCCCGCTGCACGTCGAAATCGGCTTGACCCTTGGAGTTTGAAAAAGACGGGGGGTCCACCATGATCAGGTCATAAGTGCGCGTCTCCTCTGACAGCCAGTCCCTGACATCGGCGCGGACACCGCGGTGCTGGCGGTCCGATAAGCCATTGAGCGCCAGATTGGCTTTGAACCATTCGAGGTAGGTGGCGGAGCTGTCGATACTGGTACTGGTGGTCGCACCGCCCAGAGCCGCATGCAGTGTGGCAACTCCGGTGTAGCTGAACAAATTGAGAAAGTGCCCGCCACTGGCGTCTCTGCCCAGCCACGCGCGGAGCGGCCGGTGGTCTAGAAACAGACCGGTATCCAGATAATCGTGCAAATTGACCAGCGCCTTGACCCTGCCCTCCCGGACAACAATCCGCTCACGGGTCGTTTCCAGCCGCTGATACTGGTCCCGCCCCTTCTGGCGCAGTCTCTGCTTGACCGCAATCTCCCCCGCGGCACCGACCTCAAAGACTTCTCGCGCGCCCTCCACCAGCTGCGCAAAACGCTCTGCCGCTTTCTGCTCGGGAATCTCTTTAGGCGCCGCATACTCGGCAATATGTAATCGGCCTTCGTACACATCAATCGCCGCGGCATACTCAGGGATGTCCGCGTCATACACCCGATAGCAGGTAACGTCCTCCCGTCTGAGCCAGGGCGTGAGGCGCTTCAGATTTTTTCGCAGACGGTTGGCGACCATCTGACCACCCTGAGACAGCACCCGGGGCACAGTGGACTGACCTTCAGAGCCACGCTCGGCCTCCTGTTGCAGTGTTCGAAATCGATTCTCGGCGCCGAGCTGAAATTGCAGGCAATGCAAATCGAGTCGCCCATTATGAAAGCGATGGCGTTTATTAGCGCGCAGACCCAGGGCCTTACCCAGCGACAACTCAGAGGTCAGCACCACAGCCAGCCAGTTATCGAATTCCTCGCTCATCCGCTCGCCCAAGGCGTTGTAAAGGTGCGGTAGCGCGTCCCTTTGTCCCATGCGCTCTCCCCAAGGTGGGTTAGTGACCAGCACGCCCCTCGAGAGATCCCGGTGCGTAGGTCGACTAACCATAGCGAGATCTTTGCAGCGAATGCGTACGATATCTTCTAGACCAAGGCGCCCTATATTGTCTTGGCATCGCCGAACCGCCTGCATGTCACCGTCGTACCCCCTAATCTCCAACTGATTCGCCGGCACCGCCACAGCACGCTCTTCTGCATCAGAGCGAACGGCGCGCCATTGGTCCTCGTCATAACCCACCCAGCCATGGAATCCGAAGCGTTGCCGACTCAATCCCGGCGCCCGATCCAGAGCCATCAATGCGCCTTCCAGTAGGAGCGTGGCTGAACCGCACATCGGATCGAGCAAGGCCTCTCCCCGCTGACTCCGCTCCGGCCAACCCGCAGCCCAAAGTGCTGCAGCAGCAATATTTTCCCGCAGCGGCGCGACGCCCCCGTCGAGCCTGTAACCGCGACGGTGGAGACTTTCACCACTGAGATCGATACCGAGAATCAGACGCCCCTTGCTCAAGCGAGCAGAAACCCGGACATCTGGCTGCTTCAAATCGACCGAGGGACGCCCCAAGCCTTTCTCCCGGAACTGATCGACAATAGCGTCCTTAATGCGTTGCGCGCCGAACTGTGCATTTCGAATATCTGCGCTACGTCCGGCAAAGTCGACCAACAGAGAGCCGTTGGCTCCGAGATGCGCCGTCCAATCGATACCCCGCGTCGCCTCATACAGCTCGTCGCCAGAGCTTGCCGGCGCCGCACCTAGCTGGAGGATGATGCGATTCGCCATGCGGCTCCATAGGCAGGCCCGATACCCCAGCCCCACGCCCCCCTCGAAGGACACACCGACGGGCCGCTCTACGATCTGCTGAGCCCCCAAACCCTCAAGCTCCTGAGCCAGATAGACCCCGACACCCGCGGGACAGGTCGCGAGAAATGAGTGGGTCACGGCGTCTGGCCTCCAGTCTCGATCAAGTAAATATCGCGCAACAGGTCGCGCCACGTGTCGTATTGTGACTCAAGGGTCCCCTCCAACCGAAACACTTGATCCTGTGTTCGCATCACTGTCGGCCTCGCCTCGCCATCAAAGGCCTCTGCCAGCTCAAACAGTGCCTGTTCCTGAATCCGAAATGACCGATAGGCCGCATACTCCGCCTGCATCCGCGTGAACTCGCTGTCACCCGCACTGCCAGTGCGAGCCGCTGCGCGTCGCTGATAGCGCTCGAGCCACTCAGTCTGCTCCAGTGTGGCCGATCGCCAGAGCCGATAGGTGGGACCCACCCGGTCCACCATGTCAACATACTGCTCATCAATAGTGTCGCAAAAAAGATACTCCTGATTTCGAATCCGCTCGATACGCGCCAACATAGGATCACCTTCAGCCGGAAGCCGAACAACCTTCCAATCAGTCTCTGAGCGCTGGATCATTCCTGAAAACGCCTCGGGGGCTAGCGCCTCCGCGTAAGCGATCTCGGCGCCCTGAAGCAACGCGTCTTGCTCATCACGATCTTTGCCCTGCCACACCGAGAGCAGACGGTTAGCCAAAGCGTTGAAGATGCCGCCAAATCCCTCATCCGCCGCAGACTGCTGACGATAAGCCATCGTGTATTCAAACCAGAGAGCGCCCATCGCATCTTTGACGACGACATCGAGAACCAGATCGCGCCCGTCAGACACCGCAATTCCGGCTCGAATTGACACCGGCGTCAAAGAAGAGGCCGTGGGCACAAGCCTCACAACGCCCCATTGATTGCTGCGGGCCAATGTGTCTCTCAACTCGCCCGCCAAAAGTTGCGACTCCAAGCGTCTCACCGCAGCCACCGGAGACCGATCCTCACCAGATACCCCGGGGTCAAATAATTCAACGGCGATATCCAGAAGGGGCATCGTCGGAGCCGCTGCGATCAGCAGCGGCTCAACGGTATCCCATACCCTAGTCGAGTCTTCCTGCAACTCGGTAGATGTCTCGTCACTCGGCGAGCTAGCGCAACTACCCAATGCATAAAAGCTGGCCAGCAGGAGCAGCCGGGGCAAGACTCGCCAGTCATTCATAAGGCGCTGCCTGCTCCGTGGTACAAACCCGACCGCGCGTAAGCGTCTCCGTACAACGGTAACCTCTCTCAGTGGGGTCGTAGCGAGAGAAGATCCTGACCACCTCCATATCCCTTGCAACACCGGGTGCGGTCAGCGCGGTCCTCTGCGACAGAGACAAACCATCTGCCGACCGCACAAACCGATGTTTGATCAGCAAGCCATCAGGCAAAAGGACCCGAAAATGCAGTTGGTTTCCATCCCACCAGCACTGCTCAGCACCCAGCAGACTGGGAACCGATTGCGCCCCCGTCAGCTCACAATTCAGGGCAAAACTGTTCTCTCGCTCTATGCGGATGCGCCGAACATCCTGATACACCTCCAGAAGCTCTGGCTCAGTAACCAACTCAGCCATTTTGGCCACCGCTACCAGCGTGTCCAAATCCCCCATCGGCGGACCCTGGTAGCTCGCTCCGCGCTCCGCCGCTTGACGTCGGCGCCGGAGCTCTCGCTGAACCTCCCGAAAAGAAGCATTGAGTTGGGTTTGCACGCTATCGCTTCGCGCATAATCCACCTCCCAGTGACCCGACAGATCAGGGACCGGGCTGTCATGATGGGAAGTCGGCATCGACGTCGGCTCGCCCGCGCAACCATACAAACAGACAGCCAGTGCTCCGACGGGAAACCCGAGTGCCGCGCCCCCCGATCGGTCTTTCACGGCCCTCAGCACTCTCGCTGAGCGCTGCCCCAGACGTTAAAGCCCGCAATGCGTGGTGTGCCCGGCAGGTACATCTGATCGAGTGACTGAATACCGAAACCGGCCTTACTGATCCAATTCACAATTGGCCGATTCAGGTTGCAGCCTCCCAATAATTTCCTCCACATGGGATTGATGCGTGCTTGCCATCGGGCAACGGATTCATCAGGCGCCTCGCCGTGCTCGCAAAACACCAGGCTTCCCTCCGGCTTTAAGACGCGACGTATTTCTTCGAGCGCCGCATGTCCATCGGGAATAGTGCACAGACTAAAGGTCATCAGCACCGTATCGAATGATTCGCTCGGCAGGGGCATATCCTCCGCCGAGCCCTGCACGAATTCGAGCGGCACGCCCAACTGCGAGGCCCTTTTTTGAGCCAAGTCCCAACTGGTGGCACAGGGATCAATACCAACCACCGCGTCGACTCGCTGACCATCGTAATAAGGCAGGTTATGTCCCGCCCCCATGCCAATCTCCAGCACCTTGCCTTGAGCCAGCGGCACCACTTTCTCACGTTGCTTTAGGATCGGCTTGGTGCCGCAGGCGCAGGTGACGAGCCTCGGCACAATCGTATCGCTATAGAATCCCATTACTGACCTCCCCTTTGTCCGCGCAGTCTACACCGGCCCCGTATCGAATGAGTTCACCTCGCGCCTCACCGTTCAGTCGATTCAGTTCATGCGTTGTCATCGTGTAGACCACCTTGAGCCGCTCGCGCGGCAGCCGCCTGCTCCTCGAGTGCCGCACTTAGTGTTGCCTCCTGCTGAAGCGGGTCGGGCGGTCGCTCTGATTCGGGATAGGCTTCTGGATCAATATGGCGCATTTCATTCTCTATCCAGTCTGAGACCTTATCCATTAAGTCAGCGGCACTTTCGCCCGGGGACGGCGCGATCTGCGGGCCAAACGAGACGGCCACAGTTCCGGGTATAAAGGTAAAGCTCTTACGCGGCCAACATCTCGCTGACGCGACCGCAATCGGCACGATGCTCGCGCCGGTCGCGATGGCAAGTCTGGCGGCACCATTCTTGTAAACCCCCTGTGCTCCGCGCTCGGAGCGTGTACCCTCAGGAAACATGATGACCCACTTACCGCGGTCCATGAGCATTTCGCCCATCGAAGCAACTTTACTCCATGCGTCCCCTCTGGCGCTTCGATCAATATGAATCATATTGAGGCATGCCATCGCCCAGCCGAAAAACGGGATGTAAAGTAATTCGCGTTTGAATACGTAGGCTAAAGGATGGGGCATGCGACTGGCGAAAAAAAACGTTTCCCAGGTCGACTGGTGTTTTGGGCAGAGAATGATGCGCTGGTTATCCTCCGCTGTAGGCAGGCCGCTCTCACCCTCGATAGAGTACTGGATCCCGCCCACCAACCGCGCGGCCTCCACCGCACCGCTCAGCCAGGGCCGGGCCAAATACCACCATCTGGCATCGGGCCCCACAAATGGGGCCATGAGGATGATCGCCAGCGCGAAAGGAATGACCGTCACCGCCATCCAGAGAAACACCAGCAATGAACGCAGGATTCCCATCAGTCGATCCTCTGGCGCCGCCTGTCCTCGGACATATCGGAGTCAAATCGGGGGGGTGTTTGCATCAAATCGGGGCACCTCGGACCCTGTGGGAGGGCATTAAACCAGAAACCGCAGGGCATGGTCAGCCCATAGATTGGTGTGGCAGGGCTCCGTCTTTATAATGCTTGTCTCGGAGATCGTCGTATGAAAAAACCGCCTTCCAAGACCGACTTGCGCGAACGCCTACAACAGCAAACCGCGGATTTTCTGTCGTCTGGCGGCAAAGTGCGGGAATTTCAGGCTGGCGACAGCGCTTACGATCGTGACGAGGCCCCACCGCCCGCACCGCTATTTGAAACGCGACGTGCTGAGCGCACACCTCTCACTGAGGTAGTCGCCGCTCTGGACGCACGACGGGAAGCAAAACGGGCCCGGACCAAAGTGGTACGTAGACGCACCCCAAAAAGACGCCGGCAAGTTGTCTACGATGATTTTGGCGAGCCCCTAAGGGTCGTCTGGGTAGAGGAATAGCTCATCATCACTGCCGGTGCCCGCTAATTTCAGAGGAAACTAACGTGAACTGGCTATCGCCGACCGGCGTAATGTAAGCACCTCCCTGTCTGGTGGGCACACATGATCACCCTAACCGAAACGATCGAGGTACCACGATCGGTAGCAAGCTGCTTTCGCTACGTCGCCGATTTCAGAACCACCGTAGAATGGGATGCCACTGCGGTAGAAGCGAGCAAGCTCACCCCGGGACCGATCGACG
>JADHQF010000067.1 GCA_016778085.1 Luminiphilus sp. | reverse complement strand
GTATCGGCATTCACACGTGTTTCGGGCGCGACATTGCCGGCGGTTTGGGTGACGCCAAAACAGAAGGCGAAGCGCCACACCTCGGCACACTCACCAATTTATTAAAGAATCTCATGCAACACGATGCCCGACCGGATCCCGCCAATCCCGCAGTGGCGGACGCCGGCACCGAGCGACCCAATTGGGGATGCTATCCGCTGATCATCGGCCAACAGACCAGCGCCATAGGGGCCGCGACATGACGGATCATGACCTGACACAGGCTGACACCGTGCGCCTTGCCATAGAACGCGAAATTTTTGGAGGCCAATTGGCTCCAGGGGATGCCCTTGAAGAAGGTCGCTTGGCCAACCGCTTCGGCGTATCACGAACCCCCGTCAGGGAAGCCATTACCCAGCTTGCTCAAGCAGGATTAATTACCAAACGTGCTCACAAGCGCGCGGTCGTGGCACAACTAGATCCCGGCACCATGCTGGAACTGTTTGAAGCGCTGGCTGAGCTTGAAGGCGCCGCCGTTTTCTTAAGCACTTCGCGCATGTCAGAGATTGAAAAACACGCGTTAAAGGACATTCACGAAGCCGCTGCCGAGAACCTTCGCAGTGACGGTGACCCCAACGAGTACGCCGATCTTGGTTTTGCCTTTCATCAGCGGATCGTGCGCGGCTGTCACAACACGGCGCTGATCGACACCACCGAGTGGCTCGCATTACGGGTGCTCCCCTACCGTCGCTTTCAGGTGGTTGCGCCGGGTCGACTGCAGAGAAACCAAACCGATCATGACGCCATTATTTCCGCTATCTTTGCAGGCGACGCGGAAGCCGCCCGCGAGGAAATCCGCCGGCACACACTCGAGCAAGGGGATGCGTTGATGCGCTTTATTGCACTCAACAAAACCTCCCACGCCGACTTCCATCCGAACGGGCTCATCAAGGAGCAGCCACTATGAGTGACGCTTACACCCTGATTCAAAACGGACTCATCATCGATGGCACAGGGTCCGACCCCTTCACTGGCGATGTGCTGATCAGCGGCCAACGCATCGTTGCCGTGGGCGCCGATGCGGGCGCCAGCTGCCCCGCGGATGCGACGATGGAAAAAATCGATGCATCCGGATGTCGCGTGATGCCGGGCATGATCGACAGCCACTGTCATATCAGTTTTGATCACCCCAACAGCAACGACGAGCTTTTCTTTCACCGCCGCTATGGCCTAGCCGCACTCGTTGCCGGAGTCAACGCACAGAAGGTGCTTCGCGCCGGGTTCACCAGCTTCTTCGATGCCGACTGCGTATTTGATGTTGGGGTGGATCTCCGAGATGCGATCGAAGGCGGCGTCATTGAAGGCCCCAGAATGACCACCGGCGGCAACGTCCTGATCAACTGCATCGGCGGAACCGCAGCACGACTGCTGCCTGACGAAGGCACCCGGGGCTATGCGCGAATTGTGCACACGCCCGATGAGATCGTTAAAGAGATCCACAAGCAGATCAAAATGGGGGTCGACTGGATCAAGGTGCACGTCAGTGGTCTGCCGATCCGGCCCGGCAAGGAAGGGGGCGAAATCTCCACCTGGACGCTGGACGAACTGAAGCTCGTCTGCGACACCGCGCACCAATTTGGCATCCCGGTTGTCGGGCACTGTCGCAACGCCACCAGTACCCGCGACGCCGCCATCGCCGGCTTCGACATGATCCTGCACGCCACCTATATGGATGACGAGGCATTAAAAGCTGTCGTCGATCGCAAAGTGCCGTTGGTGCCCACCTTCACCTTCCAAGCCAACTTGGCAGACTTTGGTGCCGCAATCGGTTCCGATGAGAACCTTCGGGAGGTCTTTCGCGCCGAAATCACCGAGAGCGTGGGGACCCTGCGCGCGGCCTTTGACGCCGGCGTGCCCCTCGCCACCGGCAGCGAGAGCGGCTTCAGTCTGACGCCCTACGGCGACTGGCACTACCGCGAGCTACAGGTATTTGTCGAAGAGCTGGGCATGACGCCCTTACAAGCGATCAACAGCGCCACCGAACAAGGCGCGCGAGCACTTAAGCTGGAAGGCGAGCTGGGCTGCGTCAAACCCGATTACCTTGCCGATATCCTGATTTTTGATGGTGAGCCGGAAACCCATATCACCCAACTGGGGGACGCCGATCGATTCCGCCACATCATCAAAGACGGCCGATTGGTCGACACCAGCACCCCCCTACCCAAGGAGTGGCAGCTGCCTGGCTGGCGGGTAAGCGAGTATTCGGAGCGCATCCTGACCAAGGCGCTGGTGCAGTCTATGGGATTGAATCCCTAATCCATGGGTCGAGGATGCATTTAACGATGTAGACAGCGTAGCGACCCTCGGGGAGTGCTCGCTGGACCCATTAAAGAAATAAACGGTCACCTCTGTCATGAGAAAGCATAAGCAGTGAGGTCAGCATGAGAACGGCAGTGATTACGGGCGGAGCCGCTGGATTGGGGGCCGACGTCGCGCGCCGCCTGAGCGAGGCTGGCTATCGCATTGGCATCTTCGACTTGGGCGCCGAGCGCGTCGCTCAGACCGCATCCGAGATAGACAACGCGGTGGGTATCGAGGCTGACGTTACCTCCCCGGAACAGATCGCAGCCGCCTTTGAGGCCTTCGGTGAGACACCCGATCTCCTGGTGAACAATGCCGGCATCGTGCGCTTCGGCGCCATGGAAGCGCAGTCTGTGCAGGACTACATCGACGTGGTCAACGTCAATCTGCTGGGGAGCTGCTTCTGTGCCCGCGAGATCGCCCCAGCCATGATGGAGAGAGGCTCTGGCCATATCATCAACTTTACGTCCATCAATGGCATTCACCCCGCCCCGGGTGTCGGGCTATATGGCCCTACCAAGGCTGCGATGGCCAACATGACCCAAGCCATGGCCATCGAATGGGGTCCCAAGGGGATCCGCGTGAACGCCATTGCGCCTGGCATGATCGACGCAGGCATGTCCAAACCGATTTTTGAAAACCCGAAAGTACGGGCAGTAAGAGGCGGTGGCGTGCCACTGCGCGTTTTGGGCGAGGCAGCAGACATTGCGGAAGCCGTGCTCTTTCTCGACTCCGAGGGGGCAAAATACATCTCAGGTCATGAACTGGTAGTGGATGGGGGCGTTTCCACCAGTGTCATGGCCCACCTCCCCCGCGAATGACAGCCACTCGCCAAAATCTGATTCTCGTGGGCGGCATCTTCCACGACTTTCATGCATCAGCCGAAGCGCTCGGCACCGTATTGGCGCCGCTGGGGATTGAATCGCGTATCGAGGCCGATCTCGACGCCGGCATCGCCAGCCTCGCTGACAACCCGGTCGACCTGTTGACCATCAATGCCCTGCGCTGGGAAATGATAGGAGAAAAATATGACCCCTATCGCCAGGCAGAGGCTTACTCGCCTCCGCGGGAAACCCGCATGGCCATTGAGGCGCACCTGCGGTCAGGCGGCGCGTTACTGGGTTTGCATACTGCCAGCATTTGCTTCTCGGACTGGCCAGAGTGGGGTTCGCTGTTGGGCGGGCGCTGGGTGTGGGGCACCAGCTGGCACCCGCAACCCGAGACCGTGACTGTCGTGCCGGAAAAAGATAACGCGCTGGCAGATTTGCCCCCCTTTGAAGTGCACGATGAGCTCTACACCGATTTATTGCTTGAATCAGACGTGCAAGTACTGGCCCATGGCCATAGTGCCGCCATGCCGACATCACAGCCTATTGTGTGGTCACGCAAGGTGGGCACTGGCCGGGTGATCTACGACGCGCTGGGCCACGACGGCGAATCGCTGTCTCACCCCGCTCACGCTCAGCTACTCCGTGAAACGGTGAGCTGGGCACTCGATAAGGCTGGTATGCAATGAAATCTCTCGAAGGCATGTCGATATTAGTCACTGGCGGCGGCTCGGGTATTGGATTAGGCACGGCGCGTTATTGCATTGAGCGGGGCGCGAAGGTCACGATCTGTGGTCGACGGGAAGACAAAATTCAGGCAGCAGGCGCGGAATTAGGTGACGCGTGTCGCGCCGTCGCGGCGGATGTCACCCTCGCTGCCGATCGGCAAAAGTTGCTCGAGACGGCCATCCATCATGGCGGACAACTCGATGCTCTTATCAACAATGCAGGCAACATGTATCGGGGCGCAATCACCGAACTGGATGAAACCGCCCTGCAGGAGGTGTTTCACACCAATGTGATCGCAGCCATGATGCTGACCGGCCTCTGCACACCCAGCCTTGCGCACAAGGAAGGCGCCGTGGTGTTTGTCGGGTCCATCCACACCCGCCGCGCTTTTCCCGGCGCCTCCCCCTACGCCGCGACTAAAGCAGCAGTACAGGGCCTCACTCGCGTGCTAGCCGCTGAACTGGGTGAGCAGAGGATCCGAGTCAACTGCCTGCTACCGGGCGCGGTGTTCACGGAAATAAACCAGCGTGCAGGGCTCATGGACGATGAAACCGCGTTGCAAAGATTGGAGGGGATGTCAGACTTGCACGCCTTGGGCCGCATTGGCACCCCCGAAGAAATTGCAGAAGCCATGGCTTACCTGATCTGCGCCGAGTGGGTCACGGGCGCCATGATTGATATCGATGGAGGCTTGGGTTTGGGAATCACCGCAGACCCCGCCATCAACAAGAGTAAGGAGAGCAGTGAACATGAGTGAATCCATCAGTGTGAATGTCACCACCCGCGAGGGAGAGCAGAGAACGGTCACGCAGGGCGCTGGACACGAGTCACTCATGCAGGTGCTGTACGAGGAAGATATTGGCGTCGAAGCCATTTGCGGTGGCTGCACCTCCTGCGCCACCTGTCATGTACTGATTGAACCCGAGTGGATGAGCAAATTACCCGAGCGGGACCAGGCCGAACTGATGTTGCTTCAATATGCGGAGCACTATGATCCCGATCGCTCGCGCCTCAGCTGTCAATTGCAGCTGGGCCCAGAGCTTGACGGCATGCCGCTCACCATTGCACCCGAAGAGTGAGCTTCACACTGTGACGGCACTAGCTACAATTTCGGGAGCCCGCTGATGACCGATCGCGCCGCGCTCTCAAACGCTCAATCAATTGATATTCATGCCCACGCGGTGCTGGCGGGCTCGATGGGTACCGCGGGGCGACACGGACCGGAGATCGGCTACACCGAATC
Organism: Luminiphilus sp.; assembly: GCA_016778085.1. Lineage (GTDB taxonomy): Bacteria > Pseudomonadota > Gammaproteobacteria > Pseudomonadales > Halieaceae > Luminiphilus. The sequence goes on along the minus strand of JADHQF010000067.1, from coordinate 5,241 downwards.
GGGAGCACCCTGGTTCCGGGTCGGAGATTATCGCCTCGATGGCGTTCGCTACGAGGGCAGCCCGTTCATGGAGTCCGATGTCCGGCTGACCAATATGGACGCTGCCGGCATCGACTTTCAGGTGCTCTCGCCCAACCCCCTGACCTATTTTCATCACATCGACCCCAGCGACGCCGTGGGGTTTTGCGAGCAACATAACAATGCACTGGCCGAGATCGTGCTCGCGCACCCGACCCGACTGGCCGGCTTCGCGGCATTGCCTATGCAGGACATTCAGGCAGCTTGTGCAGAGCTCGAGCGCGCCATTAACGAGCTCGACTTACTTGGCGCCTATATCGGCACAGATATCGGGCGCCCGTTAAATGATCCGGCGCTCGATCCTTTCTACGAGAAGGTCGTGCAGCTGAATGTGCCGTTAATGATTCACCCCGCTCCTGCGGGTATCGACGGGCCTGCGGGCGATCCGAATTTAAAACAATTTGATCTCGACCTGCTCACCGGTTTTGCGGCGCAGGAATCGATCGCCGTCGCGACGCTCATCTTTGGCGGCGTGCTGCATCGGCACCCTAATATCGATATCTGCCTGAGTCATGCCGGGGGCACCATGACATCGCTGATTGGTCGCTTTAACCGCGCCTGCACCAAACGACCCTGGGTACCCGAGCATCTCCAGTACGAGGGGGCGTTTGAAGAATCGCTGCAGAAACTATGGTTCGACACTCATGTCCATGACCCGCGGGTGCTGAACTGGGTCATCGACATTATGGGTACCGACAAGCTACTGCTCGGCACCAATTTTGCGGGCTGGGACCAGCATGCGATGACACAGGACGTGCCACCGGAACTGGCGCTCACGATGGCCGATAATGCGAAACGCCTGCTGAGAGTGAGCACCTGACGTGGTAGGGCCTACCGAGCGAGAGCTCGCACAGCGCTGGCCGCTGATCATGGCGACCTGCATGGGCATTATCAGTAGCTCCTTCGTGCTGCCTTACTACTCCATAGGTGCACTACTCACCCCGGTGACCGAAGAATTCGGATGGAGCCGCGCGCAGTTCCAAGCCGCCATTCTGTTCAGCTCCGGTCTGGGTGCCCTGACATCGCCGCTGATTGGCTGGCTCAACGACAAATACGGCCCGAGACGAGTCGCCCTCCCCTCAATGATCGGGCTGTCTATCGGATTGCTGACGGCCTCCCAGATTCAGGGCGATTTATGGATGCTGTTTCTCGCCTACGGCATGATGGCGCTGCTGGGTGCCGGCACGATACCTGTGACCTGGACGCGCGCTATCGCGACCAGCTTCTTCAAGCGACGGGGTTTGGCACTGGGACTGGCGCTCACCGGAACCGGCATCTGCGCCTCGGTCGCGCCTCACTACACGGTGTGGCTAACGGATCAATTTGGGTGGCGAGGCGCGTACGTGGGCCTCGCGCTAGTGCCCTTATTCCTTGCCTGGCCCATGCTGTACTTCCTGTTCAGGCCGTTAGACGCGCATTCGCAGTCAGACCAACAGGAGCCCGAGACAACCGCGGCGTTAGACCGCGGCCTGACGTTGGGCGAGGCCGTCCGAGGCTATCGATTTTGGGTCTTATTGTTGTCGATTCTGTTCGCCTACCAGGGCTTCTCAGGCATTGGACCCAACCTGCTGCCCTCACTCACTGATGATGGCTTTAGTCGGGAGCAGGCAGCATCGGTGCAAAGCGTTTTTGGCCTGTCGATCATTGTCGGCCGCGTGGTGGTGGGCTACCTGGTCGATCGATTGTGGGCACCGGGAGTGGCGGCTTTCTGCCTTGCGATTCCGGCCGGAGGCGCTGCCATGCTTCATGGCTCACAAACCTTTGAAACCGCGGCGCTGGCGGCATTTCTGATTGGCTTTGCAGCCGGGGCGGAACTGGACCTAATGGCCTTTCTCGCAGCGCGCTATTTTGGGTTGGCCCACTACGCCAAGATTTATTCAATTCTGTATGCCACGCTGGCCGTCTGCTCGGGCACGGCACCGATGATTTTTGCCTCGGTCTATGATTCCACAGGCAGCTACGACTTGGGCTACTCAGTCGCAGCGGCGCTGTTCTTGGTTTCGGTGGTGCTGATCTTACTGCTGGGGCGTTACCCGAAAGAATATGAGGGCGGGCACTGACGCACCGCCCGCAGTCAGCGCCTTATTGGCCGATAGGCGCCCAAGCCAACAGACTGCTGTCATTGGTGAAGGTATTGGGCACCAGTTTTGCGCCACCAGCCTCTGCCAAGGCCACATACTCCATCCAACTCAGCACCGCGACAACGGGTGTACCCGGCCCTGTATCGAATGTCAGGGGGCCGTAGATGTTAGCAGTGTAGATAAGATCGTCATCCGAGACTCGCTGAGTCGCATCATGGCGCGCACCCGAGGGCTCATAGAACCAGGTACCGGGTCCGTAACCCTCTGGCGGACCTGCACGGACACCCAGCGCGCCCTCCAAAACGAGAAAATCAGAGCCACCGATATGATTATGGGGCGCGGCTACTCCGTTGTGTCGAACCATCACAGAGATAAAACCCGTCTCCTGACTGACACGCAGCACCTTCAGCCCAATGTCGGGCAGATCTGGGTTGACGACCCAGGGCACGGCGCGACAATCAATGAAGTAAGGGTGCTGAAAAGTGTCTGCAGACGCCGTGGTGACACTGGCCACCAAATGACCCGAATTCTTTCCCGCGATGGCTAGAGGCACGCCCTCGCCCGTATAGGGCTCTCGCTCAACCATGCACTCAGCCAGCGTGTTGGGCACCATGCTGATGCCGGCTTGCAGGGCCATTTGCCGAATATCGGCGCTGGTCACGAGCCGATCTACCTGATTGCCCGGCGTGAGCATGGCAAAGGCACCGTAGCAATTTATCAGCAGCTCAGACTCCTCAGCCGCGGTGAGGCGTTCCATACAAGTGTTGGCAGAGAGGTACCCCCAGATGCCAGGCTCTAGATGACTCTCCCCGCTGTCGTCGGCATAGTCCAGTGCACCAGAGAGAACCAATAGATCCATCCCCGACAGAGATAACAGACGGTTCAGAACGGCGCCTTTTTCAAGCCGCACGATCATATTGAACATACCGCTCTCCATGCTGGCTCGCAGCGGCTTCACGGAAAGGCCTGAGATCCCACTGAGCGGGAGCCAGGGAAGTAGATTGGTGTCCACCCCACCTTCCGCACCGTCCGGGTCAAACTCGGGATTAAACGCCAAAGATCCTTCGCTCATCATTTATTCTCCTTATTGATTCACCGTCATAAGCTAACCCATTCCCACACTTTCAAAAAGGCAATGGGCGCCGCCCGGCGGTGGTTTGCCTTTTAAGCAAGGTCACATTGCGCGGACAGCACAAAGAGCGCTTGTCAGGTCGGCAGCCCCCGCTTAATTTGTAGCCTCGACAATACATCAGGCTTTCCCCATGACCAACCCGCCCGCAGAGACACAAGGTTTCGTCTTCAATCAGACCATGATGCGCATCAAGGACCCCGCCGCCTCACTCGACTTTTATCAACAGGTGCTTGGCATGACGCTATACCAGCGCGTCGATTTTGCTGACATGTCCTTTTCTCTCTATTTCATGGGGTACCCCTCCAACCACGAAGGAGAGCCGCTGCCCGCCGATGCCGCCGAACGGTCTCGATTTACCTTCCAGCAGAGCGCCCTACTCGAGCTCACGCATAACTGGGGTACGGAAGACGACGCGGCTTTTGAGGGGTATCACGACGGCAACGCCGAGCCCCGCGGCTTCGGCCACATTGGCATCACGGTGCCCGACGTCGATGCCGCCTGCCAGCGCTTTGAGCAATTGGGGGTAGAGTTTGTTAAGAGGCCCAATGACGGCTCAATGAAAGGACTGGCCTTCATCAAGGATCCCGATGGTTACTGGATCGAAATCCTGAACGCGGACTCGATTACCGATTTAATTGGCGAGCATGGCGCGCTAAGCCACTAAGACCAGTAGCCGCTTAAGCGAGACGCTCGCTCGCTCTTTGACGTGTCTCTGTTGGTGATTCACCGAAGCAGGCACGATATCGCTTGCTGAAATGACTGGTGTTAGCAAAACCCCAGTAGTAGGCAATCTGGCTGATGTGAAGATGCTCAGACTCCGGATTGCGCAAATCATCACGGCAACGGCCCAACCGCTTGCAAATGATCAGTTCATTGAGGGTCATTGGCTCATCTCGAAAAAGCCAGTGCAAGTATCGCTTGGAAACTCTATGTTCCAGCGCGATGCGTTCGATGCTGAGCGATGGGTCTGACAGATGCCGCTCAACGTATCGCTTGATCTCCTGTCGTTGCTGAGCCTGCAGACCTCTTTCTGGAGCCGCTTCAATCGGCAAGGCACCCATCACAAACGCATTGACCGCATCAAGAATCGTTTCCGCTTCGACTTCTGCGTCATCAAATTCCTCATCGGCGACTGCCCTGATCAGGCTTCCGAGCAAGTGTCGACTACCGGACGACGCGCCAAACTTGCGAGGCACCCGATCTAATGCAGACAACACGTTGTGACTGAGTAGTCTTGCAGGCATCGCGAGAGCCACCTTGTGCAGTGACTGATAGACCTCAAATTGAGTCGCTTTGGAGCTGTCCCAAACGAAAGTGTCCCCCGCTGCCACCGTATAGCGCTCGCCACCAAACTCGATATGCTCGCCGCCCTCAAGGTAACTGAGTAAGACGACCGTCGGTTCGTCAACCAGGGCAGCGTGGCGATCAGTTCGATAACCCGAGCAGGGGTCGCACCGACTTTCTATCACGTTAATCTCGCCAATCACTTTATGCCGAAGCGACGCGTTGAAGGCGCCCGGAGGTGTTTTGCCCGGACACCAGTCGGCGCCCTGCGCTGTCATGAGTTTATCCACCCAAGCCTCGTAGTCATCCGCGCCACGACCGCTCTCTGAAACCCAGGACTCTTTAACGGACGAGTTCATAGCATCCTCTTATTGTTTTAGCCTGCGGCAACACGTTACCAACCTGCCCCTGCAGGTCAATAGAGCCGCTGCAGACCGCACAACCACTACTTTTTCACCGACAGAACAAGGTGCTATCCCTCTGGACACAGTGCCAACTCCGCCTTATACCTATAATCAGGAAGAGGGTATCCGACTTGAACCCTCTGAGAGCATCAATAATAAACATAAACCATTAAAGAGGTGCCGTATGAACCGTGACTCATCCTATCGCTTAAATCCCCTCTCTTTTGCCTGCATGTTGCTTGCAGGCACCTTGGGCCCTCAG
>JADHQF010000066.1 GCA_016778085.1 Luminiphilus sp. | reverse complement strand
GAGCCAATCGCAAGGCCCGTGTCCAGCATGCGATTCGAAAACCCCCACTCGTTGTCATACCAAGCCAATACTTTCACCAACCTGTCCTGCACTCGGGTATGGTTGGCGTCAAAATTGCTCGAGTAGCTGCTGTGATTAAAATCGATGGACACGAGCGGCTGCGTGTTGAAACCCAATACGCCAAGTCGATCTGACTCGGTCGCTCTCAGCATGACGGCGTTGATTTCGTCGATGGAAGTGCTTCGGGAGGCGGTAAACGTCAAATCCACCAGTGAGACATTCAGCGTTGGGACGCGCACGGCAAGCCCGTCCAGTTTGCCCTGCAGCTCGGGCATCACCAAACCTATCGCAGCCGCGGCACCCGTTTTGGTGGGTATCATGCTGTGTGCAGCGGCACGGGCCCGATACGGGTCGCTATGCGCGACATCCGACAGATTCTGGTCGTTGGTATAAGCGTGAATGGTTGTCATCAAGCCCTGCTCAATACCCACTGAGTCGTGCAGAGGTTTCGCAATGGGCGCGAGACAGTTCGTCGTGCAGGACGCGTTTGACACGATCACGTCGACCTCGGTCAGCGTCGTGTGATTGATACCGTAAACCACGGTCGCGTCCATATGCTGCCCGGGGGCAGATACCAGAACACGTTTTGCACCGGCAGTAATATGCTGGCGAGCCCCTTCGCGGTTAGTAAAGAGTCCGGTGCATTCGAATACGATATCCACCGAGAGTTTTTCCCAGGGTAATTGTGTTGGGTCACGCTCTGACAACATGCGAATGCGGTCTGAGCCAATGACCAGATCGCTTTTGTCTACCGAGACTGACTGATTAAACCGACCATGGGTCGTATCAAACTGAGTGAGATGTGCATTCATCTGCGCAGAACCGAGATCGTTGATCGCAACGATCTGCATTCTCCCGAGCAGTTCCGGTCGCTCGTAAAAGGCGCGCAATACGTTGCGGCCAATCCGTCCGTATCCATTAATTGCCACGTTGATCATTAGGTCAGCTCCCCTGGTTGTAAGGTCCGCGATGGTGGGTTTGGTCACACTCGTTGCAAGGCTGTAACTAACCGAGCTCATAGCCCATGGTGTTGCTTTATTACAGAAATGGCGATCTAAATGCGACAAAGCGGACTTTATTTGTGTTTTATTACATAACAACGGGTTAGACTCGCGGTTCTTCACGGCGATATCCCCCTAAAGCATTCAGCGGGCATGGGGTCGCTAATCGGGTGGAAAGGAGCCGGTAAGTCGTTTCAAGTGATGAATCAGGAACCGAACCTACTGTCAGAACTCAATGCGGCATTGCCGGATTTGAACAAATCTGAGACCAAAGTCGCCAACGCGATTCTGGAAGACCCAGAAGCGGCGACCCGTTCAAGCATTGCGGTGCTCGCAGCAGCGGCCAACGTGAGCGAGCCCAGCGTAAACCGTTTCTGTAAGCGTTTTGGTGCCGCGGGATTCCCGGATTTCAAGTTAAGACTTGCGAGGTCTCTTGTTTCAGGTGTGCGGTACATCAGCCGCGCCGTTGAAATGGGGGATGATATTGAGACTTACCCCCGGAAGCTCTTTGATAACACCATCACGGCTTTGATCCTTGCTCGGGACCAGCTGCCACTCGAAGCGATTGAACGCGCCGTCGACTATCTCGCACAGGCTCGACACATTTATTTTTTGGGTTTGGGTACATCGGCCGCTGTTGCAATGGATGCCGAGCACAAATTTTTTCGTTTCAAAGTGCCCGTGACGACCTGCACGGACCCCTTGATGCATCGCATGCTTGCAGCGGGCGGTGGGGTTGGCGATGTCTTTTTCTTCATCTCCCACACGGGACGCACCGAAATCTTGGTGGATACTGCGCAACTGGCTCGCAAGACGGAGGCCACGGTGGTGTCGCTGACCGCGGAGGGGTCTCCGCTGGCGAAGGCTAGTCATCTCAGCATCGGGCTTAGCGTGGCAGAGAATACGGAGGAGTACCTCCCCATGACCTCGCGTATTGTGCAACTCGCGGTGTTGGATGTGTTGGCGACCGGAATGACATTACGTCGGGGAGAGGGCATCTTGCCCCACCTGGCGCGCATTAAAGACAGTTTGAAGTCGACGCGCTTTCCCTCGGGGGACTGACGCGCGATTCCTGTTACAACCTGAGGAAAAATCATGGCCGAAGCGGTAGATACCGCTCCGCTGCGCGCACACGTGCGTTTGCTGGGTGACATGTTGGGCAAAATTATCCGGGAGAATGCGGGCGACGCGCTGTTCGACCGTGTTGAGCAGATACGCTTGAGCTCTAAAGCGGCGCAGGACAGTGATACGTGGGAATCATTGGATCAGCTGCTGGCATCTCTAGAGGAGCAGGAGTTCCTGATTATTGCGAGGGCATTCAGTCAGTTCCTGAATCTCGCGAACATCGCGGATCAACAACACACTACATCGGTTCATACTGAGGGCCATTTCTCAGCCAGCGCCACCCTTCAGAAAACCCTTAGGGTGCTGCAAACCAAAGCGAAAGATACCGATATTCAGGAGGCGATTGATAAGCTGCACATCGATCTGGTGTTGACCGCGCACCCCACTGAAATCACTCGCAGGACACTAATCCACAAGCACCGTGCGCTGAGCGACTGCCTTGCGACGTTAGACGGTGCCGCATTGACGGATATCTCTAGGCAGCAGACACAGCGCCGTATCGCTGAGTTGATCTCACAGATCTGGCACACCGAAGATTTCAGAACCGATCGTCCGACACCAGTCGATGAGGCGCGCTGGGGTTTTGCCGTGATCGAAAATTCCTTGTGGGACGCCGTCCCGGAGTTTCTTCGCCAGGTCGATCACGTCTGTGACACCTATTCCTTGGAGCTTCCATCATCCGATTGGTCACCGATCAAAATCTCCAGCTGGATTGGGGGGGATCGTGACGGCAATCCCAATGTCACCAGCGTTGTCACGCGAGAGGTACTGCTGTTGGCCCAGTGGCAGGCTTGTGAATTATTCAGTCACGACGTCGCGGTTTTGCATGAGGAGCTCTCCGCCACTACCGCCACTGATGAACTTAGAGCGCAGGTGCCCGACGCCCGGGAACCTTATCGGGCCGTCCTCAAACCGCTCTTGAATAAGCTTCGGGAGCAGCGGCAAAGGCTAGAACACGCACTCAATCACGCAGCCATTGCGCCGGAACCCATGGCGCCGAGTGATTTACTCGAGCCGTTGCAAGCTTGTTTTGACAGTTTGACTGCATGTGGCCTTGTAGAAATGGCTCGCGGCGCGCTCAGGGACACCCTGCGCCGTGCCCACTGCTTTGGGCCGTACCTGATCCAACTCGATATCCGTCAGGAAAGTGGTCGTCACCGATCGGTACTGACGGCGATCACACAGATGCTGGAAATCGGTGATTACAGCGCGTGGCCCGAGTCCCAACGCGTGAATTGGCTACAGCATGAGTTAAGCAGTCCAAGACCTCTCATTCCTTGGGACAGCCCCTTGGATGCAGACGATCGCGAAGTCCTGGACACTTTTAAAGTGATCTCGACGACACCGCCTGAGGCATTGGGTGTTTATGTGATCTCGATGGCCTCGACGCCATCAGATGTCCTGGCAGTGCAGTTACTTCTCAAGTCAACGCATTGCTCGGAGCGAATGCAGGTGGTCCCACTGTTTGAGACTTTGGCGGATTTGGACAATGCCGCGCCGGTGGTGAGTAGCTTGCTGGAAGATCCGGCCTATCGCGCCAGAATTGAAAAACAACTCATGGTAATGATCGGTTATTCCGACAGCGCAAAGGATGCCGGGATGTTGGCTGCGGGGTGGGCGCAATATCAAGCCCAAGAAGCATTGGTAGAGACGTGTGCGCGACATGATGTGGCACTGACGCTGTTTCATGGTCGTGGCGGCACCATTGGGCGCGGCGGCGCGCCGGCACATCAAGCACTGCTTTCTCAGCCGCCTGGCACCTTGGCCCAAGGTCTGCGGGTGACAGAGCAAGGGGAAATGATTCGCACCAAATTGGGTATGACCTCGCTGGCGGTTAATACGCTGGGCCAGTATGCGAGTGCTATCTTGCAGGCCAACCTGTTGCCGCCACCGGAGCCCACTGACAGCTGGCGTGATCTGATGCATCAGCTTGCGACACAATCCTGCGGCGTCTACCGGCGCTGGGTTCGTGAGGATCCGCAGTTTGTGCCTTTTTTCAGACAGGCGACGCCCGAGCAGGAGCTGGCCGCTTTGCCCTTGGGTTCACGACCGGCGCGCCGTAAATCAGATGGTGGGATAGAGAGTTTGCGGGCTATTCCCTGGATTTTTGCGTGGATGCAAAACCGTCTGATGTTGCCGGCATGGTTGGGAGCCGGGGAGGCGTTGCAGGTTGTTTTGGATGAAGGAAAGCTGGAGCTTCTGCAGGATATGGTTCAGGAGTGGCCATTTTTTCGTGCGCGGTTGTCGATGCTTGAGATGGTTTTTGCGAAGTCAGATCACACGCTTTCTGCACATTATGACCAGTTGCTTGTGGAACCGGAGTTAGCACCGGTTGGTGAGCGGCTCCGGGGCCAGCTACAGCAGGATATTCAAACCCTTTTGATGATTATCGGTAACACTGAGTTGCTTGCTCACGATGTCTGGGCGCAGCAGTCGATTGGTTTGCGCAACATCTACACGGCCCCGCTCAATCTGTTACAGGCCGAGCTTCTGCGCCGAGTGCGCGCCGAGAGTAAGACCGATATTCAGCAGGCGTTGATGGTGACGATGGCAGGGATTGCCGCAGGCATGCGTAATACCGGATAGCTAGGGCTATGCTGGTGGTGGAGTGGCGGGTAGCCTGCGCACACGCCTATTCGTTAGCTGAACGACTGTCTTGCCTGATGGCATAAATTAGCGCACAGAGCATGAATAACATCACTGCGGAAAACGGTAACGCGCCTATAATCATCACCGAGCGAAGCGCATCCATGCCGCCGGCAAACAGCAAAGTGATAATCACCAGTCCCAGCAATACGCTCCAAAGCACGATATGTCTGGCGCGCACGCCTTCTGTCGCGCCACCCGAGACAATGGTGTTGATGACCAGCACCGCTGAATCGGCAGAGGTGACCAGGTAAGTAATCAGCAACACCACGCACAGGATTGAGACCGGAAGCACCCAGCTTGCGCTAAATAGACTGTTGACGGTCGCAAACAGCTGTGCGGAGAGGTCAGCACCGATAATTTCGCCATTGGCAATGCCGCGAAGCTCGAGATCAAGCGCGGTACCGCCGATAATGCAGAACCAGGCGAAACACATCAGAGAGGGGAGCAAGATAGCGCCCACTACGTACTCGCGAATCGTCCGGCCCTGCGACACGCGGGCGAGAAACAGCCCCACAAATGGCGTGAAAGCGATCCACCACGCCCAATAAAAAATATTCCATGCGGCCTGCCAATCACTCAGTGCCTGGGGTGTTCCCGCCTCGCCACCATTCCAAATTGTCACCGACATGGTAGGTAGCCATCGGACATACTCTGTCAGGCCCGAGACAAACATGTCGCCGGCGAATGCCGTCGCTCCAAAAACCACAAATATGAGCAACAGTAGCCAAGACAGCGCCATATTAAGATTGGAAAGCCATCTGATGCCGCGACCGATGCCCGAGAGGGCAGAGAGCATGGCGGCGAGCGTCAGGAAGATGACAGCGAGTGATAGTGCTGTGAGGCTCGGCGTGCCGTTGCTAACAAGCCACGACCAATTCGTTATCTGATGCAGTCCGAATGTGAGCTGATTGACCCCGTAGCCGATTGTGACGCCGATACCGATGATGGTGGCAAGAATCGCTGCCGCATCAACTACCGCACCAACGCGCCTGCCCGTCTCCGGTCCAAGTACAGCGGTAAAGGGTGAGCGAATAGTGAGTGGCATATCCCGTCTATAAGCAAAATAAGCAAGCGACATGCCCGCTATCGCGTAGCAGCCCCAGGGCGTCAGGCCGTAGTGCAGTAATGTCCATTTGTAGGCAGCACCCAAGTTGTCTCGGTCCAGAGCAGTGGTGGTGCCCATGATCACATCGGGGTTGTTGGCAAAATGCGCCAGCGGCTCGGCGGTGGAATAGGTCAGCATCCCGACTCCGATTCCCGCGCCAAACATCATTGAAAACCAGGCAAACCGGCTGAACTCAGGTGCAGAGCCATTTGCTCCGAGGTGAATCCGACCCGTAGCCGGTATGAGGGCCAGCAGAAGGCTCATGAACATGAAGGTGGCGGAGGCGTAGACGTACCAGCCTCTGAAATAGCTGATGGTGCCGAACTGAACGGCCATCAGCATGTCACCGGCGTTGTTGGCGAGCGATGCCCATAATACGAGGCTGACGACAATGACTTTCACGGCGATCGCCACCCAGCGGTTCTGGCCGGCATAGAACCCGGTGCTTTCGACCCGGGTGATGCACTCTGGCATTAATTCTCCTGGGGAGCGGACTGACTGATCAGTCTGGTGGGCGGGCCCACCGAGACTCTGCGGCTGATCGCGCGCAAGCTTTCTTGCAACGCGGTTGCGGTCGAGAGCTCGGTTGCATTGGCCCAGTCAGCCAACGACGCTGCGAGCGCCGCATCCTGCCCCTTGTTTTTTAATATTGTGTCTGCGGCGTGGAGTGTCTCATAAAGTGCTTCCAGCGTCTGATGCCGGTCTGGATGGGCGCGCAGCCACTGATCCAGATACGCAAGGCTCACTGTGGGCTCCGGGGGCCAGGTGACGGGAAACTGTTGCTGCGGATTGAACAGCCCTCCTTGATTGGCCATTTCAGCCGCCGCAATTTCATTGGCGCTGATGTGCTCGCTGGGTACGAGGGCGAAGACGTCGATACCGCGAATGATCTCGGTGCCATATATCCGCCCCTGATACCAGTAGGTCGACCAGTAGCCACCGGTGACAAGGTCAGTGTCGTCGATCGGACCACGATCAAAGTAGGCGATCTCGATGGGGTTGGCGGAGTCGGTGAAGTCGATGATTGAGAGTCCGCCTTGGTACCAGGCCTGAACGAAAATATCCCTGCCGGGAACCGGAATAATCGATCCATTATGGGCCACACAGTTCTCTGTTTCTCCCTGCGGCGCGGGCATCTTGAAGTGACTGCGGAAGACCAGTTTGCCGTCAACGATGTCATAGATGGCATCTGCGCCCCAGGTGAGGGGGTCGTAGGTTCGACATCTTGGGCGGGTGCCACCCCCCCACTCATCGGTAAAGAGCACCTTGCTGCCATCGTTGTTGAAGGTCGCGGAATGCCAATAGGCGAAGCCTGAGTCACTCACCGCATCAATGCGCTCGGGTGCCCTGGGGTCGGTAATATCGAACAGGATCCCGTTACCTGAGCAGGCCCCTGCGGCAAGATTCAAGCTCGGGAAGACAGTGATGTCGTGGCATTCATCTGTGCGACTCGTCTCCTGTGTGTCTTCACCGTGGTCGCCACCGCGCCAAAGACCAGCCAGTGCGCCGGTTTCGGGGTCGGCAAATACGGTGGGGCTATCGATGATGCGCGACGCTGCCGGGTTATCCACCGGTATTTCGATCACGTCAATCCGAAACAGGGCGGTGCGATCATCTCCTGGTGATTCATCAAAGCACCCCGGCAGTTCTTCTTCATCGCGAACGCGGGAGATGCCCGAGTTGTAGACAATGAGCTTACCGTCAGCGTCGGGTCCAGAGACTACGGAGTGGGTGTGAGAGCCACGGCAGGTTTGCACGGCGCCGACTTGCTTGGGCCGGGTCAGGTCCGAGATATCAAAAATACGCAGGCCACGAAAACGGTCTTCGCTGATCTCGTCGGTGACACCTTCCAGACCGCAGTCAACGCGGCCGCGTGTCTCTTCAACAGACATGATCAGTAGGTCGTCGAAGATCGAGACGTCGCCCTGACCACCCGGGCAGACGACAGACGCGGTCAGGTCCGGATGACCATCGTCACCCAGCTGGTAAACGTTGAATCCGTGATAGCTCCCTGCCACCATCACGTCGTCTCGGAACGCGATATCGGTGTTGGAAAAGCTCAGCATCGGCGAGCGCGGGTCGGGTTTGCTGTCCTCGTAATCATCCTTGTCGGCCGAGGCGTCCGCATTCTCGCGGGCGTTCCCCCCGCTGACAGGAGTTGCCAGGTCGTACTCGTTTGCACTTGTTGGCAGCGCGGCACCGCTCATAGCGCCATCAGCTTCGGAATGATGCTCGCCCATAGGGCCAAGCGGTGCGTGGCGAGCGCCATTCGAGAGAGCTGACTCGGTGTGATCTTCTCCATCCTCGGCAATGGTCTTTTTCAGGAATCGTTCGGGCGGTAATTCGGCGGGGTTCGCAGGATCGTAAAATCCGGCGGGCTTGGGCAGCGCGATAATCTTTCGGAGATTCCAGATCGCCTCGCCGGCATCATCGAAGCCCGCGGCCAACCCTGCTCTGGGATCCTCCGACAGACTGAGCAGGATTTCGTGCATTAACTCGATTTCTTTGCTCTGGTCTTTGGTAACGTCGTTTGTGAACTCGAATAAAACCGGGTCATAGGCTGAGCCCGGCTGCTCCATTAAGTCATCGACCATTTCTATCGCCCCCTCATGATGCGCGATCATCAGCGTCAGGAACTGCCGATCAAAGGCCACCCCGGATGCGCCAGTCAGAGCTTGCATCTGTTCTGCCGTCGCCATGCCGCGCATAGCGTGATGCTCAAGCTGACTCATAGGGCGCTCGGAATCCTCGCCACGCTGCTCAAGCCACTGCGTCATAAAGGCAATTTCGTCATCTTGCGACGCATCAATGCGCCCGGCTATTTCGAGAATATTGAGGGAGTTAGTTCTGACAGGCGCGAGTGCGGCCATGGCGAGAGCCTGTCGATGGTGCGGGATCATATTTTGCATGAATCGCACGTCACTTTTGGTGTAACTGGTATTGGCGATAGCGATCGCTTGTTCAGCGCTGAGGTCGCGCGAAACTTCACCTGGCGCGCCCGGTTGAACCACAGGCTGAGCCGAGATAGGTGCATTCGGTATCAGACAGATGAAGGCTGCGAGAGTGAATACGACAACACAGCGGGGGCCTACTCGAGCATAGGCGTCTGGGTCGTCAATGGGCGTCAGAAAAAAAGAGTGTTGCGGATTCATTGCTGTCGCTGATCTCCTTGGATCATTCAGGGAAGGGTGTAAAGCCTTGTTGTTTCTTCGCTTTTGCCCAGCTCACAACCGCAAAACGCGTGCCCGAGATAAGGGGCTCGGCAGCGTGTATGTAGCGGTGGTCAGACGGGAAGGCGATCATCATCCCTCTCTTGGGTGCAATGCGATAGTCGAAATTAGGGAAAAACAGCGCGCCTCCCTCAAAGCCCTCATTGAGGTAGATCAGAATGCTGTAGTCGCGGTCCAGTGATCGCTTCCAGGTATGGCTGCCTTCATCCCAGTATTCGCTGTCCGAGTGCGCGTTATACCGCCCACCGGGTCCGTATTTCAGAACAGAGGGAGGCTCAATCGTATCCAGATCAGCTTGAAAAAAACGGGTTACATAATCGCGATAGCCTCTGACCACCTCCCGCAGCACATCCGTTTTATATTCTGCGAGGTCGATGGTTTCGGTGATACGACCTTCGTGATACTGATACTTGACTTCGGCTGACGTGATATAGCTATCGGTATCCTGGACCCACAGACTTCGTGTGGATTGTGCATCCATGAACGCACACCAATCCCCGCACATGGCTGCACTGAGAAAACCCTCAATGATCAACACGCCTGGCGGTGCAATCATTCTGGAGACGCTCCCCGCTCCCGGGGGCTCAGGGCAAAAGCGCCTCATCGCGACGTTGCGAAAGGAAGGCAGGAACCAACCGGCATCAGTGTAGAGTTCGTGGGGTGCGGAAGGGATTGCGCTGGCGGGCAACGCGCCACAGCAGTGCTTGTATCGCTTGCCACTCCCGCAACTGCAGGGTGCGTTTCTCGCAGTCATAAATTATCGGCTTTTGAGCAGAAGTCATTATTAGTAACCGGATCATTGCCTCTGAGAAGCATCGACCCACGCGGCGATAGTAGTCAAAAAAGGGCGGTCGACTCAAACGAGTGCGCGCTGAAAGAAGGGCTCAATGTTGCGTCATTAATGCTCTGCGGACCTCTACAAAGTGACAGCAACCGGCGCATCCCAAGACGGCGGCGACCAACAGGGGAGAGTAATCTGTTAAAGCTAGGCGCATCGAAATCAGCAGAAGTGCCCCGGACACAAGATGCAGGATGATTCCGGGGGCACCGCTCCCGCCCCGTTGTCTGTGTCGGCGCTGAAGCCACAGAGCCTCAAACGTCATACCTATCAGGATGATATCGACCAGCCGAGGAATTGACAGCCAGTCAGGCATCGATCAGGCCCGGGCCAGTCCCAGCAGTTGTGCCACGTCCTTGAAGAACACCCGAATATGGGCGAACGGCCGACGCCGAACCAGCTTTTTGGTGGTGTAGGACTGCCACGTGAGCG
>JADHQF010000065.1 GCA_016778085.1 Luminiphilus sp. | reverse complement strand
AGCCGCGCGACGCTTGGCGATCAAACCCTCGGACGGGTTATTAGCCGCATACAAATAAATATTGGGCAAGTCCGCAATCAACCGGTCAGGCCAACACTTACCCGAGAGCCCCACTTGCTTGCCGGGCATAAACTCCAGAGAGCCATGGGTGCCGAAATGCAGCACCGCATTGGCGGAAAAATCTTCGCGTAACCAGCGATAGAAGGCAGAGAATACGTGGGTCGGCGCCAACCCGCCCTCAAACAGCATGCGCATGGGGTCGCCCTCGTAACCCATGGGCGGCTGAATGCCTACCAGCACATTGCCAAAGGACTCACCCAGCACAAACAAATGCTGGCCATCGGTCCATTCCCGTCCGGGAGCGGGACCCCATTGCTCTTCGATTTCTTTGAGCCAGGGCTCCGATCGGACATGATCATCCACCGGGATTCGCGTGTGTACATTTGCCTCGGCGCCAAACTGCTTGGCATTGCCGTTTAGGATGGCGTCGCGCAGCTCGGCATGCGTCTCCGGAAGCTCGACGTGGTAACCCTCATCGCGCATCGCCGAGAGGGTATTGAAGAGCGACTCAAAAACGCTGAGGTGCGCGGCGGTACCCGCCGCACCGCTGTTGGGCGGGAAGTTAAACAACACGATCGCTACTTTGCGCTCGGCAATGGGGGTATGTCGCAGTGACACCAATCTTGCCACACGATCCGCGAGACGATCGATCCGCTCCGGTTCGGGTTGCATATCAAACTTTTCGCCCGAGGCTCCCTCAGAGCGCCCGCCAAACACCATGGAGCCGGTGGCACCATCGAGTTCCGGGATCGCCACCATCATGGTCGCCTCGACAGGCATTAAACCCATCGAAGACGACTGCCAATCCTGCAGGCTCTGAAACTCGAGCCCCTGCACCGCTAAATACGGTACGTCGAGGGATTCGAGAAGCTCCTGGGCGGCATCGGTATCGTTATAGGCAGGTCCGCCCACCAGAGAGAAGCCAGTCAGCGACACGACTGCATCAACGATGGGTTCGCCGCGCTCCATGAAAAAGGCATTGACTGCCGGACGGGCATCCAGACCCGAAGCAAAAGCGGGAATGACCCGCAAACCGCGGTCTTCCAGCGCTTCGATTACGGCATCGTAATGCGCGCTGTTACCCGACAACGCATAAGAACGCATCAACAGCACACCGACCGTGCCATTAACCGCTTTTTTGACCGTCTTGCCCAACACGTTGGGATCGTCGGTAACCCGGTCAGGCAAACTGCTGTGATAGAGGCCTGTGTCGGGATATTCGATCGGTGGCTCATAGACCAGGGCGTCCCGGGTGGTGGCATGGGTATCGCCCGCGTAGCGGTTAACCAAGAAGGCCATCATTCGCGCCAAATTCGTCTCGGAACCCGCCAACCAATACTGCAAAGTCAGGAAATAGGCACGCACGTCTTGCGCCGTCCCCGGAATGAATCGCAACAACCGTGGCAGGCGCCTCAGCATGCTCATCTGCTGCGCGCCGGCAGAACGGCCCGACTTGTCGCCGCCACCACGCAAACGCTTTAGCAAGGCCAATGCTCCCGTGGCCTCGGTGTCCATGCGGAAGCGTCCCATGCGGGTCAGACGCATAATTTCCGGCGCAGACATGCAGCAAATCATCGCGTCGCAGTCGTCGCGCCGCGCCTCTAGCGCACCGCGGACCGCCTCGATGTGAGCTTCGAGAAACAGCATTGTCACAATGACGATGTCACCGTTGGCAATAGCGGCGCAGGCCTCCTCTAAGGAAGCAGGATTATGGTCCCAGTCCGTCGCCGCATGGGAGGAGACGCTGAGCGCGGGCACCTGTTTTGACAACGCATGCGCCGCACGCGACCAGGCACCACTGACGTGGTTATCGAGGGTGACAAGCACCACCCGCAGGGGATGATCTGCCCTAGCGGCTGAAGTGCGCTTTCGCTTCATACAGCGTCTCGACATCAATCACAGACAGCCCTTGCTCTTGCGCAAAGTGCTCGGTATTTCTTCGTGCCTTGCCGCGAACAAAGAAGGGGATTTTTCTGAGCTCCTTCTCTGCCGAAACAGCCCACGCCACCGCGCCCGGTTCGGCGGGGTTCATGGGTGTCACATTATCGGTTTGCTGAGCGCCACCGCCCTCTCCACCAAGATGAGACGGTACGGCGTCATCATTAAACTCAAAGTCATCCCGGAACATGGTGAGCAGATGCTCTTCGAGGCCCATGATGAGCGGATGCACCCACGTATCGAAGATGACATTGCTGCCCTCAAAACCCATCTGAGGTGAGTAACGTGCGGGGTAATCCTGAACGTGCGCGGGAGTGGATATCACCGCACAAGGAATCCCTAGACGCTTTGCGATATGGCGCTCCATCTGGGTGCCGAGCACCAGCTCTGGCTGAAGCTCAGTCACCGCGCGCTCTACCGCGAGATAATCATCGGTGATCAACGCTTCGAGCCCATATTCGCTCGCCAGTGCCCGCACATCGCGAGCGCGCTCCCGACTGTAGGTACCCAGACCAACGACTTCGAATCCCATCTCATCCCGCGCCATTCTTGCAGCGGCCAGCGCATGCGTACCATCGGCAAAAATGAAAACCCGCTTGCCCGTCAAGTAGGTCGAATCGACCGAGCGGCTATACCAGGGAAGGCGGCTCTCTCCGACCGTATCCGCGTCGATATCCAGTCCCAGCGTCTCAATCACTTCAGCAATAAAATCACGGGTCGCACCCCAACCAAGGGGTACGGTGGAGATTGTGGGTTGCTTGAACTGCCGTCGTAGCCACTCGCAGGTGAGATCACTCACTTCGGGCGCCAAATTAATGTTGGCATCTGCTTCGGGGATCCGCAGCAGATCACGAGGCGTCGCATCGAGTGGCGCGACAACGTTGACGCGAACACCCATGCTCTCCAGTAATCGCCGAACCTCGACCACGTCGTCGCGGCATCGGAAGCCGAGTTTCGTAGGACCGAGTATGTTCACGGATGGCGCCTGATCCGGCGAGCGCGGCGCGCGCTCCTCGCCAGGTTTCGGAACCTGACCCGCCAAGAGTCCGCGCACCAACTGATAAAAGGTTTCGCTAGCGCCCCAATTTTCCTTGCGCGTGTAGGCGGCCATCTCGATAGGAATCACCGGCGCACTCAGGCCGGCTCCCTTGGCCAGCGCACCCGGCTGATCCTGAATCAGTTCGCCGGTGCAAGACTCAGCCACCAGCAGCACCTGTGGCTGATAGCGCTCGCAGGCACCCTGCAGGGTTTCGATCACCATCTCCGCTGTTGAGCTACCAAGATCCCGCGCCTGAAAGGTGGTCCAGGTCACAGGGGGTCGTCTGCCTTCACGCTCGATCATCGTAAACAGCAGGTCGGCGTAGGTATCTCCCTGAGGTGCGTGAAGGACCAAATGCACTTCGCGCATCGAAGCGGCAACACGAATCGCGCCCACGTGAGGCGGGCCTTCGTAGGTCCAGAGTGTCAGCTCCATGAGCCTACCTCCAGTTGCCGTTCCCGAGTCAGCGGCCGAGCAAACAGCCCGGCGAGATCCGCCACCTGATCAAAACCCTGAATCGGGGTAAAAATAAGCTCTATGGACCATTTGGTTCGCAGGCCCTCTGCTTCGAGTGGATTGGCAATACCCATGCCGCAGACGGTGAGATCAGGGCGGCTCGCCCTCACCCGAGCGAGCGCCGAGTCCAGATCCGATCCCTCGACGATCGACACCTCGCTCCCGAGTCGTTTTAACTCTTCGGCCATTAGTGTTTGATCAAGGAAAGGTGTGGCCACCTCAATTAAGGACATGCCGCACTCGTCGCGGAGGAAGCGCGCCAGTGGAAGCTCGAGCTGCGAGTCGGGAAGAAAATGTAGCGTCCGACCCTGCAGTGACTCCCTGGCTTTGGCGAGTGATTTCTGGGCGCGAGCAATGGGAATTGCCAATGCCTCTTGTACCGATTCCGGACTATGGCCCCACTCTGCTGCAGCGGCCTGAAACCAAGCCAGCGTGCCTTCTATACCCAATGGGTACGGCGCGCTGATCAATTTGGCACCGCGCTTCACTAACGCCGAAACGGTATCACTCACATAGGGCTGCGCGAGGATGACACGAGTGCCCGGCCCTACCGAGGGCAGATTGTCAGCCCGCGCCGCGGGGAAGAAGTCGACATCGGTAATCCCGAGCTGCGCAAAATGTCGTCGGAATTGGTCTTCAATAATATCTGCGATGGTGCCCACCACCATCAATCTCTGGCTTTCCTCAGGTGCCGCCGGCAGATCCGGCACCATACTGGCGAGACACTGGTCCTCTCCCTGAGTAAAAGTGGTCTCGATACCCGAGCCACTGAAGGCCGAGATTCGGAGACGGTTTTCGTGCACTCCTTGAAGTCGCGTCGCCGCATTGGCAAGATCCAGCTTAATCACCTCGGAAGGGCAGGAACCGACAAGGAACAAACGCCGGATATCCGGCCGGCGCTCCAGCAACTCCGACACCACGCGATCCAGCTCTTCGTGACAATCTGCCATCCCCGCCAGATCTCGCTCACCGAGAATGGCGGTGGCAAAACGTGGCTCTGCAAAAATCATCACGCCGGCCGCCGATTGCAGTAAGTGGGCACAGGTCCGCGATCCCACCACCAGAAAAAAAGCATCTTGAATGCGGCGGTGTAGCCAAATGATTGAGGTCAGCCCACAAAATACCGCCCGCTCACCTCGCTCTGTTGTGACCGAGGGCATGCTGTCGGCATCGGCTCGTGCAATGACCTGACTCACGATTCAAGCGCTCCCTGCGCACCGAGCACCGTAGGCGAGGCACGGAACTCCGACGCGGACATTTTTTTCGCCACCTGAAACTTCAACAGAAACTGCAGCGCATTGACGACGTAGCTCGCGTAAGCGGCCAGCGCCACACACATTTGTTCTGCAGGGGTACCCCAACCGGCGAGCCACATCACCACGTAAGCGGTATGCAGCGCCATCACCAGCATGCTGACAACGTCTTCCCAGAAAAATGCCGGTGCAAACAGGTAGCGCCCGAAGACCACTTTTTCCCAGATCGCGCCGGTCACCATGATGGCGTAAAGCAGGGATGTCTTGATAACGACTGAAATCGTCGCGGCTGCAAGGCCAACGCCGTTAAGAAGAAAATTGATCACTAGACAAAGACTGACGGCAAACGCCAAAAACTGAAGCGGCGCCAAAATGCCCTGCACCAAAGTCCAGACCGTCGCATCGCGACGTGCTCTCTCTGCAGGAGTGTATAACGTCTGCCTCTGCCGATTGCCCATCGACTGACCCGCGCCCATGCAAACCTCCAGCCGTAGCAGTTACTACAGCATTTATTGTTCGAATCAGAGTAGAGTTACGCCCTCTAAGTGTCAAACCTTTTTTACAAATCTAACTTTAGATTATTTAGACACTTAGGCGTCCGTTTTACAGGGGCAAAACCCGGCTTTCAGGGGGTTTTTTTGACGCAGAAGGTGTGCGAGACTCCCCCGATCAAGACCCAAGGTGTCAACCTAATGAGACACCTTGGCCAAACAGAGGCCCGAAAGGTGTCAAGTTCCAACCAACAGAATCTGGAGGTATTGCTCGCCAGCCTCGCCGACCTGCGCCTAACATTAAACGAATCTGGGGGCGTTCAAGCCGTTGATGCAAACAGCGGTTTGCTGCGTCACCTGCCTCGTGACGCCATGATTGGGCGACCCTGGATAGAGCTGGTACGAGAATCAGACAAAGGGATTGCGGCAGACGCCCTGAGCGCAGCTCAGAAAGAACCTGGCATCGCGCATCGAATGGATGTGGCGCTGATGGCAGGGCCTGAGGAACAGCCTGTACCCGTCACCTGTTGGCTGTGTGCCAATACTGATGACAATTCGACGCAGCTCGCCTGTGTTGATCTCAGAGGCGAGACGAATCTGCGACAGCAGCTGGTGAACGCCCAACGGACTCTGGAGCAGGACTACTGGAGTAACCGCCGCCTGGAAGCACGCTATCGGCGCATGCTAGAAATGGTCGCTGAGGGCTTTCTGGTCGTAGACGATCTCTCTGGAAGAGTGCTTGAGGCCAATAGCGTGGCAGCCAGCCTACTCAATCTCGAGGAAGGTGCACTGGTGGGCCGCGTGTTCCCTGTGGGTCTCGATAACGACAGCACTCGAGTGTTAACGGAGCTACAGAGGGAGGCCCGCAGCACCACTGCCGTTGTCCAGGGGCAGGTCACCACCACTGACAGCGATTCTCTCTCCATCGGCGTGACCTGTCTCAGACAGAGCAACGAAACCCGACTTTTGATCCGTCTTGCGTCGATATCCGAAAACCAATCTGATCTGGGGCTGGGTGGAGACAGCTTTGAGGCTTCACCCGACGGCATACTGATTACCGACCAAAACGGCGCGGTGATTGCCGCTAATTCCGCTTACCTAGAGATGGCATGCATCCAAGATGTCGAGCAAGCGACGGGACGACGGGCGGACCGCTGGCTGGGCCGTTCCATCGTCGATTTAGACGTGTTACTCAGCAATATCCACCCCGATCGGCCCCTCCAGCTGTTCAGCTCCGTGTTGCGGACCGAGCTCGGCACACGATTAGATATTGAACTCTCTGCAGTACAAACCGAGCACTCCGGAAAACCTTTGATTCTGATGTTTATTCGGGACGTCAGCCGTCGCATCGGCGCAGAGGAAAGCACCGAGGTACACTTGCCAAGGTCAATCGAGCAGATCACGGGCCGGGTCGGGCGAGTACCTCTTAAACAGCTGGTCCGGGAATCCACTGACGTGATCGAGGCGCTTTGCATCGAAGCAGCCCTTAAACTGACGCAGGACAATCGAGCGGCAGCCGCTGAACTGCTGGGCCTCAGCCGTCAAAGCCTCTATACCAAACTGCGTCGATTCGATATCGGCGATTCTGAGGACACGGTCGACTGAAAAGTGAGCTGTTTTTATAATTGACAGCATATCTGTAAATTAAAATTGACATCCCTCTGCGTGGTGGCCAACATGGCGCCATGAATCAGTCTGCCCCGGTCAACGTAGCAGTTGGCAGGGCGTCACCGGGCGCACTGCTTGAACTCCTCAAACCGATCACGTGGTTTCCTCCCATGTGGGCGTTCCTGTGCGGGTGGGTTTCTGCCGGCCCTGGCACGGGAATCAGTGGTTGGTCACTCCTCGCTGGCATCGCACTGACCGGCCCGCTGGTGTGTGGCGCCAGTCAGGTGGTCAATGACTGGTACGACCGGGACGTCGATGCACTCAACGAACCTCACCGCCCCATTCCCTCGGGGCGCGTGCCGGGCAATGTCGCGCTGTGGTTCGCCATGGTCTGGACATTGCTGGCACAAAGCTGGGCGCTCATGCTCGGACCCTGGGTCGCCGCGGCCACCTTTATCGGCTTGCTGTTGGCCTGGGCGTACAGCGCCCCCCCGCTGCGACTCAAACTGAATGGCTGGTGGGGCAACAGTGCCGTGGCGCTTAGCTACGAGGGATTAGCCTGGATCACCGGTGCAGCTATTGTGCTGGGCGGTGATCTGCCACCCGCACCGATCTTGATCATCGCCCTGCTCTACAGTGTTGGGGCGCACGGCATCATGACCCTCAATGACTTCAAAAGCGTTGAGGGCGATCTGCAAATGGGCATTCGCTCGCTCCCCGCTCAACTGGGCCGCGAGCGGGCAGCCAAAGTCGCCTGCGTGTTCATGCTGTTACCACAACTGGTGGTCGTTGCCCTGCTACTGCAGTGGCAACTCGCGCCCTATGCCGCCGCGGTCACCGCTGTGGTGGTGGCTCAGTGCCTGGCCATGAAGCGCCTTCTATCAGATCCCAAGCAACTGGCGCCGTGGTACAACGCGACCGGCGTATCACTCTATGTGCTCGGGATGATGAGTGCCGCCGTTGGCCTCGGAGGCTGGTTCGCATGATCATCGCCTCGAACACAGGCATAGCCGGACTCAGTTGGTGGCATATCATTCGACTGGGCCTGATACAGACCTCTCTGGGCGGGATCGTGGTGCTGACCACGTCGACGCTGAATCGCATCATGGTGGTCGAATTGGCGATGGCTGCGACGATCCCAGGCTTTCTGGTCACCATTCATCACGTCGTACAGTTGGCGCGCCCGCGCATCGGCTACGGTTCCGATGTGGGCGGTCGACGGACACCCTGGATCATCGGCGGCATGTTTATTCTAGGTCTGGGCGGCGTGCTCGCTGCACTGGGCACGACGCTCATTCCCAGCCAATACTGGCTGGGAATGTCTGCCTCGGCATTGGGATTCTTTGCCATTGGCGTGGGAACCGGTGCCACTGGTACGTCCCTGCTGGCGCTGCTCGCCAAACATGTGGCACCGGAGCGAAAGCCGGCTGCGGCGGCACTCGTGTGGTTCATGATGATCATCGGCTTCGCGGTCACCGCAGGTGTCGCGGGGCACTTTCTGGATCCCTACTCCCCCGAGCGCCTAATGACGGTAACCGCTACCGTGTCGATCATTGCGATCATGGTGACATTGGTCGTCATCCGCGGTATCGAGCCTCGCGCGCAACCTGACGCGGCCGCGGTCAGCGATGAAACCTCACCCGAGAAAGGCGCTTTCAGCGCCGCGCTGGCCGAGGTCTGGCAGGATCCCCAAGCGAAGGTCTTCACGATCTTTGTCTTTGTATCGATGCTTGCCTACTCGGCTCAGGATTTGATCCTGGAGCCTTTTGCCGGACTCGTTTTCGGGCGAACGCCGGGGGAGTCGACCCAGCTCGCGGGGGTACAACACGGTGGCGTGCTGCTCGGCATGGCAGCGATGGCGATCTCCACCCTCCTCTTCAAATCGAGAGGCGCGGTGTTGCTGCGGTTCTGGATCAGAGGCGGTTGCCTACTCTCGGCCGTGGCCCTGTTTCTACTGTGTTGGGGTGGACTGACGAGCCCGACCTGGTCATTGGAGGCCAATGTCTTCCTGCTGGGCACCGCCAACGGTGGGTTCGCCGTGGCGGCAATTGGCGCCATGATGGTGTTGGCCAGCGCAGGACAACAAAAACGGGAAGGTATCCGCATGGGCTTGTGGGGTGCGGCGCAGGCCATCGCTTTCGCCCTCGGCGGTTTTCTCGGCACGGTGGCAGTCGATGTCACCCGCTACTGGCTCAATGATCCGGCCATTTCCTATGGTCTTGTTTTCGCCTGTGAGGGCGTTCTGTTCCTGGTCGCTGCCTCGCTGGCACGACACATTCACATTGCCAAATGGGGAGGCGGACAGCGTGATCACCTGCCGTCCTTTGGCGACATCGCTCTGGCTGACGCTGGAGAAGGAGGCATGAGATGACAATAACAACAGCTGACTACGACACCATTGTCGTGGGGGGCGGCCCTTCGGGAGCCACCGCCGCGAACGACCTCGCCCGACAAGGACACAACGTCTTGCTGCTCGAGCGAGGCTTTCGCATCAAACCCTGCGGTGGCGCAATCCCGCCCTGCCTGCTCGAAGAGTTCGATATCCCCGAGCATCTCTTGAAGGCGCGGATCCGCTCCGCCCGCATGGTGTCGCCACGGGGAGAATCGGTGGATATGCCCATCGATGGCACCTTCGTCGGCATGGTCGACCGCGATGAGTTTGACCCCTGGCTGCGAGATCGCGCGGGCCGCGCCGGAGCCGATGTGGTGGCAGGCGTATTCAAGTCACTTTGCTACGAAGGCGACCTGGTGAGCCTCACCTATCAAACCAAGGATGACAATCCCCGCACCGAGACGGTGACGGCGCGCAGCGTGATCGGTGCCGATGGCGCGCGATCTGCCGTCGCCCGCGCCACTATTCCCGATGCGGAAAAGACGCCCTGGGTATTGGCTTATCACGAAATCATCGAGGTGCCCGAAGACCAGAACTGGGATGCCTATGATCCGGATCGCTGTGACGTCTGGTACCAGGGTCGGTTATCGCCGGACTTTTATGCGTGGGTGTTTCCACACGGACAAAACGCCAGCATTGGCGTGGGCAGCGCGCATAAAGATTTCTCCGCAAAGGCCTCGGTGGCGGCGCTTCGCGAGGACGTGGGCCTCACCGAGGCGACGACCAAACGCAAAGAGGGGGCACCGATCCCCATGAAGCCCATGAAGCGATGGGATGATGGCCGCGCAGTACTGGTGTCAGGTGACGCCGCGGGCGTGGTCGCACCGGCATCGGGCGAAGGCATTTACTACGCCATGCTCTGCGGGCGTCTTGCTGCTGACGCCATGCATGCTTTTTTAGAGACCGGTGACGCAGCGATACTCGGCCAAGCGCGCAAACGGTTTATGAAACTGCATGGCAAAGTCTTCTGGGCGCTAGGGCTATTGCAACGCTTCTGGTACGGCACCGACAAGCGCCGCGAGAAATTTGTCGCCATGTGTCGCGATCCGGATGTGCAAACGCTCACGTGGCAGTCCTACACCACCAAAAAGCTGGTTCGGCGTCGGCCGTTCGCCCATATTCGGGTGTTCTTCAAGGACGTGGCACAACTGCTGGGACTGGCCCGGGCCTGATCGATGCCTGACTGGCTGTCAATTCC
>JADHQF010000064.1 GCA_016778085.1 Luminiphilus sp. | reverse complement strand
CAGTCGCGCATTACTTATCACTGACAGTGCCCACGCGTTACCCGTGCAGGTGAATCGATCAGGACTGCGAGCGATCGCAGAGGGTAGCGGCGATATCGATCGGCTGGTGATTCGGCATCTCGCTGCGACCACTGACATTCGAGCAGGTGATTTATTGGTGACATCCGGTTTGGGTGGCCGTTTTCCGCACGGTTATCCGGTGGCGAGAGTGACTAACGTTGAAATAGCCGCTGGCGATGCGTTTGCTGTGGTCAGCGCAGCACCTGCATCGGCCTTGGACCGTGGCCGTCATGTGTTGGTGGTGGCACAGTCCTCCCAGTTTGAAGGGGCGATTGCCCCGTGACGCGCGCGCAAGCGGTCTGGGTGATCTATGCCTCGCTCGCGGGCGCCCTGCTGTTCACGCTGTTACCACTCCCTATGGATTGGCGCGGCTTGCGGCCTGATGTGGCTGCTCTGGCCCTGTTTTATTGGGTATTGGCCTTGCCGCACAGAGTGGGGGTGGCGACTGCTTTCACGGTGGGCGTGGCACAGGATCTCATCGAGGGCGCGCCGCTGGGTCTGTCCTCTCCGGGGCTCATGCTAGCCACACTGTTACTCCTATTCAATTATCAACGCATTCGCCAGTTTGACCTGTTGCAGCAGTCTCTGGCGATATTGGTATTGATGCTGATAAGTTCCGGGATTGAGCAGTGGCTGAGAAACGGCATCGCTGTGCCCGCGGCACCGTGGGCTGGAGTGGCCGGTATTATTTGTTCCGTACTCTGTTGGGTACCCATTCGCACAATACTTCGCCATTCCAGACGCTACTACGAGGTGTACTGATGCGACTTCTGCTCGCATCGTCAAGTCCGCGAAGGCGTGCGCTACTCTCTTTACTCGTTTCTGACTTCGAGTCCTTGGCGCCCGATATTGATGAGCGCCGCAGAACTTTGGAGTCTCCGGCTGATTATGTTGCGAGGCTTGCCAGTGAAAAGGCTAAAACGGGCGCCGCGGACCAACGGGTGAGTCTGGGTTCCGATACCACGGTGGCCATGGGGCACGACATACTGGGTAAGCCCCGCGATAGTCAGGATGCCGCGGCGATGCTTCGTGCATTGTCTGGGAACACCCACGAGGTGCACACAGCGGTTGCTGTGGCCTATACCGGTGGTATCAAGACGGAGACCTGTACAACGTCGGTACGGTTCACGGAACTCTCAGAGGCCGCGATACAGCAGTACCTTTTGACCGACGAACCGTGGGACAAAGCAGGTGCTTACGGCATACAGGGGTATGCAGGGGCCTTTGTGAGTCAAATCAAGGG
This sequence comes from Luminiphilus sp., assembly GCA_016778085.1. Lineage (GTDB taxonomy): Bacteria > Pseudomonadota > Gammaproteobacteria > Pseudomonadales > Halieaceae > Luminiphilus. The sequence goes on along the minus strand of JADHQF010000064.1, from coordinate 9,242 downwards.
TAGTTACAGTGCCGTGGTCGGGTTGCCGCTGTGCGAGACTCGAGCGCTGTTGATCGAGGCGGGGGTGCCGGTCCGCCATGGTTAGGGTCATACCCAAAAATCTGGGGCGAACCGTCTGGCCGCTGATGGTGTTGGCGCTGGTGAGTCTCGCCATCTATGTCAGCGGTGGTCGTCTGCTTCTGGGCGTGCTGCCGCGAGTTCAGCAGGATATAGAGCAGCTTCTGTCCCAGCGATTTTCGGGTGACATTCGCATTGGGCAGATCAGTGGCGTCATGGAGGGATTTTCGCCGCGGTTGGATTTGACCGATTTTGTGGTGCTGGATAACCAGACGGGCGCGGCTATCTCGCTGCCCGAGGCTAGCATTAGATTGAACCCATGGGAGAGTTTGCTTAGCGGCGCCCCTCGCTTTGATGAACTCACGCTGATCGGGCCACGTGTCCAATGGAGTGGCGAGTCCGGCACCGACGCTATAACCATCCCTGCGGGGTTGCAGGACTTCTTGACCAGCTTTGCACGGTTGCAGGTTCGCGATGCTCACCTGATCGGCGAGGTGGATCGAGGTGGCGCGCCGATGACCTTCGAATCATTAACGATTGATATCGATCTGGCGCGTGACAGAAGCCGCCGCACCCTCACCATATCCATTGATTCACCCGATGGTCGTCTGGTGTCTGCTGAGGGTTACGGAACAGGTAACCCCTTTGAGCTCAGCCAATTTTCCGGTGAGTTACAGGGTAGTCTGAGCGGCGCGGGCGTGTCTTTTCTGGCGCAGTGGCTGCAATGGGATCTCACAGCCAAGGGGCAAGCAGATTTCTGGTTTGCAGTTACAGGGGGGCAGCCTACTGCTGTGATGCAGGTCAACTTGACGCAGATTGTGGCAACAGGCCCGACACCACTCAATTTGGATCAACTGCGTGTTGATAGTGTTGTTGAGGGCCCATTTGATCAGGCGAGTATCTGGATCGATGACGCGTCGTTGACAGCTGATGACCAGACATTCTTGCTCCCTCGGATACACATGCATCGTCTTGGACAGGGCTGGAAGATGCTGACCAATCGCTTTGAGGTGTCGCCTCTGATGGCGGCGCTGCGTGGCAGCGAATTACTTCCCGATAAAGCGAACGAAATTCTTAAGGCACTCAGCCCTGCTGGCATCGTCGATAGCTTGGCGCTGACATTGGAATCACTTGACCGGCCATTGCATCGTTGGGAGCTGGCGGCCACTGTCACCGATGCTACAACAGGCCCTTTCAGGAAGGTGCCTGGCCTCGTCGGCATCGATGCCTCGATTGCCGCCAATGAAGAGGGTGCGACCGCCTGGATCGACACCAAGGACTTTGAGCTGTTACTGCCCAAAGTGTATCGGGAGCCCATCCGCCTGGCGGCAGTGTTGGGGACACTGGAGGGACGTTGGCAGCGAGACGCTTTATTTCTGGAGCGTGGGGTGCTGCTTGGGAGTGCCCCTGATCATGATGCTGCGGTGCAGTTTGAGATTGATATTCCCTTTTCCAAGCAGTCTTCAGTGCCACTCGAGATGCGGCTGGCGGCCTCGGTGGTGGATGCGCCTGTGGGCATTCGCGAAGCGTATGTGCCATACCGAATGCCGGCGCCTGCCTATGCATGGCTGCAGCAGGCACTGCCGGTTGGGCAGATTGAGAGCGGGGTGTTCCTCTGGCATGGCGGATTCAAACCCTACGGTCACTCCAGCCAAACCATGCAGCTGGCGGCCGATCTCTCTGGGGTGACGCTCGACTACCAGCCCGGTTGGCCAGCCGCACGCCTGACTGAGAGCCAGCTGCGCCTTGATGACACGCGAATTGATGCGTGGTCTGCACAGGGTCAATTGGCAGAACTCTCGCTCGTTGATACGGCAGTGGGCCTGCATGTGGGCAGCGATGCCATCTGGTTGAATCTGCAGACCCAGTCGAACGGCAAGCCCGGTGAAATCGTATCGGCACTGGAGCAATTACCGGCGCTTTCCAAAGCGTACCCGGTCATGCGTGATCTGACCGTTGGTGGTGATGATCCCACTACAACCACCGCAAATGTCAGATTTGACCTGCGCAATGTGGGGCCGTCACTGGACGTGGACGTGGACGTGGCGCTGACTAATGCCACAGTGGCCTCTGCGCTACTTGATCTGCAGGCGGCGTCATTGAGTGGCGATTTACGGTATCGCACCCTGACAGGGTTCGAGAGTACTGGCGTCACCGCCCGTGTTTTTGATCGGCAAGTTGCTGTTGATATCGGTCCCCAGCTTGCGACAGCACCTGACACATTGTTGGCGGCGCAGCTTGATTTTGAAGCGGCTGTGTCAGACGTCTTGTCCTGGCGGGGCGTCAGCTACCCGCTTCCCGCCGAGGGCGTTGCAGCCGTCACCGTAGGTCTCAATGTGGCTAGCGAGGTGGCGGTTGATATCGAATCAGATCTCAAGGGTGTTTCGGTGGATCTGCCTCTTCCCTGGGGAAAGTCTGCCGAAGCCAGAGCGCCTCTGAAAGTCAGCTGGCGGGATCGTGAATGGGCCGCATGGGAGGTGTTCTGGTTTGGCAGGGCATCTGCCATCACCGATACCCCGGAGGCTGGGACGATTTCCGCCATCCTTGATGTGACCCCTAGAACCCGACCGCTGCAATGGCCGCTTTTAGCACCCGAACCCGGGTTGCGCGTGACCGGATTTTTACCGTCTCTCGATCCTTCAGACTGGCAGGACACGCTCGCACTCTTCTCGATGGAGGCAGGGCCGACTGGGCCGACGGTAACGATTGATGCACTGAAGATCGGGCGGCTGTTGTGGCGTGGTGAAGAACTGGGCGACCTGTCACTCAACGCCAATCTGGAGGGTGAAACGTTGTATGCGGGTTTTGAGCTGCCTTGGCTTAGGGGGAAACTTCAACAGTTCACTAGTGCTCCGGTATCGGACTCGGCGGCGGCGTTGCGGGCAAGCCTGGAGCGTGAGTTGCGCATTGAGTATCTGGACCTAGAGGGCCTGCCGCAGGTTAGCGGGCAGTGGGCTGAGCGCGCTGCGCCGCCCGACCCTCAAGGCGCGCTGGGAGCCTGGATGCGCCAACTTCATGTGTCTGTGGAGGCTATCCATCGTGCCGATACCAAATTGGGTGATCTGGATCTCGCAGTCGATTACGTGGAGGGCGAGGGTTGGCAGTTCAGAGAGGTGACGGGCAATTTTCTCGGTATCAATTGGCTGCCAAAAACACGGATGATTTGGCAGTCCAGCGAGGAGGGCGAGTCGACCATGCTGTCACTCGCAGCAGAGCTCCAAGATGTGGCCACTTCTCTTGCCTTGATAGGCGTCGCCCCACTGGTGGAAACCGAGCGCGGCAGGTTGGACGCTGAGTGGCAATGGCCGGGCAGTCCCGCCGATTTTGAGTTGACCGCGATGAGCGGTGATATGGAATTGGAGATGGAGACCGGATCGTTTGTTACGGCCAATGCGGAGGCGACCGGGGCGCTGCGGTTGTTGAGTTTGCTGAATCTCTCGGGTTTGTTTCGTCGTGCCAATATGAATCAGCTATTCGATCCGGGCGTGACATTCGATAGCGCAGGGGGCAGCTTCAATTTTTCGCAGGGCGACTTGCGCATCCCTGACTTTTCCATCGAAGGGTCTGGGGGGTACTTTACCTTTAGTAGCGATATCGATCTTGTCGCCGAGACGCTGGACGGCGAGTTGGTGGTGACGCTGCCGCTGGTTGAAAATATTCCCTGGGTGGCAGCACTTGCCGGGGGATTGCCCGTAGCTGCGGGCACTTATCTAATCAGTAAAGTTTTTGAGGATCAGGTTAATCAATTATCGAGCGGTGTTTATGCCGTGAGTGGCGATCTTGATAACCCTGAGGTCGCATTTGAGCGCGTGTTTGATGCGAAGTTCCAGCTGCCCCGGGGGGAAGATCAAGCGGTCGAGGATTAATCGTCGACGGATGCTGCGGCATCGAGCTCTGATAGGTAGCGAAATAGCTTTCTCGCGTGCGCTTTTTCGTTGCCGCGCTGGGTTTCTTTGGGATGCTGGCGAATCCATTGACGTAGCAGGGACGCCTCGGCAGCGGGCCAGATGGCGAGGATGTCCCCAAGTGCCACGTCACCCTCTTCCCGTAAGCGATCCCGAGCCGCCTCGACGCGATGCAAACCTGCAGTGGATACCGCATGTTGCTGATCGAGCATAGCGAGACCCGTCTCAATGGGCGCGGTATCCGTTGCACGCATCAGTTTGCCGATAAACTGTAGCTGCCTCTTGAGGCCGCCGCGGGCCGTAATGTTGCGGGCCGTTTCTATCGCTTCTTTGAGCCGCTCATCTGGAATATTGATTCGATCAAGGTCCGAGCGTGACAGTGAAACCAGCCGCTCGCCGATTTCTTGTAGCGCAAGCATCTGACGCTTGCGCTCACTCTTGCTGGGTCGCAGGTCATCTGTCTCGCCGGTATCTGAGTCGGTCATGATCTGCTGCCATCACGCATAAAATGCAGTGGCGAGTCCGAGGAAAGCCAGAAATCCCATCACATCGGTAACGGTGGTGACCAGTACGCCACCCGCCAACGCAGGATCAATTTGCAGTTTACGGAGCACGATAGGGAGACCTGCGCCCGTCACGCCCGCCGTGACTAAATTGATCAACATGGCACAGGCAATAATGACGCCAAGCATCGGGTCGCCGAACCACAGCCACGCGGCAGCGGCAATCACGGCGGCCCAGAGCAGTCCATTGAGCAGCCCGACTAATGATTCGCGGCCGATAAGCCACAACTCGTTGCGATGATTGATTTGACCCATCGCCATAGCGCGAATCAGGATCGTCAGGCTCTGTGTGCCCGCTATACCCCCCATGGAGGCCACAATCGGCATCAGCACTGCAAGTGCGACCACTTTCTCAATGGTGTCCTGAAACAGATTGATCACCGAAGATGCCAGTAACGCCGTACCAAGATTGACGCCCAGCCACACGGCGCGGCGAGGTGCCGACTGCCATACCGTCGCAAAGGTATCTTCCTCTGCCAGACCGGCAAGCGAGGTCAGGGAGTGATCTGCCTCTTCTCTGATGACATCCACTACGTCGTCAATCGTAATCCGTCCGAGCAGCTTGCCGTCATCATCGATCACCGGCGCAGAAATCCAGTCATTTCGCTCAAATCGCCGCGCCACCTCGGTCGCGGGTGTATCGGCGGCGATGGCCTCTTGGTCAGTGATCATCATCTCCCGAACAGACACGGCGGGGTCAGATACGAGCACGGTCCCGATTGCCAGCAGCCCTACAAATCGATCGCTGCGGTTCACCACGATGAGACTGTCGGTATTGGGCGGGAGCTCCGTATGCCGGCGGAGATAGCGCAGAACCACATCCAGCGTCAGATCTGCGCGGATGGTGATGGTGTCGGTGCTCATCAAACCGCCCGCAACGTCATCAGAAAAGCTCAACACTTTCTGAAGGCGCTGGCGGTACTGCTCATCCATGATCGCCAGCACTTGACCGGTCACCTCGTCGGGTAACTCATGGAGGATGTCGGCGACGTCATCATCATCCAGCTGTTCGACAATCTCGGCCAGTGCCTCGGGCTCCCGGTCAGCCAAAGCGGCGTTGCGGAGTTCGTCTGGCAATTCGTTGACGACCAGCACTTCCTGCTCAGGTTCGAGAAGGCCAAGCAACAGCGCGCGGTAGTCAGGGGGTGAAGAGCTGATCAAATAAGCGACGTCACCGGGTGACATCTCAGCCAGAATACCCGCGACGTCGCCCAGCGTGCGAGACCGCAGGGCGAGTTCAAGACGTTCTGTCTTGGTGGGGAAATTGGCGGGTGAGTTCACAGCGGGATCTCCTCTGAGGTCGCCATTATCCGCTACCGACTCTGAAGATCTACCCGCGAAAATGCCTTTGTGACTTATTCCAGCTCGTCGAACCCGCCGGCAAAAAGCGCTTCGAGCGCAATCATCGCGTCGTTCTCGTCATGACCAGAGATCTCCACGCTGAGCTCTGCACCGAAAGGTGCAGCCAACATGAGTACCGACATGATGCTTTTCGCATCGATCTCCTGATTTTGATAGCTGATACGAATGTCGCTGGTGAATCGGGCCGCACAGTCCACCACTTTCGCGGCGGGCCGGGCATGGAGGCCAAGCGGATTAATGACCGTGATCGTCGTTTCCATTCTCAGCTGCACGCCTCTTGCAGGTCTCGATGGCGAATTTGGGCCGCAGGAAACTGCGCGATCAGGTCTCGATGTAACTTCTCGGTCAGATAAACGGAGCGATGCTGACCGCCAGTGCAACCGATGGCAATCGTCATATAGCTTCGATCGGACTGGTCGAAGTCGCGTAAAACGCTAGCGATGAAGTCTTTCAGTTTGTCGAAGAAAGTAAGGCATCGCGGATCATTTTCCAGAAACTGGATGACTTCTGTGTCGAGACCGGTCTGGGGGCGCAGTTCGTCTCGCCAAAAGGGATTGGGCAATGCTCGGGCATCAAAGACAAAGTCGGCGTCCGTCGGAACGCCACGTTTAAAAGCAAAAGACTCGAACAGCACCGAGAGGCCATCTCGCTGCTGAACGACACGGCTGGTGATCATATCCCGCAGTGCTCGCGGGGTGAGATCGGTGGTATCGATAAGTAGGTCCGCATTCGCCGCGATCGTCTCGAGATGCTTCCTTTCGCGTGAAATGGCCTCGGGTAGAGAATTGTCAGGTCCCGCAAGCGGGTGTCGGCGTCTGGTTTCGCTGAAACGCTTCAACAGCACCTGAGGTTGAGCATCCAAAAAGATGATGAGCCTATCGGGCAGCGTGGCCAGATGTGACATCAACTCAGAGTTGTCGTGAGCTCCGATTTTAATAGCGCGCGCATCGACGCAGACGGCAACGCCCCGGAAACGTTCGTATTCCGGGTGACCCATGATCTCCTCTGAAAACTCGGGTAACAGCCTCGGTGGGAGATTGTCCACACAGTAGTATCCCTCGTCCTCTAGGAGTCGCAGTGCGCTACTCTTGCCAGCGCCCGAGCTGCCGCTGATGATGATGAGCTTGGGTGTCATGCAGCGTCACCACTTACCAGGAGTTGTTTCAGGGCCTCAGGGTCTTGTGTCTGGCGCACGCGTTCGCGCACCTCTGCGTTTGAGAAACTTCGCGCTAAGGCGGCCAGTAACTTCAGATGAGCTTCTGTCGCCTCCTCGGGCACCAGCAGTACGAAAATGATATCAACGTCCTGGCCGTCTGCAGAGCCGAAGTCAATAGGTTCTTGTAAGGTCACGAGACAACCTGCCGCCACAGCGCAGTCATTTATGCGGCAATGGGGGATGGCGATCCCTTCTCCGATGGCTGTGCTGCCCAATTTTTCTCGTGCCAGCAGCGCGCGATAAATGGTTTCGCTACAAAGATTTAGTGCGCCGCCCATCGCCTCGGCCGCACGCTCGAACACGCGCTTTTTGCTGAGCAGGGATTGCTGGCTCAGCGCCTGAAAGTGGCCCAGGGTCATTGCGCTTGGGTCAGACATCGATCAATGGCCCCGGTGTTTTTCCTTGTGCTTGATCACCTGTCGATCCAGCTTGTCAGCCAGCGAATCGATGGCGGCATACATATCATCTGATTCGGATGAGGCAAATAGATCCGCGCCCGCAACGTGAAGGTTGGCCTCTGCCTTGTGCAAATGTTTCTCGACAACGAGTGTCACCTCTATGCGGGTTATGTGGTCGCCATGACGCTCAATCGGTACCAGTTTCTCCTCTACATGCTGCCGGATAGCTGGCGTCACATCCAAGTGGTGTCCACTAATAGTCAGGTTCATTTCTCACTCCTTGCCCGATTCTTGCCAATTCAGTTTAGACGTTTGCGTTCATTTGAGGGAGGGATCGCAAGCTGCTCGCGATACTTTGCGATCGTTCTGCGGGCTACTGGCATATCCCGCTCCTTGAGCAGCGCACACAATTTGGCATCGCTCAGCGGCTTTCGAACATCCTCGTGGGCGACCAGTTGTTTGATCGCAGCCTTAATTGCGGTGGAGGCAATGTCGCCCCCTTGATCGCCCGTCACTCTGCTGGAAAAGAAGTACTTCAGCTCGAAAGTGCCCCGCGGTGTGTGCATGTATTTTCTGGTGGTCGCGCGGGATACGGTGGACTCGTGCAGGTCTACCTCCGCTGCGATATCTGCGAGCACCAGCGGTTTCATGCCGATTTCACCGACCTCCAGAAAGGCTTTTTGGTGCTCGACAATCTTGGCTGCGACTTTGAGCAATGTCTCGTTGCGGCTTTGCAAGCTTTTCATGAACCAGCGGGCTTCTTGTAACTGTTCTTTCACATATCCTTTGTCGGCTGCCGATCCGTCGCTCAGCATGGCAACATAGTGATCATTAACTCGAAGTCGCGGGGCGACTTCAGGGTTCAGCTCCACTTGCCAGCGGCCATCGCTCAGCCGGACAAATACGTCAGGTGTGACGTACTCCGTCTGCTCACTGCCTATTGAGGCGCCGGGCGTTGGATCAAGCGAACGAATCAATTGGATAGCACCGTCGAGTTCGCTCTCGCTGGCACGGAGTTTTCTGGCTAATTGGCGAGGGGGTGCTGTGGGTAGCTGCGCGAGGTGACGGCCGACGAGTGCCCCCGCAACATCTCGATATGGCGTATCGCTTGGTAGCTGTCTTAACTGGATGAGCAGACACTCGCGCAAATCTGTGGCGAAAATGCCTGGCGGCTCGAAGTGCTGTAACCGATGCAGCACAGCGAGCACCTCGTCGAGGTCCACGTCGTCCAGGCCGAGATCGGCGTGAATGTCCTCTGCGGTTTGCGTGAGACGGCCATCGCTGTTGACGGCATCAATCAGCGCCATAGCGATCAGGCGGTCGGTGTCTGAAAAACGCGTCAGATTGAGTTGCCAAAGTAAATGGTCCCGCAGGGATTCCTCTTCAGAGTCCTGTTCGGAGAAATCGGCCTCAGCAGCAAGGCCGGATGTCGGCGGCGCCGAGGAGGGGAGTACGTCTTCCCAAATGGTGTCAACGGCCAGATCTTCGACGGCGTCCTCCGACGCGGCTGCCTCCGCAAAATCGAGGTCAACCTCCTCCGGCTGTTCACTTTCACGCTCTAGGAGTGCATTGCTCTCCAGCGTCTCTTCAATGATTTGTTGCAAATCGACGGTGCTCAACTGCAGCAATTTGATGGCCTGCTGCAGTTGCGGGGTCAGGGCCAGTTGCTGCCCTAGTTTGAGCTGAAGCGCTTGTTTCATACCACGGATAATCGCTCGCTGGGCATCCAGTGTATCGCCCC
>JADHQF010000063.1 GCA_016778085.1 Luminiphilus sp. | reverse complement strand
GCTGCAAATCCGTACCCTCCCGGCGGGAGAGCTTGCACTTCGGTCCAATATATCGAGCCATTTGCTAAGTCCTCTCTGCCGCGCGTTACACGCGACGCTTTTTGGGTGGGCGACAACCGTTATGCGGAATCGGTGTCACGTCAGTGATGTTAGTAATCTTGTAGCCGCAGCCGTTCAGTGCGCGCACTGCGGATTCGCGGCCGGGTCCGGGTCCTTTCACCTCGACGTCAAGGTTCCGCAGGCCGTACTCCTTAGCTGCCTCACCTGCGCGCTCTGCCGCCACCTGAGCGGCAAAGGGAGTCGACTTGCGTGAGCCGCGGAAGCCGGAGCCTCCCGCAGTGGCCCAGCTCAGGGTGTTACCCTGACGGTCGGTAATCGTGATGATGGTGTTGTTAAAGGACGCGTGAATGTGCGCCACACCATCGACCACCTGCTTGGTGATCTTGCGTTTCGTTGTCTTGGCGTTTTTTGCCATCTGTTTACTCGCTTTAATATCGACGCTACAAAAAGTGATGTAGCTCCACCAAAGTGGTCGCCCGCATCGCAGGCGACTGCCTGTTTACTTACGAATGGGCTTTCTGGGGCCCTTACGCGTACGTGCGTTGGTCTTGGTACGCTGGCCACGCAGCGGCAGGCCCTTGCGGTGACGAAGACCACGGTTACAACCGAGGTCCATCAGCCGCTTGATGTTCATGGACACCTCGCGTCGCAGATCACCCTCGACATTCATCTCGGATACCAGAGACCGCAGTTGGTCCAACTCACCTTCCGACAGCTCACCAATTTTGGTGCTCTCGGGAATATTGCTTGCCTCACACAATTTCTTGGCCTGAGTTTTACCAATGCCAAAGATATGGGTCAGCGAAATGACCGCATGCTTGTGATCGGGGATGTTGACTCCGGCGATACGCGCCATCTTCTATCTCCACACCTGTTGAGTGGTGCGCCGGCGGGCGCACGCGATCTGCGCACCAGCAAAAAGGGCGCGCATGTTAATGATTTGAGTGCTGGGCTTCAAGATTCAGCCCTGACGCTGCTTGTGGCGCGGGTCTGAGGAGCAAATCACCCTCACCACACCGTTACGCCGCACAATTTTGCAATTGCGGCACATCTTCTTGACCGAAGCTCGCACTTTCATCGGAAACTCCTGATTCCTATCTCGCCCGACCCGCGGGGCTGAGGCTCCCGAGGTTGGCTTTCTTCATCACACCTTCGTATTGGTGCGACATCAGATGGCTCTGTACCTGAGCCATAAAGTCCATAACGACCACCACGACAATCAACATGGAGGTGCCGCCCAGATAAAAAGGCACGTTAAACATCACCACCAGAAACTGTGGCAGCAGGCAGACCAGCGCAATGTAGGCAGAGCCAAACACCGTCAAGCGGGTCAGTACACCGTCGATATAGTTGGCGGTTTGCTGGCCTGGTCGGATACCCGGCACAAACGCGCCGGAACGCTTCAGGTTATCCGCCACTTCCTGCGGGTTGAACATCAACGCGGTATAGAAGAAGCAGAAAAAGACGATAAAGCCCGTGAACAACAGAATGTTCAGAGGCTGACCGGGGCCAATCGCCACTGCCAGATCCTGCAGCCAGTCAGAGCTGTCACCACTGCCGAACCATTGGGCAACCGACGCCGGGAACAACAGGATGGAGCTGGCGAAAATGGCCGGAATCACACCCGCCATATTCACCTTAAGAGGCAGGTGAGAGGCCTGAGCCTGCATCATACGCCGCCCCTGCTGGCGCTTGGCGTAGTTCACCGTGATACGACGTTGCCCGCGCTCAATGAACACCACCAAATAAATCACGACCGCTGCGAGTACCAGAATACCCAACAGGATCAGAATGCTGATCTCACCCTGACGCGCCTGCTCTAGGGACTGGCCAATCGCGGCTGGTAGCCCCGCGACAATGCCGGCAAAAATGAGTAGGGAGATGCCGTTACCGACGCCTCGCTCGGTGATCTGCTCACCCAGCCACATCATGAATACCGCACCCGTCACCAGCGACGCCACTGCGGTGACGTAAAAGCTGAGTCCGGTCGCGTAGGTCAGGCCCTGATTCGCAAGACCCACGGTCATGCCGGAGCCCTGAACCAGTGCCAGAACCACCGTGAGGTATCGGGTCCACTGGGAAATCTTACGGCGACCCGCCTCACCCTCTTTCTTCAGCTGCTCCAGCTGTGGCGTCACAGCGGTCATCAGCTGCATGATGATCGACGCGGAAATATAAGGCAGGATGCCCAGCGCGAGAATACTCATGCGCTCCAGTGCGCCACCTGAAAACACATTCGCCAGACCAAGGATCGTGCCCTGATTCTGATCGAACAAGGATGCCAGCTGCTCGGGATCAATACCGGGTACCGGGATGTGTGTCCCGATGCGGTAGATCAACAACGCAATCAGCACGAAACGCAGGCGAGCAAACAGCTCTCCCATGCCGGCCGAATTCATTGAGGGCATCCCGTTCGCCATCGATTAGGCCTCGACGCTCCCGCCTGCGGCTTCGATCGCTGCTTTCGCACCCTTGGTCACCGTGACACCGCGAACGTTTAACGCGCGGCCGATCTCGCCAGACAGGAATACGCGAACGCGCTTAACGTCATCTTTGATGAGGTCCGCCGCCTTCAGCGACTCCAGATCGACAACATCCCCTTCAACGCGGTTCAATTCATGCAACCTGACTTCCGCGGTCGTGAGGCCAATGCGCGAGGTGAAGCCGTACTTCGGCAGACGCTTCTGAAGTGGCATCTGACCACCCTCGAAGCCTGCTTTCACGGTACCCCCGGATCGAGCCTTCAAACCCTTGTGGCCGCGGCCTGCGGTTTTACCCACACCCGAGCCGATACCTCGTCCCACGCGCTTCGCATCGCGCTTCGCGCCAGGAGCAGGCTTTAAGCTGTTTAAACGCATTTCGTCAGACATTGCTCTCGCCCTCGACACGGACCAGGTAATTCACCTTGTTAATCATGCCGCGCACAGACGGGGTGTCTTCCACCTCGACCGTGTGGCCAATTCGACGCAGACCCAAACCCGCGACACAGGCCTGGTGCTTTTTCAGACGGCCGTGGATGCTGCGCACCTGCGTGACTTTGATCATTGTTTTACTCATCAGTCTCTCCCCACTACTCAGCTGAGGATCTCTTCTACGCTGAGGCCCCGTCGCGCTGCGACGTCCTCAGGCGAGCTCATATCCCGAAGCCCCTTAAAAGTCGCCTGCACCACGTTGACCGGGTTAGTCGAGCCGTAGCACTTGGCCAGTACGTTGTGTACACCTGCGAGCTCCAGCACAGAGCGCATAGCGCCACCAGCAATCACGCCAGTACCTTCCGAGGCAGGCTGCATATAGACCTTGGACGCGCCATGAGCGGCCTTGATGGGGTACTGTAGGGTGCCGTTTACCAATTGCACCTGCACCATGTTGCGGCGCGCCGACTCCATGGCTTTTTGAATGGCGACAGGCACTTCCCGAGCCTTACCCCGGCCATAACCGACGCGGCCCTTGCCGTCGCCGACCACGGTCAGCGCCGTAAAGCTCATGATGCGGCCGCCCTTTACCGTTTTAGCGACGCGGTTCACCTGCACCAGCTTCTCCTGAAGATCACCTTCAGTGCGCTGGTCGCCCTGCTGCTTTTTGTCATTCATTGCCATACTTAAAACTCCAGCCCGCCTTCACGCGCGGCCTCTGCAAGTGCTTTAACCCGTCCGTGATATCGGAACCCTGACCGGTCAAATGCCACTGATGTGACACCAGCCGCCTTCGCACGCTCTGCGACGAGCTTGCCTACTGCCGCCGCTGCCGCAACGTTGCCTGTAGCGTCCGAGCGCAGGTCTTTGTCGAGCGTTGAGGCCTGAGCCAAAACGGTCTTGCTGTCGCCAGAAATCACCTGAGCATAGATATGCCGAGGCGTGCGATGCACTGATAACCTGACGGAACCCGCAGTTCGCATGTGCACCCGGGATTTTTTGGCGCGGCGCTGACGCGCTTGTGTCTTGGTATTCATTGCCGTATCCGATTACTTTTTCTTGGCTTCCTTACGCCGGACGTATTCGTCGGCGTAGCGAATGCCTTTTCCTTTGTAGGGCTCCGGGGGTCGGAAGCTGCGGATTTCCGCGGCAGCCTGACCAACGGCCTGCTTGTCGATCCCTGAGATCACAATTTCTGTCTGGGTGGGCGTATCGGCTGACAATCCCTCTGCCAGTTGGTAATCCACCTGGTGTGACAAGCCAATCGTCAGGTTGACCGACTTGCCTGACGCCTTGGCACGGTAACCAACGCCATTCAGCACCAACTTCTTCTCCCAACCTTCGGAGACACCTTTGACCATATTCGCCAACAGGGAACGGGTCGTACCCGCCATCGCACGATGGCTGTCGCCCTCGTAGGTAATGGTGGCGACGTCCTCTTCCACATTGACGCCCACGCCATCGGTCAAGGTCAGATCCAGAGTGCCCTTGCCACCCTTCACCGAGAGGCTCAGTCCCTCGACTTTGATGTCCACCCCTTTGGGGAGGGCGACCGGACTATTTGCTACACGAGACATTTCTCTAACGCTCCAGTTCTCTGATCAGAAGACCGTGCAGAGGACTTCGCCTCCCACACCAGCAGCTCGCGCCGCCCGCTCCGTCATGACCCCACGGGAAGTCGACACAATGGCGACACCCAACCCACCGCGCACCGATGGCAAATCGTCCTTGCCAGAATAGCGGCGCAAAGATGGCTTGCTGATGCGCTCAATTTCAGCGATCACCGGCTTGCCTTCGTAATACTTCAGATCGATATGCAACCGTGGCTTGCCGGTGCTGTCGTCATAACGATGACCGGCAATGTAGCCTTCCTGCTCGAGGACCTTGGCCACTGAAACTTTCAGCTTGGACCCCGGCATATCAACGGTCTGCTTGCCCGCCATTTGCGCATTGCGCAAACGGGTCAACATATCGCTCAGCGGATCTTGCATGCTCATTCAAACGTTCTCCGTTACCAGCTGGACTTAACCAGACCAGGCACATCGCCGCGCATGGCTGCTTCACGCAGCTTGTTGCGGCACAAACCAAATTTTCTGTAGACACCGTGAGGTCGGCCAGTCAGCTGGCACCGACGCTGCTGGCGCACCGGACTCGCGTTGCGCGGCAACTTTTGCAGCGCAATCTGGGCTTCCCAACGCTCTTCGTCACTGGTGTTAACGTTGGCAATCACTTCCTTGAGTTGGGCGCGCTTGGCAGCAAACTTGGCTACCGTTCGGGCGCGCTTGGCCTCGCGGGCGATCATGGATTTCTTGGCCATATCTCTGATGCCTCAGCTTCTAAAGGGGAAATTGAATGCGGCTAGCAAGGCACGACCCTGCTCGTCATTGGCTGCAGTGGTAGCGATAGTGATATCCATACCTCGCAGCTTGTCGATCTGGTCGTAATCAATTTCCGGGAAAATAATCTGTTCCGTGACACCCATTGCAAAATTGCCGCGCCCATCAAACTGCTTGGGGCTGATACCACGGAAATCGCGGATTCGGGGGATGGCAATGTTGATCAGGCGATCAAGGAATTCGTACATGCGCTCGTCGCGCAGCGTTACTTTGCAACCAATCGGCCAACCGTCACGGATCTTGAATCCCGCAATCGATTTACGCGACTTGGTGACGATGGGCTTTTGGCCCGCAATCTTCTCCATATCAGAGACCGCGTGCTCAAGCACCTTCTTGTCGCCCACGGCTTCGCCCACACCCATGTTGAGGGTGATCTTGCTGATTCGCGGCACCGCCATCACGTTTTTGAGCCCGAGCTCCGACTGGAGTTGCGGAACAATCTCGCTGCGATATTTTTCTTTAAGCGCTGTCATCTCTCAATTGCCTCTTCTCGTCCCTGCTGATCAGGCGTCAACCAGATCGCCGGACGGCTTGAATACGCGGACCTTTTTACCGTCCTCATCGCGGTAGCCAACGCGCTCGCCCTTGCCGGACTTGCTGTTGTAAACCGCTAAATTAGAAGCCTGGATCGGTGCTTCCTGCTCAACGATGCCGCCGGCAACGCCTGCCTGAGGGTTGGGCTTAGTGTGCTTCTTCATCATGTTCACGCCGCTGACAATGACGCGGTCACTGTCAAGGACGCGACGCACGGTGCCGCGTTTTCCCTTATCTTTTCCGGCGATCACGACCACTTCGTCATCACGCTTGAGCTTCGCCATGATTGAACCCTCTCCGTCCCTGCTCAGATCACTTCCGGCGCAAGGGAAATGATCTTCATAAATTTCTCGCCGCGGAGCTCACGGGTGACCGGGCCGAAAATACGGGTGCCGATCGGAGCGTCCTGCGCGTTCAGCAGCACAGCTGCGTTCTCGTCGAACTTGATCAAAGAGCCGTCTGGGCGGCGCACGCCTTTCTTTGTGCGCACAACAACAGCCGTGATGACCTGACCTTTTTTAACCTTGCCCCTTGGAATCGCTTCCTTCACGGTGACCTTGATCAAGTCACCCACGCGGGCATAACGACGCTTGGAGCCGCCCAGCACTTTGATACACATCACACGACGTGCTCCGCTGTTATCGGCTACTTCCAGATACGACTGCGTCTGAATCATCTTTCTCTACTCCACCAACGGCGCTCGTGCCGCTCGCTCAAATGGACTGCGCCTCAAATCTGAGTCGCAGTCTCCACAACCTCAACCAGGGTCCAGCTCTTGCTCTTAGACATCGGGCGCGATTCCGCCACCAGCACGGTGTCGCCCATTCCCGCTTTATTTTCCTCGTCGTGCGCATGCACCTTGGAGGAGCGGGTGATGTATTTTCCATAAACAGGATGCTTCACCCGGCGCTCGATTTTGACGGTGATGGTCTTATCCATCTTGTCACTGACTACGCGGCCCTGCAGGGTTCGCGTGCTCGTCTCTGTCGATGCCATTACTGTTCCGCCTTCTGTTGCAGCACGGTCTTCACCCGCGCAATGTCTCGCTTGGTCTGCTTGAGCAAATGGCTTTGTCCCAATTGCCCTGTCGCCTTGGCCATACGCAACTTAAACTGCTCCTCGCGCAGAGACAGCAACTGCTGGCTCAGCTCGTCGACCGACTTGTCCCGAAGTTCATTGGCTTTCATCACATCACCGACCGCTTCACAAACGTGGTCTGTACCGGCAGCTTGGCCGCAGCAAGATCAAACGCCTCGCGCGCCAACTGCTCCGATACTCCCTCAACCTCATACAGCACACGACCCGGCTGAATCTGCGCCACCCAATACTCAACGTTGCCCTTACCTTTTCCCTGGCGGACTTCCAGCGGCTTACCGGTAATCGGCTTGTCAGGGAAAATACGAATCCAAATCTTGCCGCCCCGCTTGATGTGGCGGGTCATGGCACGACGCGCCGCCTCAATCTGACGGGCAGTGATGCGGCCACGACCAGTCGCCTTCAGGGCGTACTCGCCAAAGCTCACTTTGCTACCGCGCTCAGCGAGCCCGCGGTTGCGACCTTTCTGCGTCTTGCGGAACTTGGTCCGTTTCGGTTGCAGCATGCTCTACTTCCTCAATCAGGTATTCAGCTCAGCGCCTTGGCCTATCAGGCCTCTTCGCCTTCGCCGATTACCTCACCTTTAAAAATCCATACCTTCACGCCGATCACACCGTAGGTGGTATGTGCTTCATAAGTGGCGTAATCAATATCGGCTCGCAGGGTGTGCAGCGGCACGCGACCCTCGCGGTACCACTCGGTCCGGGCGATTTCTGCGCCGCCGAGTCGGCCACCGACCTGTACCTTGATGCCCTGTGCACCCTGACGCATGGCGTTTTGGACCACGCGCTTCATTGCGCGACGGAACATGACCCGACGCTCCAGCTGCTGGGCCACGTTCTGGGCAACCAGACGGGCGTCGACGTCAGGCTTGCGAATCTCTTCAATGTTGATGTGCACCGGTACGCCCATTTTGGCCGACAGGTCCTTACGCAAACCGTCAACGTCTTCACCTTTCTTACCGATCACAATGCCGGGACGTGCAGTAAAGATAGTGATTCGCGCTGTTTGCGCTGGGCGCTCAATCTTGACGCGGCTCACTGAGGCGGCATCCAACTTCTTCAGGATGTACTCACGCACCTCGAGGTCATTAATCAAGTTCTTCGCATAGGTTTTGCTGTCTGCGTACCAGACCGAGTTATGGTCCTTGACCACGCCCAGTCGGATACCCGTTGGATGTACCTTCTGACCCATTCGGTCGTCTCCTTAACTCTCGTTGTCCGCGACCTTGACCGTGATATGGCAGGTGCGCTTAAAAATTCGGTCACCGCGGCCTTTAGCGCGAGCGCGCAGGCGTTTCATGGTGAACCCTTCATCAACATAAATCGTGGAAACGCGCAGCTCATCAACGTCTGCGCCTTCGTTGTTCTCAGCATTGGCAATGGCAGAATTCAGCACTTTGCGAACGATCGTCGCGGCCTTCTTATTGCTGAACTCGAGCACACTCAGCGCCTCCTCAACCGGCTTGCCGCGAACCTGATCTGCGACCAGACGAGCCTTCTGCGCTGAGATGCGTGCTGCACGTAATTTGGCTGCTACTTCCATATCTCTCTCCAGCCGGCCTTATCGCTTGGCCTTCTTGTCGACGATGTGGCCCTTGAACGTACGGGTCACCGCGAACTCACCAAGCTTGTGGCCCACCATGTCTTCGTTGATCAGGATGGGGACGTGCTGACGGCCGTTGTGAACGGCGATCGTCAGACCCACCATGTTGGGGGATACCATGGATCGACGAGACCAGGTCTTGATCGGTCGACGATCGTTGGCTTCCGCCGCCGCCTCAACTTTCTTCATGAGGTGCAGGTCGATGAAAGGGCCTTTTTTCAATGAACGGGGCACTATTAACTCTCCTGACCGATTATTTCTTGCCGCGACGGCGAACAATCATGCCGTCGGTGCGCTTGTTCTTACGGGTCTTGTAGCCCTTGGTCGGCACGCCCCAAGGCGTGACCGGGTGTCGGCCACCAGATGTCTTACCTTCACCACCACCATGGGGGTGATCAACCGGGTTCATTGCCACGCCACGTACGGTGGGTCGCACGCCTCTCCAGCGCGCCGCTCCGGCTTTACCCAGCTTGCGCAGACTGTGCTCCGAGTTGGACACCTCGCCCAGGGTCGCACGGCAATCAATGGGCACTTTCCGCATCTCACCGGAACGCAGGCGAACGGTGGCGTATTGGCCTTCACGAGCAACCAGCTGAACAGAAGCACCCGCCGAACGCGCCATCTGCGCGCCTTTGCCAGGCTTCAACTCAATCGCGTGAATCACCGAACCAACGGGAATATTGCGGACCGGCAAGCAGTTGCCCGCCTTGATAGGCACTGCCGAACCAGAGTGCAGTACGTCGCCCGCCTGAACACCCTTGGGCGCGATGATGTAACGACGCTCGCCATCGGCGTATAGGAGCAATGCAATGTGTGCTGTGCGGTTGGGATCGTATTCGATGCGCTCGACCTTGGCGGGGATGCCGTCCTTGGTGCGCTTGAAATCGATCTTGCGGTAGTGCTGCTTGTGCCCACCACCAATATGGCGCGTGGTAATACGACCGAGGTTGTTACGACCGCCGGTCTTGGACTTCTTCTCGAGGAGCGGACCGTGAGGTTTGCCTTTGTGCAAGCCTTCAGTCACCACCTTAACCTGGTGGCGGCGTCCTGCTGACGTGGGTTTACTCTTTACGACTGCCATGACTCGCTACCTCAGCTCATCGACGCAAAGTCAATTTCTTGACCCTGCTCCACCCGCACGTAGGCTTTCTTCCACGACGGACGCTTGCTCAATCCATAACGGTTACGCTTGGTCTTGCCTTTCACGCGCAACGTCTGAACATCATTCACCGTGACCTTGAAAAGCTGCTCGACGGACTGACGAATTTCGTCTTTGGTCGCATCAAGAGAGACACGGAATACGTATTGATTGCTCTGCTCTGCCACGATTGCCGATTTTTCCGACACGTGGGGGCCCAGCAGAATCTGAAAAACGCGCTCCTGATTCACGCCAACGCCTCCTCAAACTTCTTGACGGCTTCGACGGTGATCATCACTTTGTCGTAAGCAATCAGACTCACGGGATCGGCACCTTCGACGTCCCGCACGTCAACCTTGTGCAGGTTGCGAGAGGCCAGATACAGGTTCTTGTCCACGTTGTCCGCCACAATCAAAACGTTATCCACGCCATACCCTTTCAGCGTCTCTACCAGCAGCTTGGTCTTCGGCTGCTCAACATCCAGCGCCTCAACGATCATCAGGCGGTCAGTTCGGGCCAGCTCAGACAGGATGGAACGCATCGCTGCCCGGTACATTTTGCGATTGACCTTCTGCGAGTGATCCTGCGGCTTCGCCGCGAAGGTCACACCACCGGATCGCCAAATCGGCGAACGGATCGTTCCCGCACGAGCGCGACCCGTACCCTTTTGTCGCCAGGGCTTCTTGCCACCGCCGGCCACCTCTGAACGCGTCTTTTGCGCCCGAGTGCCCTGCCGTGCGCCAGACAAAAAGGCCGTCACGACCTGGTGCACCAGCGCTTCGTTATATTCGCGGGCGAAATTGGCTTCAGAGACCGCGACGGTGCCTGCTGCCTTGTTTCCCGGCTTGACTACACTTAGTTCCACGTCTCGCCCCCGCTACT
>JADHQF010000062.1 GCA_016778085.1 Luminiphilus sp. | reverse complement strand
GGTCTCGACCCCCACTCCGTCTTTCTAAAGGAAAAAGCCTACGACTCACTGCAGGAAACGACGCAGGGCGAGTTCAGCGGGCTCGGCATCGAGATTGGCCAGGACCGCGGCTACATCACCATCATTGCTCCGATCGACGGCTCACCAGCCGAGGCGGCGGGACTCGAGGCGGGGGATGTCATTCTGAAAATTGACGGTGAATCCATCCGCGATCTGCCGGTGAACAAATCCGTTGATCTCATGCGGGGGCCCACCGGGTCTGAAGTATTGTTGACGATTGGTCGACGCGGTGTCGCTGACCCTTTCGACGTCACCGTCATCCGCGACATCATCAAAGTGCCCAGCGTACGTAGCCGGGAACTCATGGAGGGCTATCTCTGGCTGCGGGCATCCCAGTTCCAGAGAGATACCGGTCTTGAGGCCGTCGCCACATTGGCGAAAGCCCAGGCCGAGGGCCCTTTAAAGGGTGTTGTCATTGACCTACGTAATAACCCGGGCGGCGTGCTGGGTGCCAGTGTCGACATGGCGGGAGCGGTGCTGGATGGCGGCTTGGTGGTGTACACCGAAGGCCGTCACCCTCAGGCCGCAGACCAGTATGAAGCGGAGGCCGGCGACATGCTAAACGGCGCGCCGATCGTGGTACTGATCAACGGCGGCTCAGCCAGCGCGTCGGAAATTGTCGCGGGTGCACTGCAGGATCGTCGGCGCGCGGTCATCATGGGCACGAGGAGTTTCGGCAAAGGCTCGGTGCAAACCATACTGCCGGTCAACGACACCCGCGCCGTCAAGCTCACCACCGCGCTCTATTACACCCCCAATGGTCGCTCGATTCAGGCGGAAGGCATCGTGCCCGATATCGTAGTCGAGCGCGCTGAGGTGACCAGCGTTGAGTCAAACCGCCGCACCAAAGAAGCCGACCTACAAGGGAGTTTGAGTGGTGACGGTGATCCCGTGGATGCGCAGTCTGAAAGTGAGGCACTCACTGAATTACGCAATTCAGATAATCAGCTTTATGAGGCGCTGACACTCCTGCGCGGCATCAATTTGCTGACGCCCGAAGCGCCACCTGAAACACCTGAGGCAGAGGAACCCACCACAGTGGCGCTCGGCGCGCCCTGATGCACCCGGCCAGCACGGACGTTAATTTCTGGGTTCCATGACGGCGCATCCTCGATAGGTTGCCCGCTGTCACACACGCATCGTGATTCCTTGGTCGGCCATGAACGACTTGGCTTCGCCCACCGTGTACTCACCAAAGTGGAAGATACTGGCGGCCAACACGGCGTCGGCGCCCCCTTCTGTCACGCCATCGGCCAGGTGCTGAAGCGTTCCCACGCCGCCCGAGGCAATCACGGGAATGTCGACCGCATCAGTAATGGCACGGGTAATAACGAGCTCAAAACCGTCACGGGTGCCGTCCCGATCCATGCTGGTCAGCAACAATTCGCCGGCACCGAACGCCGCCATTTTTGCGGCCCATTCCACCGCCTCTATCCCGGTGGGCTTGCGGCCGCCGTGGGTAAACAGCTCGTAGCGCGGCGCATCATCGGGTGCCGAGACCCGCTTCACGTCGATCGCCACGACAATGCACTGGGAGCCGAATCGGGCCGCCGCGTCACGCACTAGCTCGGGATCGTGAATCGCGGCGGTATTGATACTGACTTTGTCGGCACCCGCATTCAGCATGGTGCGAATATCCTGCAACGAGCGAATGCCACCGCCCACTGTCAGCGGAATAAACACCTCGCGGGCAATCTGCTCCACGGTGTGCACTGTCGTGTCGCGCTCTTCGTGGCTCGCCGTAATGTCCAGAAATGTGATTTCGTCGGCGCCCTCTTCGTTATAGCGCCGCGCAATTTCCACCGGGTCACCGGCGTCACGAATACCCACAAAGTTGACGCCCTTCACCACCCGTCCCTGATCAACGTCGAGGCACGGGATAATGCGTTTAGCGAGTGCCATCAGTCGCTCTCTAGAAAAGCATCGACCATGGTCTGAGCCTCGGCAAGATCCAACGTGCCTTCATAGATCGCGCGCCCCGTAATGGCGCCGCATATGCCTGCCCTCGCGTGCTGCATCAAGCCACGCACATCCTCAAGCTGGCTGATGCCGCCTGAGGCAATAACCGGGAGGCCGGACGTAGCCGCCAAGGCCACCGTTGCCTCGACGTTGACACCTTGCATCATGCCGTCGCGGTCAATATCGGTGTAGACCACCGCGCTCACGCCCGCATCGGCAAAGCGCTTGGCAAGATCGGTGGCATCGAGTTCGCTCTCGCTGGCCCAGCCCTCTACAGCAACACGGCCCCCTCGGGCATCGATGCCGACAATGACGTGCCCCGGAAAGGCTGCGCAGGCTTGATGGACAAATTCAGGATTTTTGGCTGCCATGGTGCCGATAATCGCATACTCCACTCCGGCTTCCAGATAGCGCGCAATCGTCTCGAGATTGCGGATGCCGCCGCCGATCTGAATCGGCAACGTCGGCAACGCCTTCGAGACGGCCTCGATGATGCCGGCGTTGACGGGCTCGCCTGCAAAAGCGCCGTCGAGATCGACAATATGGAGCCGCCGGGCGCCCTCGTCGAACCATCGCTGCGCCATGGCAACGGGGTCGTCAGAGAATACGGTGCTGTCTGCCATGTCACCCTGCCGCAGGCGCACGCACTGGCCGTCTTTTAAATCGATGGCGGGTATTACGAGCATGTGCCGTTCCAGTCGAGAAAGTTTTTGAGTAACGTCAGCCCCGCGGTATGGCTCTTCTCAGGGTGAAACTGCGTTGCAAATAAATTCTCCTGCGCCAGTGCCGCGCAACCTGTGAGGCCGTAATCAAAGGTGCCTGCGATCACAGCCTTGTTATCGGGTACTACGTGATAACTGTGAACAAAATAAAAACGCGTGTCGGGCTCGATGCCGCGCCACAAGGGATGAGCGATGGCCGGCCGCACGGCGTTCCAGCCCATGTGCGGCACCTTTAGTCGCTCACCCTGGTCGCTGTGATGCGCCTCGCCAAAGAAGGCAACCTGGCCCGGCAACACATCAAGGCAGTCGACACCGCCATTTTCTTGAGAGTGAGACATGAGAGCCTGCATGCCGACACAAATGGCCAGCACCGGCTTGCGGTCCACGTTCAGCACCTGATCCAACAACTGATCACAGCCGAGGCGACGGATCGCTTCCATACAGTCACGGATACCCCCAACACCCGGGAAAACAACCCGGTCGGCATCAAGGATAGCTTGCGGGTCATGGCTGACCACGACCCCGGCAGCCCCCACGTGCTCCAGCGCGCTCGCCACAGAGTGCAGGTTGCCCATGCCGTAATCAATTACGGCAACCCTGTGGGTCACGGCTTACAAAACCCCTTTGGTCGAGGGGCTGGTGCCAGCCATGGCTGCGTCGGGCGCGACCGCCATGCGCAACGCCCGGCCAAACGCTTTGAATACGGTCTCGGCCTGGTGGTGGGCGTTGTGGCCGCGGAGATTATCGACGTGTAGCGTCACGTCGGCGTGATTCACAAAGCCCTGAAAGAACTCGACCACCAGATCAACGTCGAACTCGCCGACTTTGGCGCGCGTAAAGGGCACGTGAAATTCGAGCCCCGGACGACCGCTGCAGTCGATCACTACGCGCGATAGCGCCTCATCGAGGGGTACGTAGGCGTGCCCGTAGCGCACAATGCCCTTCTTATCGCCAATCGCTTTGCTAAACGCCTGCCCGAGGGTGATGCCGATGTCTTCCACCGTGTGGTGAGCATCGATGTGCAGGTCTCCATTGGCCTTGATATCAAGATCTACCTGACCGTGTCGGGCGATCTGATCCAGCATATGCTCGAGGAAAGGTAGCCCCGTATCGAGGGTGCACTGGCCGGTGCCGTCGAGGCATAGCTCGACCGCAATCTGGGTCTCTAGGGTCTCGCGGCTGACTGATGCCTTGCGAACACCCGCTTCCTGCTGACTCATGCTGTCTTCTCCGGGCAACCCGCGAGACTGCGCGGGCGCTACACTAGGAGCGCCATTGTATAGAAAGAGCCCTGCTTCTTCATTGCGAAGCTTTACCACTTCATGAGTGAAAAAGATCACATTGCCGACGCGTTGCTCGATTGGTTTGACCAGCACGGGCGCAAGGACCTGCCCTGGCAAACAAACCGCACGCCGTATCGCGTTTGGGTGTCAGAGATCATGCTCCAGCAGACGCAGGTCGCCACGGTCATTCCCTTTTACGAGCGTTTTATGGCGCAGTTCCCCTCGGTCGAAAATCTGGCTGAGGCCGCCGAGGACACTGTATTGCACTTGTGGACCGGCCTCGGCTACTACGCCCGCGCCCGCAACCTGCACCGCTGTGCCAAACAGGTCTGCGCATCGCACAACGGCGTTTTCCCGAGCGACTTGGCAGGGCTCGAGGCCCTGCCCGGTATTGGGCGCTCTACCGCCGGTGCGATTCTCTCTTTGGCCATGGATAGCCGGGCGCCGATTCTCGATGGCAACGTGAAGCGGGTGCTCGCGCGTTACCACGCGGTCGAAGGCTGGCCCGGTCAGCGGCCGGTCAGCGACACGCTGTGGTCCTTTGCCGAGCACCACACGCCAAAAGAGCGCCTTGCAGACTACACGCAGGCGATCATGGACCTCGGCGCGACCTGCTGCACGCGGAGCCGGCCGGTCTGCGAGAGATGCCCCCTGGAGCGGGGTTGCGCCGCCAGTGCACAGGGCCGACAAAGTGATTTTCCCGGCCGCAAGCCGCGCAAGCAGATTCCACTGCGACAACGATGGCTCGCCGTGGTCACGCGCG
Organism: Luminiphilus sp.; assembly: GCA_016778085.1. Taxonomy (GTDB): domain Bacteria; phylum Pseudomonadota; class Gammaproteobacteria; order Pseudomonadales; family Halieaceae; genus Luminiphilus. Next base: position 5,886 of record JADHQF010000062.1, on the reverse strand, counting down.
CGCCCGGGGAGGTGCTGCTGCAAAAAAGACCAGACTCTGGTATCTGGGGCGGCCTGTGGGCGCCGCCGGAGTTTGAGGAGGCGTCTGCTGCTAAAGCATGGATAGCAAATACCCTGTCGCTACCGGCCGAGCGCTGTCGTATCGACGAACCCTTTCACCACACCTTCACGCATTTCAAGCTGAAGGCTCACTCGGTAAGGGCGCAGTGCGCCGAGAACCACCCCGAGAAGATTGGCGTAGAATCCCACGCCGATAACTTACAATGGTTCGCTTTGCACCCACCGCCTTCGGTGGGCCTACCTGCACCCATCGTGCGGCTATTGGCTAAGCTGGGGAAAGAAAACCCTCCAAGGAGCAACTGATGGCGAGAACCGTCCACTGCCGACGCTATGGTGAGGACCTCGAGGGACTCGAGCGCCCACCCCTGCCCGGCGCCAAAGGCCAGGATATTTTTGACAACGTGTCGAAAAAAGCGTGGCTCGAATGGCAGGGCCACCAGACGATGCTGATCAATGAAAAACACCTCAGCCTGATGGACCCGGAAGCGCGCAATTACCTGATGGGCGAGATGGACAAGTTTCTGGCTGGCGAAGACTTTGATCAGGCCGAAGGCTATGTGCCGCCAAGTGAGTAACCGCATGATCACGCTGTACTGCGAACTCGGTGGTCGCAAGTAGATGCTGGAATGCAGACGATGAGCGCGAAACCCTGGATTATCACTGGTGCGGTGTGTGGCTTTGTCACGGCTGCTTTGGCCGGGATCAAGTTTGTACAGATCTCGCAAGCCATGGCGCTGATGGAAAGCTTCCCGCCGGCCTACGAGACGGTGACTGTTGCCAGCGCCAAGGCGGACGAATGGCAGCCCACCAGGCTTCTGAGTGGCACAGTGCAGTCACCGGAGTATCTTGTTATCTCAGCGGAGACACCCGGCCGGATTGTGGAGCTCCCCTATCAAAGCGGCGAGACCGTTCCTGCTGGTGCCGAGGTGCTAGTGCTATTTGATGACGACGTCGAGGCCCAGCGAGACGCGCTACAGGCCGACTTGAACCTCGTAGACACCCAGTTAGCGCGCAACCTCACGCTGGAAGCAGATTCACTGGTGTCGCGGGACCAGTTGGACATCCTCAAGGCCCGTAAACTGTCCCTGAGCGCGCAGATAGCGGTGCTAGAGGCGCGGCTGAGCAGGATGACAGTGCGCGCGCCCTTTGCCGGCACGATGGGTATCTACACCCAGCGGATCGGCGACTTGATGCGCTTTGGCGAAATGCTGACGACCCTCACTGGCCTGACAGCGAGCCGATGGATTGACTTTAAGGTCCCGCAAGGCCTCGCCAGCATTGCGGTTGGGGACACCGTCGAGATCCGTGACGTCAACGGCTTCTTTGCGGGACCCGCCAGGGTCATTGCTGTCTCTGCCGCCTATGCGCAGGGAACTCGTACCTACGATGTCCGTGCTGAACTCGAGGCGCCCGCGCTCAAACACGGATCGCTCGTGCAGGTAGCGGTCGATACCGGGCCAATGGAAAATCTGATGTCAGTGCCCAAGCGCAGCGTGCGCTGGGACGCTCAAGGTCCGCACGTATTCGTCGTTGAGGAAGCCGAAGCAGACGCTTTTCTTCCTCACCGCACCAGCATTCGGCGAGTGGACGTCCGCGGTGAGAGTCGCGACAAGCTCTTCGTCAGTGGAGAAATGGTCCCCGGCGAACTCGTTGCCAACAAAGGCGCGTTCAAGCTGGAGGACAACCTCTTCGTCTCGGTTCAGGCTCGACCCACAGACCAATGATCCCTAACACCTTATCGCCACGATGGACTGACCTCTTTATTAAGCGGCCCGTCGTGGCCGTCGTGGTCTGTTTAAGCCTGTTGCTTGTCGGGATTCGATCGGCAGTAGATCTCCCAGTAATTTCCTTTCCGGTGATAGAGAGCTCTTCCATCGCGATTGTTACAGCGTACCCGGGCGCCAGCGCCGAGACCGTGCAAGGCTTCGTGACCGAGCCTATTGAGCGTGCGGCCAGCAGCGTGCCCGGGCTTGATTACATCGAATCCGTCACCACTGCAGGCACCAGCACTGTCACTTTGTGGCTTCAGCTCAATCAGGACACGACCGAGGTCATTTCCACCCTGTCTACCCGGCTGAGCCAGATTCGCTTTGAATTGCCGGAAGGCACCGAGGATCCATCGATACAAATCAGTCGTGCTGATACCCCTTATGCAAGCTTTTATCTCGCGTTGCGTATTCCGCCTGAGCGAACTTATGCCGGTGTCAGCGACCTGATCCAGCGGGACATCCTGCCCAGACTGGCTGCGATACCCGATGTTGAGCGGGTAGAGAACTACGGTTTACAGCAATCCATGCGTATCTGGCTTAACCCGTGGAAGATGGCTGCGCTCGATGTCAGCGCCGCTGAAGTCGCGGACACTCTGCGGCGCAATAACGTCATCGGCACCTTTGGTCGCACCGAGAGCACCTCTCAGAGAGTCAACCTGAAAACCAACAGTGATGCCAAAACGCCCTCCGACTTCGCCAACATGCTGATACAGAAAGATGGAGACGTGGACATCCGTTTGGGCGATGTCGCGCAAATCGAAATTGGCACGACAGAACTCAATAACCTCGATCGCTACAACCAGGATCAAGTTGTGTTCGTCGGGGTATACCCCGAGCCCGGCACCAGCGAAATCGTGGTGGGCGACGCCCTCTATAAAGCCGTGGCTGAGATCAACGAATCACTGCCAGAAGATCTCGAGCTGTTTATTCCTTTTGACAATTCGCGCTACATGCGAGAAGCCGTAGCGGAGATTTTCAGCACGCTGGGAGAGACCATCTTGCTTGTAGGCCTAGTGGTTCTGGCGCTGATGGGCTCAGCACGCAGCGCTCTGGTGCCGCTGTTGACCATTCCTATCTCCATACTGGGCGCGACGGCGGCAATATCTCTGATCGGCTTCTCCATGAACCTGCTGACCATTCTGGCTATCGTGCTCTCGGTCGGCCTGGTGGTGGATGACGCCATTGTGGTCGTCGAGAACGTCGCCAGAAACTTGCGCGAGGGGATGACGAGAAAAGAGGCCGCACTTGCCTCCTCCCGCCGGCTGCTCTCACCGATTATTGCCATGACTATGACACTGGCAGTGGTGTACGCCCCTATCGGTTTCCTCTCAGGCCTCTCGGGGGTGCTCTTTAGGGAGTTCGCCTTCACGCTCGCCATTGCTGTGGTCATATCGGGGTTCGTTGCGATCACACTCTCACCGATCATGAGTGCATGGGTATGCCCTGACAAAGGTCACGAAACCCGAATGGCGCGCTGGGTCAATGACCGCTTTGAGCGCATTACCCAAAAGTATGGCGACGTGGTGGACTTCTCGCTGCGGTGGCGATGGCAGCTGGTCACAGCAGGGCTATTTCTGTCGCTGCTTGTGGTCCCGCTCTACTTGTTCTCGTTGAAAGAACTCTCGCCAGTTGAGGATACCAGCAGCATCTCTTTAATCGTCGAAGCGGCGCCAGAAGCCTCTATGGAAGAAACGGTGGGCGGTTTTGTCGATGCGGTCGACGTAATGCTCTCAGAACCCACCGCCACCTATATCTGGCAAAGCATTAATCCCGGCTTCGGGTACGGTGGTCAGGAATATGTTTCGCCCGATGACCGCGATGTCACAACCCATGAGCTGCTGCCTGCCATGAGTGAGCGATTGAGAGGTGTGCCAACCGTCACCGCGTTTCCCTCAGCGCAACCCTCTCTGCCTACCGCGGGTCAGTACGATCTCGAGGTGGTAGTCACCTCCAGCGACTCCCTCGACAACATGCACCGCGTTGCCAACACCATGGCCGGACGGGCGATGACTTCGGGGCTGTTCTACTTTTTCGAAAGCGGCCTCAAGATGGATTTGCTGGCGGTGGAGTATCAGCTGGACAAAAACCGCATGGCTGACCTCGGCATGACACTGGGGGACCTGACCTCTCAGATGGACCTTTTCGTCTCAGAGGGCTACGTCACGCGATACGACGAGCGCGGGCGAGCGTATCGGGTCATCCCCCAACTGCAACAGACCTTCAAGTTCTCACCCGAGGCACTGCTGGATACGCCTGTCAAACTGCCCTCTGGCGATCAGGTGCCTTTCGGCACCTTCGCTGTACTGCAACGCAATACCGAACCCCGAGCACTGACTCGTTTTCAGCAAAAGAGTAGCTTCAAGCTCTTTGGGGGCGTGATTCCCGGCTACACCAAAGAGCAGGCGCTGACCTATGTGGAGGAGCTAGCCGGCGAACTACTGCCGCCGGGATATGTGCTGGACTACACCGGCGAGTCCCGGGAGATAAGGCGCGAAGGGAATACTATGGTCAACGTGTTGGGGCTTTCCTTGATCATGGTGTTCCTGGTATTGGCACTACAATTCGATAGCTTCCGTGACCCACTGATTATTCTGCTCGGATCGGCACCGCTGGCCCTGTTCGCTGCAATAGTGATCACCTTTACCGGCTTCACCACGATTAATATCTACTCCCAGGTGGGGCTCATTACGCTGGTGGGGCTCATCTCCAAAAACGCCATCTTGATTGTGGAATTCGCCAACCAAGCTCAGGCGCAAGGGATGAGCAAGTTAGAGGCGATTAAAGCGGGCTCCATTTATCGACTGAGGCCCGTGCTCATGACCACCGGTGCCACCGTGTTTGGTCACTTCCCGCTGGTATTGGTTGAAGGAGCAGGCGCCGAGGCGCGCAACAGCATCGGCTTTATTCTGGTGATCGGTATGCTCATCGGCACTCTGTTCACGCTGGTATTGTTGCCTGCGATCTACTCGCTGCTAGCATCTGATCACCAATCGGCTGAGCCGGTCACGGACAGCGTCTCCGCAGAAGACACAACACCGCCGATACCAGCCTGACACAAGGTCTGGAAGCCGCCGTGTTACTTGACGCGTGGAGAGTGCGCGGGTTTAATACGCGGCCTTCGCGCTGTAAGCCCCTCTTTTGCCCAGGTAGCTCAGTTGGTAGAGCAGTGGATTGAAAATCCTCGTGTCGGTGGTTCGATTCCGCCCCTGGGCACCACGATCAAGAGCCTCACCCCGACGGTGGGGCTTTTTGGTTTTTGGTACCTCGCTTTTTCGACTCTGCCGCCCTCGACTTAATGCAATCCGAGGGCTTCGCGTAGCCGTATCTTTTGGCAGTAAGCAGATACGAGAACACTCGATATGGACTATCTGATTTGGGCAATTCCTGCCGCGCTGTGGGTCATCGTAAGCCTTGACGCGGCCTCGCGGCAGACACCGCTGCTGTTACTGGACCGCACCCACAAGCTCTAGCGCTTAACCTTAGCGCGGGAGAAAACGGTTATGAGCTGGTTGGTCGTTGGCTTTTGGGGCTGTGCGGCCATGTGGCTCATCAGCCTCGCAGGAGACTTTGGCCTCAAGAGAAACCCTGATGTCGCCGAGGGGATCGAGTGGCTGGCGCTCATCAGCGCGATTATCGCTTTCATCGGCATGTGCTACTTCGGCCACGCCACCTCCATGTTCGGCTGGTAGTCAGTCCGCTTTACTCTCCCATCATCGACTGGCGTAGCCTGTCGGCTTCGATCGCCTCGAAACTGAGTGCCGGCCAGCGGCCCTTTTGTTTCATGCGGATCGCAGTAAACTGAGCGGCCAGAAAGCTGACACATCCCCACGGAGCCATCCCGATGAATGCGCCCATACCGACACTGGACAACTGGCCCGAGCAATCCATTCGCGGGCACAGTATTCCCGGATCCCGCTATACCTCCCGCGACTTCATGGAGCAGGAATGGGAAGGCATGTGGACGCGGGTGTGGCTGCTACTGGGTCGGGAATCTGAACTGCCCGAACCCGGCGACTGGCAAATGGAGCCCGTGGGGCGCGAAGAGATCCTGATGGTGC
>JADHQF010000061.1 GCA_016778085.1 Luminiphilus sp. | reverse complement strand
CCTCAAACACGGCCACGGCAGCAGAGTCGTCTAGCAGTGCGAGCAACAGGTGCTCCACCGTAATGAACTCATGGCGTCTGGCTCGCGCAGTGCGAAACGTCTCGTTGAGCGTATTCTCGAGCTCTTTGCTCAGCATTCAGTCAGTCCTCTTCGTCGTCGCTGGACGGTTCCACCTCACACAGTAGCGGATGTCCACTGTCACGGGCACACTGGTTCACCTGCGATGCCTTCGTGTCGGCAATATCCTGCGGATATATTCCACATACGCCCTTACCCTGCGTATGGACCGCCAGCATGACCTGAGTGGCCTTCTCCCGGCCCATACCAAAAAACTGCTCCAGCACCTGAACCACGAACTCCATCGGAGTGTAGTCGTCATTCAGAAGTATCACCCTGTAAAGCGGCGGTTTTTTGAGCTGCGGTTTGGCGGGCGCAACGGCGAGATCACCGTCGTCATGATCTTCTCTGTCAGTACCGGTACCACATAGTGGGGCAAAAACGGTGTCGCGGACTAATTCGTGCATAGCCTCAGTATAGTCCAACCGCGGAATTTTGGAGCTCCCATTGCTGAGTTTCTGTCGCTTTTTGCTGACCCAGAGCAAGCTTTTAGCGTGCACATGCTACCGCCACCAGCAGGCAGGCAATAAAAAGCCCGCTCGAGGCGGGCTCTTGAGCAACTCAGGCGCTTCACATGTGTGAAATAACGGCCTCACCGAATGCCGAGCAGGACACCAGTGTCGCCCCTTCCATCAACCGCTCGAAGTCATAGGTGACGGTTTTAGCCTGAATGGCTCCGTTCATGCCGTCGATGATCAGATCCGCCGCCTCGTTCCAGCCGAGGTGGCGAAGCATCATTTCCGCGGACAGGATGAGGGAGCCCGGATTGACCTTGTCTTGCCCCGCATACTTGGGTGCCGTCCCGTGGGTAGCTTCAAACAGCGCCACTGTATCTGAGAGGTTCGCACCCGGCGCGATGCCGATACCACCCACTTGCGCGGCCAGCGCATCGGACAAGTAATCGCCGTTCAGGTTGAGCGTGGCCACCACACTGTAATCTCTTGGGCGCGTCAGAACCTGCTGCAGCATCGCGTCGGCGATGACGTCCTTGATCACAATGTCGCCGCCCGTGCGGGGGTTTTTGATGCTCACCCAAGGGCCACCGTCCAGCAGCTCCCCGCCGAATTCCTGCTGTGCCAGCTCGTAACCCCAGTCACGGAAGGCACCCTCCGTGAATTTCATGATGTTGCCCTTATGCACCAACGTTACCGAGGGCAAGTCCTGATCAATCGCGTATTGGATCGCCTTCCGCACCAAGCGCTGGGTGCCCTCAGCAGATACCGGTTTGATGCCGATACCGACATTTTGGGGGAAGCGAATTTTGGTTGCGCCCATCTCTTGAATAATGAAATCGACGACCTTTTGAGCTTCATCTGTACCGGCCTGATATTCAATACCGGCGTAGATGTCTTCCGAGTTCTCCCTGAAGATCACCATATTGCAGTCGCCCGGCTTCTTGACCGGCGACGGCACCCCCTCAAACCATCGGACAGGGCGCAGGCAGGTATAGAGATCGAGCTCTTGGCGCAGCGCCACATTGAGCGAGCGGAACCCACCGCCAACCGGTGTCGTCAGTGGGCCCTTGATGGCGACGCTGTAGGTCTTGATCGCGTCCAGTGTCTCCTCAGGAAACCAGTCACCATCATAGAGCTCGGCGGCTTTTTCGCCGGTATAGATTTCCATCCACGATATCTGTCGCCCACTGTCGTAAGCCTTGGCCACCGCGGCGTCGACCACCGCAATCATCACCGGTGAGATATCGACCCCAATACCATCCCCCTCGATGTAGGGAATGATGGGGTTGTCCGGCACGGACAAGCTGTTGTCTGCGTTGACAACAATCATGTCGCCGGTTTCAGGAACGGAAATGTGCTTATAAGACATATTGATAATCCCCCAAAAGAAACAAATCCCGGAGCGCACTCCCGGTGACCACAATACGCCCGCGCCCCTGCTGATGGGAGCGCCGGTGCGTGTCTGGTCGGTCGGCGCATTTTAACATCAAATACTGCACACTAGGCGAATGAGTCAGGTGATTTTGTTCAACAAACCCTTTCATGTGCTGAGCCAATTTACAGATCGCGAACAGCCGGATAACCCCAGGGCGACGCTGGCCGACTTCCTCGATGCGCCGAGTTTTCGCCCAGCCGGCAGGCTCGACTACGACTCGGAGGGGCTGCTGGTGCTCACTCGGGACGGCAAAGCTCAGCAGAGGCTTGCACACCCGCGGCACCAGCAGTGGAAGACCTATTGGGTGCAGGTTGAAGGTGATATCGATGATGGCGCCTGCGCGCGGCTTTGTTCAGGTGTCGAACTCAAAGATGGCATGACCCGGCCTGCAAAAGCTGGCCGCATTCCGCCGCCGGATATTTGGACCCGAGACCCGCCGATTCGGCAGCGCAAAACGGTCAAAGATTCATGGTTGAGCCTGTCGATTACCGAGGGAAGAAACCGACAGGTCAGGCGGATGACGGCGGCGGTAGGCTACCCGACCCTGCGATTGATCCGAGTCGGCGTCGGGCCTTGGGAATTGGGCAGACTCCAGCCCGGTGAACATCGTTACGACCACCTTCGCTGATGCGGCATTGACCCAACTGCGCACTCCCCTCATGCTTCCAGCCGTCTTTTGACCAGACAAGCCACTGCCGTGACCCGCACATCGATACATAATCAGACCGTCATCGTAGGTATGTCAGGTGGAGTGGATTCCTCCGTCGCGGCCCTTATGTTGATTGAAGCGGGCTACCGGGTCGAGGGCCTGTTCATGAAAAACTGGGAGGAAGATGACGGCACCGAGTACTGCACCGCCAAGGACGATCTTGCCGACGCACAATCGGTGGCGGATGAACTGGGGATCCGCCTCCACAGCGCCAATTTCGCTGCGGAATACTGGGACGACGTTTTCGACCACTTTCTCTCCGAATATCGCGCCGGCCGGACTCCCAATCCTGACATTCTGTGTAACCGGGAAATCAAGTTCCGTGCCTTTCTCGACTATGCCACACAGTTGGGCGCCGACCTGATCGCCACAGGCCACTACGTGCGAACTGATTCAGCAGACGGCTCAACACGGCTACGCAAAGGGGTCGACGGTAACAAGGACCAAAGCTATTTTTTGCATCAAGTCGATCATCAGGCATTGGCCAGGAGCCTGTTTCCCATCGGTCATGTTGACAAGGTGTTGGTCCGTGAGAAAGCCACCGCCGCCGGATTCGTGACAGCACGTAAAAAAGACAGCACAGGGATCTGTTTTATTGGCGAACGCAGATTCCGCGACTTCCTCCGGCAATATCTGCCTGCTCAGCCGGGACCCATCGTGTCGTTAGAGGGAGACGAGTTGGGACAACACGAGGGCTTGATGTATCACACCATCGGACAAAGGCAGGGATTACGTATTGGCGGGTTGGCAAATCACCTTGAAGCGCCCTGGTATGTCGTCGACAAACAAGTAGCTGATAACGTGCTGGTGGTTGCACAAGGCAACGAACATCCGGCACTGTTCAAGACACAACTCACCGCGGCTGACGTGATCTGGATCAGCGGCGAGCGCCCCACGCTGCCCCTTCACTGTCACGCCAAAATTCGCTATCGGCAGGCGGATCAACCCTGTGTAGTATCCGCTTCCGGGGCGAAACTCCAGGTCAGTTTCACTGCGCCTCAGAGAGCTGTTACACCCGGACAGTCCGTCGTCTTCTATGACGATGACATTTGTCTGGGAGGCGGCATCATCGAGGAGGCTCAATGAGTGACCGTTCGCTGATGGAGCAAAGGACCTTAGCGCTGGCAGGTGTCGCACAGGCAGCGCGTATTGTGGACTTAGCGGCCAAAACCGGTAGTTGGCCGCTACCTTTTGTCGAAGCCTCTATTCACTCCCTGTTCAGCTTTGATCCGGATGGTGTTGAGACAGTGTTCGGGACGCCACAGGGCATTCGCCTGGGTCTCGAGCAGTTGTCGGCCTGCCTGGGGCTCTCGCAGGAAGAGGCAACGGCAGATACGCTGCGCTATACCTTGGCCATCCTGCAGCTGGAGCGACGTTTTGCCGCGCGAGACGACCTGCAGGCCATCGTTCATTCGAGGCTCAAGCACACTGCTTACAAGGCAGAGAACTTCTCTAGCGATATCAATGGTCTAAGCGCCAATATATCTGCCATTTATCAAGATACGCTCAGCACGCTCCCCTACCGCATCAGGGTGACGGGCAGCGCGCAACACCTCAATAATCCGCAGGTAGCCGACCTGGTGAGAGCATTACTGATGTGTGGCGTCAGGGCCGCATTTTTATGGCGACAAGTCGGCGGTACACGCTTCAAATTAATGCTGAGTCGCGGTCGAGTGAGAGAGCATGCTGCGCGCATGGCTCGCGAACTGGGCGTGACGCATTGATCAAACTCCGCCCGACACCGTGATAAGCTTATCACTGTCCGATATCAGGCAACCACATGAGCCCCACTCCGCTGACAGCCCTTTCGCCACTGGATGGCCGCTATCACGGTAAAGTGGATCCACTCCGCGACATCTTCTCTGAGTTCGGACTCATTCACCGGCGCGTTCAAGTCGAGGTGGCATGGCTGAAGGCGCTCTCTGAATGCGCCGATATTGCCGAGGTACCCGTATTCAGCAGTGAATCGGTCAACTTGCTTGATCGAATCGTGAGTGCGTTCGATGAAACGCAGGCCGAGGCCGTGAAAGCCATCGAGGCCACGACCAATCACGATGTCAAAGCCGTCGAATACTTCCTCAAGGAAGCGCTAACGGGCGATGCGGAGCTCAACGCAGTTAGCGAATTTGTGCATTTTGGCTGCACCAGTGAGGATATTAATAACCTCGCGCATGCCCTCATGATCCGCGATGGACATTGCGTCTTGGTCAAGCACTATGAGGCCATCCGTGATGCGTTGGCAGGCCTTGCAGAAGCGCATGCTGAACAGCCCATGCTATCTCGCACGCATGGACAAGCAGCCACCCCAACTACTTTGGGCAAGGAGCTCGCTAATTTCGTCATGCGGCTGAACCGGCAGCTGGCCGCAGCTAATGCCATTCAGCCAATGGGTAAGATGAATGGAGCCGTGGGCAACTACAACGCCCATCTGGTTGCCTATCCGCATGTTGACTGGCCAGCCCTCTCCGAGCGCTTCGTGTCTGGGTTGGGTATCGAATGGAATCCCTATACCACGCAAATTGAACCCCACGACTATTTAGCGGAGTACTTCGATGCGATTGCTCGGCTAAACCAGATTCTGGTCGACTTCAGCCGGGATATTTGGTCTTACATCTCACTGGGCTACTTCAAGCAGCGGATGGTCGAAGGGGAAGTTGGCTCCTCCACCATGCCGCACAAAGTCAATCCCATCGATTTCGAGAACGCCGAGGGTAATTTTGGCCTGGCCAATGCCCTGCTCAACCACCTGTCTCAAAAGCTGCCTGTGAGCCGATGGCAGCGTGACCTGACTGACAGTACCGTGCTGAGAAACATGGGGGTCGCCTTGGGGTACTCACAGCTGGCACTGGTGTCTTTAAGCCGAGGGATCGAAAAACTGGAGGTGGCGCCTGATCCGATAGCGGATGACCTGGTGGCCGCCTGGGAAGTACTGGGAGAGGCCGTTCAAACAGTCATGCGTCGTTACGGCGTGCCAGAGCCCTATGAAAAGCTCAAGTCGCTCACCAGGGGGCAGCGGCTCGAGGCAGACACGCTGAAATCCTTTATACTCGCTTTGGAAATTCCCGACGATGCCAAGGAGCGGCTCATGTCATTAACCCCTGATACCTATCTCGGATACGCTGCCGTTCTGGCCAAAAAAACCACTCTCTGACACTCGACTGATCTGAGAGCAGGTATGCACTTACCCGTTACAACAGAGCATTTTTTGGCCGAGTACTGGCAACAGCGACCTCTGCTCTGCCCGCAGGCTTTGCCCAACTTTCAGTCCCCCATCACGGCCGAAGAGCTGGCCGGTCTGGCCATGGAACCCGACATCGACAGTCGCATCGTCTGGCAGGACGCGGGGGTCTGGCATCAGCAGGACGGCCCATTCTCAGAGCATGCCTTTCAGGGGGCGGCACCCTGGACCCTACTAGTGGAAGGCGTTGATCGCTGCGACCCACGGGTGTCGACACTGCGCAACACCCTACCCCCGCTGCCTCGCTGGCGCTTCGACGATGTGATGGTCAGTTTTGCCACAGATCAAGCAGGTGTTGGACCCCATTTCGATCGATACGATGTCTTCCTGCTGCAAGGCTCTGGGCGGCGGGAATGGCGTATCGGCCCTCACTGCGATGACACGACGCCACAGCTTCAGGAGAACGGACTGAATTTGATCCCACCTTTCGAACCTGTTCAGACTTATGTGCTTGAACCCGGTGATGTTTTGTACGTTCCACCGGGCGTCGCGCACTGGGGAGTGGCTTTGGGCGAGGCCATCACCTACTCGCTGGGTTTCCGCGCCCCCTCTGTCGGTGACCTCATGGCGCGACGGACCGACGCAGCACTCGAAATGATTTCAGCCACTAGTCTTCTCGAGGATGGGGCCGCCGCCCATAAGACGGCGCGACCCGGCGAATTCACCGCCGAGCACATTGCCAATGCCCGTGACGCTATCAATAACGCACTCGATGCACTGGATTCGGGCCAGTGGTTTGGCGAGGTCATGACAGAAGGCGGTGGAGACCCTGATCATACTTACCCACTGGCCGCCCCTCAGGGCGATCAGCTCCGCCTCCATCCAGCCACCAGAATCGCGTGGCGGGAGCGAGAAAATACCATTGATATGTTTATTGATGGCGGCCACTTTGAGGTGCCACTTCACTCGCTCAAGCCACTGATCGCTCTCTGCAGTGGAGAGTGGGTCCAGCGTCACGAGCTGGCTGAGGCGACCGAGACACTTTTTGAGGCACTCCGCGAGACAGGCGCGCTCACGGACGAGGACTTCACATGATCAAAGACCGGCATCCCTTGCTACTACATCTGATGACCCTGCTCGAATCGGCACGCCGAGATATTGTCATCAGCTGCCCCGAGGCGATCATGTCGCTCTTTGATAACGATGACGCGATCTCGGAGATGTTACGAGTGACCCGTCGGGCGCGACAAACGGGACTCAGAGTCCTGTTGCGACAGTTCGAGCCCGTCAAGATGCAGGGCAGTCGATTTATCCATTCAATGCAGCGCATTCCAACGAAGGCTGCGTGCCGATTAATTGAGGAACATCCGGAGTGGCGACCAGAAACCCTCGTTATCATTGATCAAGCCGCAGGACTGCTGATCCCGACGAAAACCCGGCGCCCCATCGACCTCTCGGAGCGGCGAGAGGTGAAGGCGCGTTTGAATCGGTTTAACGCCCTGTGGGATGCGGCGCACCCCGCGCACGAGATGCGCCGTCTACGCTGACTACCCAGTGCATGACAGCACGACGCCTAGCCCATTCGCTACATCACTTGCTGTAAGACCCACACCGTATCGCTCCCAGGCCAGATCCCCCGCACGCGCATGCGCCGCCACCCCGAGGGCGCTGGCCTCCGTCGCACTCAGGCCCTGACCTACCAACGCTCCGATCGCGCCCGCCAACACATCTCCCATGCCACCCGTCGCCATCCCGGGGTTCCCCCCGGCACAAATACAGAGCGGATCGCCATTGCAAGGTGAAGCGATCACCGTGCCCGCGCCTTTCAGTACCACCACCCCGGCAATGCGCTCAGCTAATTCTCTTGCCCACCTCACTCGGTCAGCTTCGATCTCACTGGTTGTCACACTAGCGAGACGAGACGCCTCACCCGGATGGGGCGTCACGATCAAGGGTATCTCTTGAGGTATGGTGACATTATTCGCAGCGATCAGATTCAACGCATCTGCGTCACAGACAAGGGGTACCCCAGCCGCTACAGCATGTCGCAGGCTCTGCTGCGCCCAGTCGTCTTGGCCCAGCCCGGGGCCAATCACAATAACGCTCTTGTCCTCACAGAGCTCGGGCAACCCCGCCGCATCATCGAGACCCGTGACCATCAGTTCTGGATGCCGGGTAAGTGCCGCCGTAACGTGCTCCGAGTGGGTGGCCAATGACACCAAGCCCGCACCAGATCGTAGCGCAGCGCCAGCCGCCAAAAGCGCCGCACCGCCCATGCCCCGGTTACCACCAATCACCAACACATGGCCGAAGTGCCCCTTGTGAGCGGTCGGTGACCGCAGGGGCAACCCCGCCGCAATACTGTCCGAAATCCGGACACCGTCCGCAGGCACCGACGCGAAAACAGTCGGCGGTGCATCAAGGCCAGCCAATACCAGTCGCCCAACGTGATTCAAGGCGGCGCCGGTTAGCAGGCCGGGCTTGTGAGCAATGAATGTGACGGTTGTCGTGGCATGGATGCCCGCACCGATGATCGATCCGGTATCGGCATCGACTCCACTGGGTACATCCAGTGATAGCACCGGCACCGTGCTGTCGTTGATGGCCGTTATCAGCCTCACAGCAGCATCTCGCGCAGGGCCAGCTAGGCCAATACCCGTCAGTGCATCGACCACGATGTCATATTCGTCAGCGTCAAGGCCCCTCGTGATCAAGGCTTCGGCATTGAAAAATTCAGCCGATGTGCTGTTGCACCAGGCGTCGTGAGCCATGCGTGCAGCACCCGATATACGGGAAGCGTCTCCGAATAGCGCAACCCGGCAGTCAAAGCCCGCGCCCTGAGCCAGTCTCGCCAAAACCCAACCGTCTCCACCGTTGTTACCAGTCCCGCATAAGACCAGGATGCGCCGGGCTTCGGGCCACTGGCTGACAAGCACCCGAAACGCCGCCCCCCCCGCCTGACACATGAGCGCATACTCAGAGATGCCAAGCGCCATATAAGTCTGCCGATCGACCTCACGCATGGCAGACGCTCGATAGAACGGCTGCACCTCGCTGAAATACTTGGCGTTCACAGACGTGAGAACGCGGTGGGAAAGCGGCGTGAGACCCGGGGATGGGAGTCTCGCCCTGTCATCTCAAACAGGCTCTCTGGCCAATGCCAATATTGCCTGAGCGGCGGCCAAAGGCGTTTTCTGGGCCGCTCGCACTGCCTCTTCCAGCGCCGGAATGGCTTCCCTGACTTTCGGATGCCGCGCCAGATTGTCTCGCAATAATGAGTCGGTCAACTGGCGCATCCAGGCGAGGTTCTGGGTTGCCCGAGCCGACTCGAACGCGCCCTGAGAACGAGCGGCGTCAGCGTACTCTCTAATGGTCTCCCATACCGCTTCAATCCCCTGCTTATGTAGCGCCGAGCAGGTCATTACCTGGGGCTCCCAGAAACCTTCGTGGCGCAGTAGCGACATAGCACCGCGATAATGCTGCTGGGTGGTCCTCGCCAGCGCCTCGCTGGCGCCATCCGCCTTATTCACGACGATGGCGTCGGCCAACTCAAGAATGCCTTTCTTGATGCCCTGGAGCTCATCGCCACCACCGGGCAGCATGAGCAGCAAGAAGAAATCGACCATCCCCGCGACCTGATGCTCCGACTGACCGACACCGACGGTCTCAACCAAAATGACGTCGTAACCCGCCGCCTCGCAAAGCAACAATGACTCACGAGTTTTTAATGCAACCCCGCCCAGCGCTCCGCCGGCAGGGGACGGTCTGATATACGCAGCCTCTTCCCGCGAGAGCATCTCCATACGGGTTTTATCACCGAGAATCGAGCCTCCAGCGACGGGTGAACTGGGATCGACCGCCAGCACTGCCAAGCGGTGACCTTGATTAATCACGTGCTGACCAAACGTCTCAATAAAGGTGGATTTGCCGACACCGGGCACACCGGTGACGCCAACGCGGATGCTGTTCCCGGAATGAGGCAAGAGGTCCTGCAGCAGCGCCTGCGCGGCGTCTCTGTCAGCATCACGCTGACTTTCTACCAAGGTGATGGCTTTCGCCAGCGCGCGGCGATCACCCGCGAGAATTGCCTCAGCTGTCGGCGTTGATGGCATCGAGGACCTTGCGTGCGGCTTCTGGGATAGGTGTGCCCGGCCCAAAAATTAGCGCCACGCCGCTCTCCTCAAGAAACGCATAATCCTGTTGCGGAATCACGCCGCCCGCGATCACGATCACGTCGTCGGCGCCTTGCTCACGCAGCGCCTTAATGAGCTGAGGCACCAGCGTTTTATGACCCGCAGCAAGACTCGAGGCGCCCACAACATGCACGTCATTCTCGATGGCCTGCTTGGCCACTTCTTCAGGCGTGGAGAACATCGGTGATAAATCAACGTCGAAACCCACATCTGCGAACGCGGTAGCAACCACTTTGGCGCCGCGATCGTGGCCGTCCTGGCCCATCTTCGCGACCAGCATGCGAGGTCTGCGACCGTGTTGCTCCACAAAGGACTCAATATCCATGGAGATGCCCTCCCAGTTGGCATCTTCTGCATAGGCCGCACCATACACCCCCGATACGGTCTGTGCATTGGCCACAAAGCGTCCGTAGATCTTCTCAAGGGCATCGGAAATTTCACCGACCGTTGCCCGGCACCGAGTGGCCTCGACGGCCAGCCCGAGCAAATTGCCCTCGCCCGACTCCGCAGCCTGCGTTAGCGCGTTCAATGCAGATTCGACAGCGGCGTTGTCCCTGACCTTACGGATACTGGCCAACCGGGCCAGCTGTGAATCTCGCACCTGCTCATTGTCGATCTCAAGAATATCCACCGAATCCTGCTGGTCGCTCTGAAACTTGTTCACGCCAACGATCACGTCCTCACCGCGGTCGATGCGCGCC
>JADHQF010000060.1 GCA_016778085.1 Luminiphilus sp. | reverse complement strand
CTGCGACCAGCGCTGGATGCGCAATAACTTCTAGTCCGGCGGCTTTGGATTTCCAGACAGGCGGCAGGTCACCAAAGTCCCAGCGCTCGACATTTTTTCGTTCTGGCGAGTCGGCCTGCGGGGCGGCTACTGCAGGCTCCCCGCCGCGAAACTCTGCGACCAAAGCCGCCATATCCCGGCCCTGCCCCAACAGTTTGCCCTCGGCGTCCACCACACGAATGTTCATGCGATAAAAATCTTCAAGCTGGGCGGGCTGCCAGTCCGAGGGACTCACCTGCACGCCACGCTGCCGCTTCAGCACCCTGCTTAAAGTCGCGCAGAGGTCGCTGTCCTCTGCAGACAGTTCAGAAAGTGCGGCGTCCACCACATCGGGGGCGGGCACGAGCTGCTTCCGGAGTGCTTTGGGCAAGCCTTTAATCAGCGCAATGCATTTATCCCGCAGCAGACCCGGCACCAACCACTCAAACAGATACCGTGGCGCCCGATTCAGCAATGGCAAGGGAATCGTGATCGACACGCCGTCGTTCTCACGACCGGGCTCAAACTGGTAGCGCAGCTGATAGTCGACACCTTGCCAGTCTAGGGTCGGCGGGAACTGCGCCTCGACCTCGGCACCCGGATCGCGCACCAAAATTTGCTCGCGCTTAAGGAGCAGCATGTCATCGCGAGCACGATCAGCCTTCAGCCACTTAATGAGCGAGGTCATGCCCACACAGTCAGCATCCAGGCGCTCGTCGTAAAACTGCACCAGCGCTTCTTCTTCGATTAACAGATCGCGACGCCGGGTCCGTGATTCCAGCTCTTCCACCGAGCGCATTAGCGACAGATTCTCTTTGAGAAAGCGGGGCGGCTTCATCACGTTGCCGGTCACCAACGCGTCGCGAATAAAGATCTCGCGCGAGGCTTTGGCATCAATGTCACCAAAGTGCACCTTGCGACCGTCGCTGATCGTGAGCCCGAAGAGCGTGACGCGCTCCTTGGCCATCACGCGGCCGCTGCGGCGCTGCCAGGCGGGCTCGTAGTGACTCCGTTTGAGCACCCGCGGGTTCACGCGTAACAGCCAGTCGGGCTCAATGGCCCCGCACTGGCGCGCATAGACCTGTGTGGTTTCAACGATCTCGCCGGCCACCAGCCACGGCGGCGGCTTTTTGTACTGGCCCGAACCCGGGAACACCACAATCTTGCGGTTGCGGGTGGCATTGAACTGCTTGCCCTCATCGCGCTGGGCGACATTGCCCAACAGCCCGGTCAGCAATGCCTGATGGATGGTCTCGTAGGCCTCCTCCTCCGGGAGTTGTGGGCGCACCTTAAAGCCCAGCTGTCGGCAGGCGATGACCAACTGGCCATGGATCTCGCGCCACTCCCGCATACGCATGTAGGCAAGGTACTCGCGCTGACAGAGCTTGCGCAGCTGGTTCTGGCTGAGTGTCTGGCGCTGCTCCTCGTAATAACGCCACAGCGCGATCCACGCCAAAAAGTCCGAACGTGGGTGCTGGAACCGGGCATGGGCCTGATCGGCCTGCGCCTGTTTATCCGTGGGTCGCTCGCGTGGATCCTGAATCGACATCGCGCTGACAATCACCAGCACCTCGGCCAGACACCCCTGCTCGTTAGCGGCGAGCAGCATGCGTCCCAACCGGGGGTCGACCGGTAAGCGCGCGAGGCGTTGACCGAGCGCCGTCAGTTTGCCCCGCGCCGACACCGCGCCCAATTCTTCTAACAGCCGATATCCGTCGCGCACCACCTTGGGATCAGGCGGGTCAATAAAGGGGAAGCGATCGACCTCGCCCAGGCCGAGCTCGAGCATGCGTAGCACCACCGCAGCCAGATTGGTGCGGCGGATTTCGGGGTCAGTGAACTCGGGACGGCCGACAAAATCCTGCTCGCTATATAGCCGAAAGCACACGCCGTCCGAGAGTCGTCCACAGCGGCCCTTGCGCTGATTGGCGCTCGCCTGAGAGATGGGTTCAATCGGCAAGCGCTGCAGGCGGCTGCGCGCGCTGTAGCGGCTAATCCGCGCCTCGCCCGGGTCAATCACGTAACGAATACCGGGCACCGTGAGTGAGGTTTCGGCTACGTTGGTTGCGAGCACCACCCGCATGCCCGAGCCGCCGCTCTGAAAAACGCGATTCTGTTCGGCCTGACTCAACCGCGCATAGAGCGGCAGCACCCGCAGCCGGTCGTTATAGCGCAGCGCCTTGGCGAGCTCACGTATGTCACGCTCGCCGGGCAAAAAAACCAGTGCATCCCCGCGAGGACCAAATCGCCCCTGCTCGATTTCGCCCAGCAAGTCGGCAATCTGCTGCCGCACACCCTCGTCCCGATCCTCGGTGTCGCCAACATAGTGCACATCCACCGGGTAGGTGCGCCCGCTGACCTCAAGGACCGGCGCATCATTAAAGTGCTCCGAAAAACGCGCCACATCGATGGTGGCCGACGTCACGATAACCTTGAGATCCGGGCGTCGCGGCAACAGTTGCTTCAAATAACCCAGCAGAAAATCAATATTGAGGCTGCGCTCGTGGGCTTCGTCGATGATCAACGTGTCGTAGGCGCTGAGATCCCGGTCATGGGTCAGCTCGGCCAGCAGAATGCCGTCGGTCATTAGCTTGATGGCAGAAGCATCAGAGACGGTATCGTTGAAACGGATCTGATAACCGACCAGGTCTCCGAGCGACGTGTTGAGTTCATCGGCGATGCGCTGCGCCACGGTGCGCGCGGCAATGCGGCGCGGCTGGGTGTGACCAATGCGCAGCTGGCGACCGCGGCCAAGGTTCAGACAAATTTTGGGGAGCTGGGTGGTTTTACCCGAGCCGGTCTCGCCCGCGAGGATGACCACCTGATGATCACGGATCGCCGCCTCGATATCGGCGCGGCGCTCAGAGACCGGCAGCTGTTCGGGAAAATCGATCTGTGCCGGTACCTCGCGTTCGGTCACCGGCTGCGCAGTACTCATCAATCGATGCCGGGGTCAGTCGAGATCGCGCAGCTCACGTCGCAGAATCTTGCCTACCGCAGTTTTCGGCAACTCATCCTTGAACACCACTGACTTGGGCACCTTGTAGCCAGTGAGGCCCTCGCGCATAAAATTGCGCACGTCGTCCTCTGACAGATCAGGGTTACTGCGCACCACATACATACGAATCGCTTCACCGGTGCTCTCGCTGGAAATACCGATCGCGGCGCACTCGACTACGTCCGGGTGGGCCACCAGCACATCCTCGAGCTCGTTGGGGTACACGTTGAAGCCAGAGACTACGATCATGTCTTTCTTGCGATCGACAATGCGCAGGTAGCCGTCGGGTTGCACCAGCGCAATATCTCCAGTCGCAAACCAACCGTCGCTGTCGATGACCTCGGCGGTCGCTTCAGCGCGCTGCCAGTAGCCGGCCATCACCTGCGGGCCGCGCACACAGAGCTCTCCCGCCTCGTCGAGCCCAAGAGGGTTGCTCTCATCGTCGCGAATCTGAATCTCGGTACTGGGCACCGGCACGCCGATGGTACCGATCTGTACACCGTTACCCGGGTTCCCCGATACGGTCGGGGAGGTTTCGGTCAGTCCATAGCCCTCAGACACTATGCAACCTGTGACCTCAGCCCAGCGATTCGCTGCATCGTGGGTCAGCGCCATGCCCCCCGACAACGTGACCTGCAAATTTGAGAAGTCGAGGGCGCGGAAACCCTCGTCGTTGCACAGCGCGACGAACAGCGTATTGAGCCCACAGAACAGCGCCGGACGATGTTCATCAAAGGCTTTGACCACCGACGGTAGGTCGCGGGGATTGGGCACGAAGGCGGTATGCGCACCAATGCGCAGGGCGTACATCGACGCCGTGAATGCATAGATGTGATACACCGGTAGGGGCTGTAGCACCGTGCTGCCCCGCCCTTCCATGTTGTGGGTGGCAAAGAAGGCATCACTCTGCAGCACATTCGCAATCAAATTGCCGTGGGTGAGCATGGCTCCCTTGGCAACCCCCGTCGTGCCGCCGGTGTACTGAAGCATGGCCAAATCGTCACGGTTCAGGATCACAGCGCGGTAAGGCGTTTTTGCGCCGGCCTTGAGCACGGCGTTGAGCTTGAGCGCATCCGGTATCGAGAACGCCGGCACCATCCGCTTCACATATTTCACGAGAAAATTGATCAAAGCGCGCTTCGGCTGCGGGTGAAGGTCCGCTATCTCGGTGACTACAACGGTCTGTACACCGGTCTTGGGTAGCACCGCGGCCGCTGTCTGCGCCACGTTGGCCTGCACGACCATGACCTTCACGCCCGCGTCGTTGAGCTGATGCTCGAGTTCCCGTTCGGTGTATAGCGGATTGGTGTTGACCACCACCATGCCAGCCCGCAGCGCGCCCAAGCACACCACCAGATACTGGATGAGGTTCGGCATCTGAACAGCAACGCGATCGCCCCGTTCGAGCCCCGCACCGTGCTGCAGCCAACCCGCAAACTGGGCCGAGAGCCGGTCGAGGTCGGCGTAGGTCAGGGTGTGCCCCACGCTGCTGCAGGCGGCCTCGTCGCGGTAGGTCGACAACGCCTCCTCAAACAAGGCAACGATGGAGGGGTAGCTGTCGGTATCAATGCGGCCGGGGATGCTCAGCGCATCAAGCCGCGCGGCGATCGCGCTCTGGACCGTTTCCGTCATGGGTTTGTCTCGGGTAACTCAGGAGGTTTGGGTATGATGTGGATCGCGCGGTGCGGGGTCAACCTCCCGACGCCGGGATAGGGGTCGTGCGTTTCGGGGTCAATGTCCTGGAGCGGAGATCTGAATCCCGCTCACGGAACTCGCATCACAGCGCGCATTACACTACGACACGAAAAATCGTCAGAGAAACCCGGACCGGAACACAACGAGGAAACCGCAGGATGCAAATCAGCAACGTGACCTTCGATGAAATCGCCATCGGTGATACCGCGACCTACACGCGGCTCATCACCAATCAGGAGGTCGAGGCCTTCGCCGCGATCTCGGGGGATCACAATCCGCTGCACCTCGACCCCGAATACGCTGCCACCACTGCGTTTGGCGAGTGCATCGCCCACGGCATGCTCACCGGGGCCCTGATCAGCGCCGCCATCGCCATGCAACTGCCGGGGCCGGGCTCGGTCTACCTCAGTCAGAACATCCAGTTCCGCGCACCCGTATTGTTAGGCGATACCCTGACCGTCACCCTTGAGGTAATAGACAAGCATGGCAAACGGCCCTGGGTCACATTGGGCTGCACGGTTGAAAATCAGAAAGGGAAAGCCGTCGCCAAGGGCGAGGCGCAGGTCGCGGCACCCACAGAGAAAGAAACCGTGACGGTCGTACCGCCGCCGGCGATTCAGCTGCTCGAGGAGGCCGCGCTAGCGTCTGACTGAGCGAACTGTTCGGAGTCGATGTACATCAATTCAATGAGCACCACCGGCTCACTCGTTGACGGCGTGGCGCCCATCATCAGTACATTAGGCACACCCTCGACGGCAATCACGCCGGACACGCCGAACAACCGTCGCTCTGAAGTGGCCTGACCGTTCTCATCCATCATTCGCAGCGCGGTCAGTGGCGTGTCCTCGTCCTTGAGTCTGTCCGCCATCTTACCCAGCAACGCCAGCACCGAGTCGCGGAACAGGGAGAAGTTCAGCGCGCCACGGAACTCCGAGTGATCAAGGGTTAGATCCAGCCGCACCTGACCGCCATCCTCCATGCGGAGCTGCGTCAAGGCGACCCGCGTCCCGGCTTCGAGCTCGCGAAAAATGCGCTTGCCCACCGTGCGTGACACCTCAATCAAGGTTTGATGTAAAACATTGACGCTGATGGTCGCAAACTGCTCATCGGTCAGCGTTTTTTCGCCAGCTGCCATGTGTCCTCCTGCTCGAGCCGCGAGTGTACCCTGCCCCTCCGTCGACTCCTACTGTGATTTGTCCAGAACGCGGCGTCGGTCCCGGTTTGTTAGACTCGACGTCGGCGAGCTCGCCAAGGCTCTCGCCCTACCCCGCTGTTGAGAGCGAACCCAACCCTTGATCAACCCCACCCAAACTCTCTGGACACCGCTTGCGCCGCTTACCCTTGACTGGCGCGGCGACGCGCCGGTGGCACGCGACTCCGGCGATATTTTCTTTTCTCCGGAAGACGGGATTGCCGAGAGCCAGTACGTGTTTCTGGAGGGCAACCGACTGTCAGAGCGTTGGCCGGCACAGACCACTGATCAGCCTTTTGTGATCGGGGAGATCGGTGTGGGTACCGGACTGAATCTTTGCCTGACGTTGGCCGGGTGGCTCACACACCGGCGTCCGGGCGCTACGCTGCATTATTTGGGGTTCGAGAGAGCGCCTTTAAGGCCCGAGGATATGCGTCGCGCGCTCGGTCACTGGCCCGAGCTGGCTCCCATGCTCAGTGCGCTCCTAACGCGCTGGCCCGACCCGCTCCCCGGCTGCCATCGCCGATACTTCCCCGACTGGGGACTCACGCTGGATCTCTGGTGGGCAGATGCCGCAGACGCCCTTGAAGACTTAGCCAGCCACGGCCGACGCTGGATCGATGCCTGGTACCTCGATGGCTTTGCGCCGTCGCGGGAACCGGGCCCGTGGCAACAGCGTCTCTATGACGCGATGGCTGGCCTGAGTCGGGCCGAAGCCACCTTCGCCACGTTCACGGCGGCAGGAGATGTCAGGCGAGGCCTCGCGACGTCTGGATTTGAAGTACATAAACGGCCGGGCTTTGGTAGCAAGCGCGATGCGCTGTGCGGGACGATCAAGAGCGCGCGTGCGGCAGCACCCGCGATCACCCCCTGGGATCTGAACCCTGCACCGCATAAGCCAGAGCGCGCGTTGGTGCTTGGAGCCGGACTGGCCGGCGCACACGCTGCATTTGCGCTCGCCCGTCGAGGCGTTGCCGTGACGGTGCTGGAAGCCGCCAGCGTCGCCGGCGGCGGCTCGAGCAACCTGCAGGGCGTCACCTACACGCGGCTGTCTCATCAGCACAATCCGCTGACCGATTTCTCGCTCGCCGGGTTTGGCTTTGCCACCGATCACTATGAGACGCTCTTGCGAGACGGTGCGCTGACCGCAGATAAGGACATCGGCCTCGGCGGCTACGTGCAGCTTCACGAGGCCGACGACACGCTGGCACATTTAAGTGAGGTGTTGCCGCTGGCGCCAGAATTTGCACAGGTGCTCAGTGCCGGCGAAATCGCAGCGCTCACTGGCCTGAAACCCCGCTGCGGCGGCATTCACTACCTGCGGGGCGGCTGGCTGACGCCAGAGGCTGTCTGCCGCGCGCTACTGGCACATCCTTTGATCTCGCTGCAGGGCGACTGTGCACCCCTGTCGCTCAGCCGCGGGCAGGATGGCGGCTGGCAAGCGGTCGATGCACAGGGTGGTCTGCTGGCGGAGGCCGACACCGCCATTCTGGCCACGGCACACGCCGCGCTGCAGCAACCCGAGCTCGAGTGGCTCCCGCTCACTTCCATTCGCGGGCAGACGACACATCTGCCGGCTCCACGCGCACTCGCACAGCTGTCCGTGACTCTCTGCGATCAGGGCTACCTGCCACCCGCACGGGCGGGCCTGCACTGCCTGGGGGCGAGTTTTGGTCCGGGGGATGCGGGCACGGATGAACGCGAGGCAGAGCACGCGCATAATATCGACATGATGAAGACTGCCCTTCCCGATCTGGATCTGCGCGCCCCCGATGTAGGCTGGCAGGGTCACGTGGCGCATCGGTGCAATAGCAACGACTACCTGCCCGTAGCAGGCCCGGTACCTGTGCTCGCAGCGTTCAACCGCCGCTACGAGCGACTGCGCCACGATCGCAAGCGGGTCATCGATGCGCCGAGCCCCGTCCTGCCGGGGCTCGCGGTGCTGACCAGTCTGGGATCACGAGGCCTATCCGCCGCGCCTTTGGCGGCAGAAATAGTTGCGGATCAGCTGACGGGCACGCTGCCGGCAGTGCCGCGGTATCTGCAGCGAGCGCTTTCTCCCGGGCGTTTCCCCGAGCGAGCGCTGAAACGCGGCGAGCCTCTGTGAACCGCTGTCGCGCACTGCTTCGCTACCTTGTTGTCGGGCTAACGCTGTTAGGCAGCGGGATCTGCCCAGCCGCAGAGAACGAGTCGCAGCAAACCGCTGTTCCCACCTATGGCTATGAGGTGATGTCCCAGTTGCGCTTTGATCGCGCGAATTTCACTCAGGGGCTCGAAATTTACGACGGTCGCCTCTACGTCAGCTCGGGCCTCTACGGTGAATCCATGATCAGAGTGTATGACTTTCCCGCCATGGAAGAGATGCAGTCCGTGTCCATAGACCCCAGAATTTTCGCCGAGGGCCTCACGGTGATCGACAATCGGCTGGTGGTGCTGTCCTGGCGCGAACGCGTGATGCTGGTCTACTCCCTGCCCGATTTGTCGTTGTTGGGCCAAAGCACCCTGCCAGGACAGGGTTGGGGTGCCACCCACTCCGGCTCCACGCTGTGGTTCAGCGATGGCTCACACTACCTGTACTCCGCCGATATGAGTGACGATGGCACACTGAACCGGCTACCGGTCGTGCTGGAGGGCAGGCCGCTGCGCAATTTGAACGAACTCGAGTGGGTGAATGGGGAGATCTGGGCTAATGTATGGCAGACCGATGAGATCGCGCGCATCGACCCCATTACGGGTAAGGTAGTGGGCCTGATTGACCTCTCTGGCCTGCTGCCTGAGGAAGACCGTCTGCGGGATACGGATGTGCTCAATGGCATCGCCATTGATCCCGTCACCCAGAACATTTGGGTCACCGGCAAACGCTGGCCCTGGCTTTTTGAGATTACACTGGAAAGTCCCGCGGACTGACCCCATATCAACCCCTGACAACACCCACACAGCTCAACTGGAACCAAACATGACAGATGCCTCAACCCGCCCCGCCGCCGCACAAATCCCCAATACGTTTGTGCTGAAGCGGGCAGTGCCGATCCCCAGCCTGAATCTCACCGTTGAGGAGTACGCGCATCCCGACACCGGGGCCCAGCACCTCCATCTGAGCAGCGACTCCTCCGAGAATGTGTTCATGGTCGCTCTGCGCACGGTGCCCGAGGACTCCACGGGCGTAGCGCACATTCTCGAGCACACCGCGCTGTGTGGCAGTGAGCGCTACCCGGTTAGGGACCCCTTCTTCATGATGCTGCGGCGCTCGCTGAATACGTTTATGAACGCCTTCACCAGCTCGGATTGGACTGCCTACCCTTTCGCCACCCAAAACCGAAAGGATTTCGGCAACCTGCTAGATGTTTATCTCGATGCCGTGTTCTTTTCGCGACTGGACCCGCTCGACTTCGCACAGGAAGGACACCGAGTAGAGTTTGAGAACGACGACAGTGCGCAACCGCTGGTATTCAAGGGTGTCGTTTTCAACGAGATGAAGGGCGCCATGTCCTCCACACCGTCGATCCTATGGGACCGGCTGTGCCATGAGCTGTTTCCCTCCAACACCTATCACTTCAACAGCGGCGGCGACCCGGAGCACATCCCCGATTTGAGTTACCAGGAGCTGAGGGACTTCTACGCCGAGCACTACCACCCCAGCAACGCGATATTCCTCACCTTTGGCGACATCAGCGCCGAGGCACACCAACAGGTTTTTGAGGCACAGGTGCTGCAGCGTTTTGATGCGCTGGAGCGGAAGATCGAGGTCGCGCTCGAAACCCCCTTTAATGCTCCGGTGCAAGCCACGCACCCCTATGCGGTGGATGCGGAAGAAGGCACGGAGAAGAAAACGCACCTGGTTATGGGCTGGAAGCTCGGCGAGAGCGCCGACCTGACCGCCATGCTGGAGGCGCAACTGGTGTCCTCGGTGTTGATGGAGAACAGCGCCTCGCCGCTGATGCACTACCTGGAGACTACCGATCGGGGCGCCGCACCCTCTCCGCTGTGCGGGCTGGAAGAGTCGATGCGGGAGATGGTGTTCTGCTGTGGTATCGAAGGCAGCGAAACCGAGCACGCCGAGGCCTTTGAGGCCGAGGTGCTGGCCTGTATCGAACAGGTCGCCACCGACGGTGTCGGTGAAGAGAAGGTCGAGGCGATCCTGCGGCAGATCGAGCTACACCAAAGAGAAGTCAGCGGTGACGGGATGCCTTACGGACTCAACCTGATGTTAAGAGCCCTTGGCGCCGCCACACACTATGGCGATGCGGTGGCAGCGCTGGATCTCGAGCCGGTGATTGCCACGCTTCGTGAACGGGTCAAAGACCGCGATTACCTGCCGGGACTCATTCGCAGTCTGTTGCTCGACAACCCCCACCGGGTGCGACTGGTCGTGACGCCAGACATCGGCCTCTCGGCCAGCCGTGAGTCCGCTGAGGCGGCCCGTCTCTCAGAGATGAGGGAAAATCTCAGCAGCGAGCACACAGCGGAGATTCTCGACCTCGCCGAGCGGCTGAGGGCGCGACAGAGCCAGAAAGATGACCCAGACGTGCTGCCGAGAGTGGCACTCTCGGATATTCCAGCAGAGACCCCATCGCCCGAGCCTGTTATTGAGTCTGGCACATCAACCCTTTACCGCTACACCGCGGGCACCAACGGACTCGTATATCAGCAGTGGGTGAGCCCGCTACCGGCACTGACGACCACCGAGCAGCAGCATCTGCCGCTGGTGACCGCGTTGATGCCCGAGGTCGGGGTCGGCAATCTCAACTATCTGGACACCCAGGAGCGGCATTCAGCGACGGTGGGCTCGCTCAGTGCGTCGGTCAGCAGTCGCGCCCGCCGCGACAGCGAGCAAAGCAGCGACAGCTTCTTTGTGCTGTCTTCCAAGGCCCTCGCTGATCGCATGCAGCCGCAGCTGGAACTGATGTCGGATACGCTTCAGGCCGCGCGTTTCGATGAATACTCGCGCATCCGGGAT